>URNM01000007.1 GCA_900549185.1 uncultured Collinsella sp. | reverse complement strand
CGAGATCGCTCAGTGTCTCGTGGGCTCGGAGATGTGTATAAGAGACAGGTTTGGCCGCAGTGCCCGCGTGGTCGGCTGGATCGCCGGCCCCACGGTTACGACCTTTAAGCTTCAGCCCGGCGAGGGCGAGCGCGTGAGTAAGATTTCGAGCCTTGAGGACGATATCGCGCTTTCGCTCGCTGCCCAGTCGGTGCGTATCTTTGCCCCGATCCCCGGCACCTCGCTCGTGGGCATCGAGATTCCCAACCGCAAGCGCCAGAACGTCAACCTGGGCGACGTGCTGCCCTATGTGAAGGGCGGTCCGCTCGAGCTAGCCATTGGTCGCGATGCCGAGGGCACGCCGGTTGTCGCCGATCTCGCCAAGATGCCCCACCTGCTTATTGCCGGTACCACGGGTTCCGGTAAGTCGGTCATGATCAACTCCATCATCACGACCCTGCTCATGCGCGCCCTTCCCGAGGATGTTCGCCTGATCATGGTCGACCCCAAGCGCGTCGAGCTTGCGGGCTATAACGGTCTGCCGCATCTCTATGTGCCCGTGGTGACTGAGCCCAAGCAGGCCGCGAGCGCTCTGCAATGGGCCGTGTCCGAGATGGAGCGTCGCCTGAAGGTCTTCGAGCGTCTCAACGTGCGTAAGATCTCGACCTACAACGAAAAGCAGGCCGCCGGCGAGTTTGAGCATTACGATAACCCGCCGCAAAAGATGCCCTACCTGGTCATCATCATCGACGAGCTTTCGGACCTGATGATGGTCGCCGGCAAGGACGTGGAGGCCTCGATTGTGCGTATTGCGCAGCTGGGCCGTGCCGCCGGCATTCATCTTATCGTGGCCACGCAGCGCCCCAGTTCCAACGTGGTGACGGGCCTTATCAAGGCCAACATCACCAACCGCATCGCCTTTAATGTCGCCACGGGCATCGACTCGCGCGTCATCATCGACCAGATGGGTGCCGAAAAGCTCACCGGTTTGGGCGACATGCTGTTCTCCAAGGTCGACTGGGGCAAGCCTCGCCGTATCCAGGGCTGCTTTGTCTCGGACGACGAAATCAACGAGATTGTCGAGTTCGTCAAGTCGCAGAGCGAGCCCGACTACCACGAGGAGATCCTGTCTGCCGTGGCGCCCGCTTCCATGTCCATGGTGGGTGGCGGCATTGTCCGCACCGGAGTAGCTGAGCCGCAAGACGATGATCCGCTCATTTGGGAAGCCGCCCATATTGTGGTGGAATCGCAGCTGGGCTCCACATCTGGCCTGCAGCGTCGTCTGAAGGTTGGCTATGCGCGTGCCGGGCGTATTATGGACATGCTGGAAGAAAAGGGTGTCGTCGGTCCGCCCGACGGTTCCAAGCCGCGCGAGGTCCTGTTGGACGAGGAGGGGCTTGCCGCGCTGGAATCTGTCGACGCCGAGATGGCACGTGAAGATCGTGAGTTTGGAGGATTCTGATGGCTGCACGCTTTGGTGACATGCTGCTCGAGCAGCGTCGCCGAATGGGCCTTTCCATTCAGCAGGTCGCCAACACCATCAAAATCAGGCCGCAGATCATCGAGTTTTTCGAGACCGGTAACTTTGCTTCGATGCCGCCGCGCGGCTATGCGCAGGGCATGATTTCGAGCTATGCTCGCTTTTTGGGCCTCAATCCGCGCGAGGTCGTCAATGCCTACTTTGATGACCTGATGGCATACGAACGCGAGACGTCCCAGCAGGGCGGTCGTTTTCAGGATGCCGCCGGCTACGTCAATTCGCGTTCCTCGGTCGACAACGGGCGCTTCCTGATGGTTCAGGGCGGTCGTTCGACCCGTTATGGACAGCGTCCTCAGCAGGCCGGTTATATTACCGAGACGGGTTCGGGCGAGGAGATTCGCTCACAGCGTGACCGGTTCCGCAGTACGCCGATGCCCGAGGACCGTGCACTTCCTGCTGCCCGCGGCGTGGCGCGTGACCCTCGTGCCGGCTACGGCGATGGCGGCTATTCCGATCGCGGTTACCGTGGTGCCTCTTCGGGACGCTCTCGCGGTGGCTATGCGGATGCCGATACCACGCAGGTGACGCCGCGTCTTCGCTCTCAGTCGCAGCCTTATGGCCAGCGCTCTTCGGTTCCGCGTTCGGGCCAGCGTGGCTATCAAGGCCGCGGTGAACTTGCGCCCCGCTCGGGTCAGCGCAGCCTTCAGGGCCAGGGTGGCTATCGCGGCCGTTCCGATAGCAATCGCGGTCGTATGCCTCAGGGAAGCGGCCGCAGCAGTTCCGGTCGTGGACGCGGCGGATCACGTACTCCTCAAAACAACGGGCTCGATCCGCGTATCGTCTACGCCGGCATCGGCGCCGTTGCGCTGCTGTTGATTGTGCTCATCGTGGTGCTTCTGCGCGGTTGCGCATCTTCGGCGCCCGAGAACATGCCCGAGACGCCCACTGCTACCAAGACGACGACCAAGAAGTCTTCTAAGAAGACCGAAACGGTCGACGAGGACGAAGACACCGATGAGGCGACGGATGAGTCGACTGATTCGGACGCTACCAAGACGACGGCCAAGAAGGAAGAGAACGAGGTCACGAAGGTCAAAGTCTCCGTTGCCAAGGGAAAGACCGCGTGGATTGAGGTCAAGGTTGACGGCAAGTCGGTCTATGGCGCCCAGGCGACTGGCCCCTTTGAGCAGGAGTACACGCCCGAGTCTTCGATCGAGATCACCACGTCCAAGCCTTCCGATGTCACCGTTACCAAGAACGGTGAAAAGGTCCGCTACGATACCAAGACCTCGGGCGTGGCGCGTGTGACGATCACCGTTCCCAAGAAGGAGACGTCTGATTCCGAGAATGGTGAAAGTTCTGATGGTACCGACACCACCGATGGTACCGATACCACCGATGGTACCGATGCCCAGTCCACGGATGGCGCCGATACCGCAACTGACGGTCAGACGCCCAGCGATTCTACCGACTATTCGTACGATAGCTACTAAGCCGCTCGTACGCGAAAGGAAACATTATGGCTAAAGATTCCAGCTTCGACGTCGTGTCCGAGGTCAACATGCAAGAGGTCGACAACGCCTTCCGGCAGACCACGCGCGAGATTTCCCAGCGCTATGACCTTAAGGATTCCGGCGCTACGATTGAGCTTTCGAAGGGCGACAAGCTCTTTACGATCAACGCCCCGGCCGACTTTGTCTCTAAGCAGATTATCGATGTGTTGAGCTCCAAGCTCATCAAGCGCGGCATCGACCTCAAGGCTGTCTCGTGGGATGCTCCGCAGGCGGCGTCGGGCGGCACCGTGCGCGTGCTCGGCCATATCGTCGAGGGTATCGACCAGGCGACCGCCAAGAAGATCAACAAGGACATCAAGGACCAAAAGCTCAAGGTCAAGGTGACCATCGAGGCCGACAAACTGCGTGTTTCCTCTGCTTCGAAGGACGCGTTGCAGACCGTGATCCAGTTCCTGCGCGACCAGGACTACGGCCAGCCGCTGCAGTTCACCAACTACCGCTAATATCAATCGAAAGGACCGCTCTCCAACATGGATACACCGTTGGGCTCCGTGCTCTACATCACCCTCGGGTGCGCTAAGAACGAGGTTGACACCGACCGCATGCGTTCTCTTTTGACCGCCGCGGGCTACGAGGAGGCATTCGACCCGCAGGATGCCGATATCGCCATCGTCAATACTTGCTCGTTCCTCGCCTCTGCAACGTCCGAGAGCATCGAGACCACGCTCGAGCTCGCCAACGAGGTTCAGGACGGCGTTCGTTCTTGCCCCATCGTCATGTGCGGCTGCGTGCCGTCGCGCTATGGCGATGACCTGCCTGATGAGCTGCCCGAGGTCGCTGCCTTTGTGAAGGCCGACGAGGAAGACGGCATCGTGGCGGTCATCGATGGCGTGCTGGGTGTCGAGCGTGAGATTGCAGCCTATATCCCGCAGGTCAAACGTACCGTCGAGGGTGCTGTCGCCTACGTCAAGATTTCCGATGGCTGCAACCGCTTCTGCAGCTTCTGCATGATTCCCTACATCCGCGGCCGCTATCACTCGCGCAATGCCGAGAGCATTATCTCCGAGGTGTGCGACCTGGTTGCCGGCGGTGTGCGCGAGATCGTGCTGATCGGCCAGGACACGGGCATCTGGGGTACCGACTTTGCCGATGAGGACGTCGTTGAGGGCTCGCCGCGCAATCTGGCGCAGCTGCTGCGTGCCGTCGCCGAGGCCGTGCGCCCGCACAACGTCTGGGTCCGTGTGCTCTACCTGCAGCCCGAGGGCATGACTGACGAGCTTATTGAGACCATTCGCGATACGCCCGAGGTGCTGCCCTATATCGATATTCCCGTGCAGCACTGCGACGCGCGCATCCTCAAGGCCATGCGTCGCTCCGGTTCGCGCCAGGAGCTCGAGGATCTGTTCCGCGACCTTCGCGAGCGCATCCCCGGTATCGTGATTCGCTCCACGGCCATGGTCGGCTTCCCGACCGAGACCGACGACGAGTTCCGCGACCTTATCGACTTTATGGACACCGTCGGCTTTGACTACACGAGCGTCTTTGCATACTCGCAGGAGGAGGGCAGCCTGGCCGCCAAGATGGATGGTCAGGTCGATGAGGAGGTCAAGCTCGAGCGCGCCCAGGAGGCCATGGACCTGGCCGAGTCGCTCGGTTTTGCCGCCACCGCCGCACATGTGGGCGAGCGCGCCCAGGTGATTGTCGACGGCATCGAGGAGACCGAGGACGGCGCCGAGCTGATCGGCCATGCCTGGTTCCAGGCGCCCGATTCCGATGGCGCGGTCCACTTGGACGCCAGTGAGGCGTCCGTGGGCGATATTCTGACTGTCGAGTTTACCGATAGCTTCTGCTATGAGCTTATCGGCCATTTTGTGGAGTAGGAGAGCATCGTGGCAAACGAGAGCAATAAGGAACTGACGAGTGTTTGGACGCCCGCCAACATCGTGACGTGCGTTCGCATCGTCTTTATCCCGGTGTTCATGATCGTGTCGGCGCTTTCTCACACGAGTGTTGCTGGTACGGATTGGAGCACCTTCGACGGCCCGCTCGCCGCCGCTGCCTTCATTCTGTATGTGATCCTGTCGTGCACCGATAAGGTCGACGGTTATCTGGCGCGTTCGCGCAACGAGATCACCGACTTCGGTAAATTCTTGGACCCCATCGCCGATAAGCTGCTCGTGTTCTCGGCCCTGCTGCTGTTCTTGGATTTTGGCGCGGTGACCGTGTGGTCCGTGTTCATTATCCTGTTCCGTGAGCTTCTGGTGAGCGCCCTTCGCATGGTCGCGAGTGCGGCGGGTGTGGTCGTTGCGGCCGATAAGCTCGGCAAGTACAAGACGGCAACCACGATGGTCTCCATCTGCGGTTACCTGTGCGTTTTTGCTATGGCCGGCTTGCACCTTGGCCCGGTGGCGCTGACGCTCGGCATCTACTCGGTGTCGCGCTTCCTGTATGCCGTTGCCGTTGTCCTGACCGTTATCTCGGGCGCCCAGTACTTCTGGAACTGCCGCAAGATCGTCTTTTCGGTCTAGGTCCTGGTGGGTATGACGGACTCTTTTGAGCAGATTTCCGCACATAACGAGGAGCTGGCGCGCGATATCGTCGAGCGCGCGAGCGCTCGGGGCGTGACGGTTTCGACGGCTGAGTCGCTGACGGCGGGTATGATCGCCTCGACGATTGCGGATATCCCGGGCGCCTCGGCGGTGCTGCGTGGCGGTGCGGTGACCTACTGCGATGAGATTAAGCATCGCGTGCTGGGTGTTGAGCAGGAGACGCTCGACCGCTACACCGCGGTGTCGCATCAAACTGCGCGCGAGATGGCGTCGGGTTCGCTGGAGCTGCACCAGAGCGATATTGCAGTGAGCGCAACGGGTTATGCCGGCCCCGGCGGTGGCACTGAGGACGATCCTGCGGGCACTTTCTATATTGGCTGGGCGCATCGTTCCGTCGATGGGGGAGTGCCGGTCGTGGACTCTGTGCGCTGCCACTATGAGGGCGACCGTTCGTGTGTTCGTGCCCATGCGGTCGCGGAGGCGTTGGGTCGCATTGCTCTTGTGCTCAACTCTATGGACTAGACGTGTTTTAAGGGGCCTTAGGGCCCCTTAATTGTGGAGATGAGGACCTCAGAAGAATTTAGCGTTTGTGCTGGTTGTAGATGTATTTTTGCCTGCCTTGTTCATATTTGGTCCTTTGTGGTCAAGCATTTGGTCAGTGTTTGGTCGGCGTTTGGTCGGGTTTTGGAAAGACCGCCTGCATATGATTGGCCTGAACGGTTGACCACGAACAGCCGTTCGTTTATTATCGATGCAGGTTGTTAAGAGGAGGGCTATTCATGGCCAAGAATTCAGGTCCCGTACGTACCGTTCATGCTCGCACGACGGGTAAAGAGCGCGATGAGATGATCGCCACCACCAAGGCCGAGATCGAGAAGAAATTCGGCCAGGGTTCCATCATGAGGTACGGCGACGGTGGTCCCGAGCTCGAGGTCGAGGCCATTCCCACGGGCGCCCTGGCCCTCGATGCCGCTCTGGGTATCGGCGGTGTGCCGCGCGGCCGTATCGTCGAGATTTACGGTCCTGAGTCCTCCGGTAAGACGACGCTTTCGCTCGAGATCTTGGCCGAGGCCCAGGCTATGGGCGGCGTTGTGGCATTTATCGATGCCGAGCACGCGCTCGATCCCACGTATGCCGCGCGCATTGGCGTGGATATCGACGAGGTGCTCATTTCCCAGCCCGATACGGGTGAGCAGGCGCTCGAGATCGTTGACATGCTCGTGCGTTCCGGCGCCATCGATGCCATCGTCGTTGACTCCGTCGCTGCGCTGACCCCGCGTGCCGAGATCGAGGGAGAAATCGGCGACACTACGGTCGGTCTTCAGGCTCGCCTGATGAGCCAGGCGCTCCGCAAGCTCGCCGGCTCGCTGTCCAAGTCCAACACGACGTGCATCTTCATTAACCAGCTGCGTGAGAAGATCGGCGTCATGTTCGGCAACCCCGAGACCACGACGGGCGGCCGCGCCCTTAAGTTCTTCTCTTCGGTGCGTATCGACATTCGCCGCATCGACAGCATTAAGCTTAAGGACGAGGTTATCGGTAACCGCGTGCGCGCCAAGGTCGTTAAGAACAAGGTGGCAGCTCCGTTCCGTTCTGCTGAGTTCGACATCATGTACGGTACGGGCATCTCTAAGGAGGGCTCGATTCTGGACATGGCTGTCGAGTGCGGCATCTGCAAGAAGATGGGCTCCTGGTTTGCCTATGGCGAGGACAAGCTCGGCAACGGTCGCGAGGCCGCCAAGGCGTTCCTGCGCGAACACCCCGATTGCGCTGACGAGATTGAGCATAAGGTCCGCCTTGCCTGCGGGCTTGAGTTTGATGACGATGCTCCTTCCGAGGTCGAGCTGACCGATCAGCCTGCGCCTGAGGAGTTTGACGAGCTTTACGCCATCGATGGTTCCGCCATGCTCGATGATGACGACGAGTAGCGGTTACGCTCATGTCGTATACGGTGACCGAGGCCACGGTCGTCTTTCCCGATAAGAAGGCGGCCTCCTCGTTCTCGAGCGGGTATGCGTCCAAAAAGCCTTGCGCACATATCGATTGTGAGCTTGAGGGCGGTTTTGAGCGGTCCATTTGGATTCCCGTGCGGGTCGCGCGGCTGTATGTCAAAAACCGCCCCGATCTTCCCTGTGATTGGGACAACTTTCGTGAGGCGGTGCAGCTCATCGAGCGTAAATGTGCACTTACCATGGTGACCGAGATGTTATCGCGCCGCGACCATGCGACGGGTGAGGTCCGTGACAAGTTGGCTCGCTACGGCTTTCGCCAGCCCGCGATTGATTTCGCCGTCGAGCGCGCCACCGAGTATCGCTTTTTAGACGAGAACCGCTTTTGCTCGTACTTTATCGAGGAACGCAAGCGGCGCGGTTGGGGACAGCGCAAAATCGAGACCGAGCTCAAGCGACGTCATGTTGTGCTCGATGACATTCCCGGTTATCCCGAGGATTATTTTGCCGTCGAAGACGATTTGGCGCGTGCGTCAGCCCTGCTCGCCAAGCGGCGTGTTCCAGAGACGCGTGGATTCGAAAAACTGGTTCGGTTTTTGATGGGCAAGGGCTTCTCGTATCACATCGCCGCCGATGCCGTTAAGGCACGTCTCGATGCCGAACGCGAGGAATGTGCAGTTTAGGCGTATGCGCTTTGTGGCCCTGCCGTTCACCGCGTTTTAGCCGCCGTGCTGGGTCCATTTATTTGACAGTTTTTGCGGTTCAACGTACGATAAACACTGTCATTTGCTTTGTGATATGTGCTCATCTTTGATGAGTTTGTTTATATGTTTATCTGTATCCGACCCGCATAAGCTGCGCCCATATTACTCAAATGTCGCGAGCCGTTCGTAAGGACGGTTCGCTTTGTTGTGTAACGAATCCATAAAAAGGAGTGAGCATGCCTATCATCGCAGCGCTCGTTGGCATCGTTTTGGGTGCCATCGCCGCCATTGCCTACATGCGCACCGCCAAGCAGGGTAGTCTTCACGAGGCCGACGAAAAGATTCAGTCGGCACACGCACAGGCTGAGTCCCTGATCGGTGATGCCAAGCGTCAGGCCGAGACCCTCAAAAAAGAGGCTCTGCTCGAGGCTAAAGAGGAGATCATCAAGAACAAGCAGGCCGCTGAGGCCGAGGATAAGCAGCGTAAGAACGAGATTCGTACGCTCGAGAACCGCGTGATGCAGCGCGAGGAATCCCTCGATCGCCGCAACGATGCTCTCGACAAGCGCGAGCATCAGCTGTCCAGCCAGGCCGGTCAGGTCGAGAAGCGCTCCCGTGAGCTCGAGGAGCTTTGCGCAAAGCAGACCTCCGAGCTCGAGCGTATCGCCGACCTTACCCGCGAGGACGCCCACAAGGAGCTCCTCGATAAGGTTCGCGGCGAGGTCACCCACGAGGCTGCCACAATCATTCGCGAGTCCGAGCAGCAGGTTCGCGCCGAGTGCCACAAGACCGCCCAGGAGATTCTGTCTCTGGCGATTCAGCGCTGCGCTGCCGACCATACTGCCGAGGTCACCGTTACCTCCGTGCACATTCCCTCTGATGACCTCAAGGGCCGTATCATCGGTCGCGAGGGTCGCAACATCCGGACCTTCGAGCAGGTTTCCGGCGTCAACCTCGTGATCGACGACACGCCCGAGACCGTCGTTCTTTCGAGCTTCGACCCGGTCCGTCGTGAGACCGCCCGTGTCGCCCTCGAGAACCTCATCGCCGACGGCCGCATTCACCCTGCCCGTATCGAGGAGATGTATCACAAGGCCGCTGACCTGGTTCAGCAGCGCGTGCGCGAGGCTGGCGAGCAGGCTGCCTTCGATACCGGCATCCACGACCTGCACCCCGAGATCGTCAAGACCCTTGGTGCCCTGCGCTACCGCACTTCGTTTGGTCAGAACGTGCTTCAGCACTCTCTCGAGGTCTCTGATCTGTGCGGCGTGATGGCTTCCGAGCTTGGCCTGGACGTTGTGACTGCCAAGCGCGCCGGCCTGCTGCACGACCTGGGCAAGGCAATCGACCATGACGTCGAGGGCCCGCATGCCGTCATCGGTGCCGAGCTGGCCCGCCGTTATGGCGAGAAGCCCGTTATCGTCCACGCTATCGAGGCTCACCATGCCGATGTCGACCCTAACACGGTGCTCGATGTCCTGGTACAGGCCGCCGATGCTGTCTCTGCCTCTCGCCCCGGTGCCCGTCGCGAGTCTGCCGAGAACTACATCAAGCGTCTTGAGAAGCTCGAGGAGATCGCCAACTCCCATGACGGCGTCGAGCGTACCTATGCCATGCAGGCTGGTCGCGAGGTTCACGTCATGGTTCAGCCGGACAAGATCTCCGATGCCCAGTCCACGGTCCTGGCTCACGATATCGCCCATCAGATCGAGGAAGAGATGGAGTATCCCGGTCAGGTGCGCGTTGTCGTGATTCGCGAGAGCCGCGCTGTCGATATCGCTAAATAACATGAGCGACGCGAACGAGCTCATCTCATTTATCGCGTCGATGTCGGGGGAGGGCAACCTTCGCGTCGAGGAGAACCTTGGCGAGGGGTATGTCCGCCTCCGCGTTTCGGAGGCCGAGCGGCGCCAGGCAAAGCACGACATTCAGCATGTCGAGGATATCGTCATCGAAATGCTCCGTAATGCTCGCGATGCTGGCGCCGACAAGGTCTATCTCGCCACGACCAAGGAAGATGGCGTCCGCACGCTTGTCTTTCTGGATAACGGTTCGGGCGTTCCACAGGATATGCAAGAGCGAATCTTCGATGCCCGCGTCACCTCCAAGCTCGAGAGCATGAAGATGGACCGTTGGGGCGTTCACGGTCGTGGCATGGCATTGTTTTCGATCAAGCAGAACACCGATGAGGCCCGTGTGGTCACGTCAGGTGTCGATCTTGGCTCGGCCTTTAAGGTGAGCGTTGCGGCCGACCGCCTCAGTGAGCGTGCCGATCAGTCCAGCTGGCCCCAGGCTGTCAAGGATGAGGACGGACGTTATGTCTGTGCTCGCGGTCCGCATAATATTATTCGCGCTGCTTGTGAGTTTGCGCTCGAGGAGTTGCGTGGTTGCGATGTCTATCTTGGTTCTCCGTCTGAGATTGCCGCGACTCTTTATGCTCAGGCGTCAAGTCGGCTCGATACGTCGCGTCTCCTGTTCATTGATGACGAGAGCGAGCTTTCAGTTGTCGACCGTTTAGGCCTTGCCTCCGATGCCGAGGACTTTATCCGTATTTGCTCGGGTTTGGGTCTTGAGATGTCCGAGCGCACGGCACATCGCATTTTGGCAGGGCAGATTAAGCCCGTTCGCGGTGTGACCGCGCGTCTGCTGCGCGAGCGTGATTCGTCCTCGCATGCGCCGGCTCCTGTCGATCTCGCGAAGGATCGTCGCGGGCTACGTATAGCCAAGGATGACATGGCACAGTTTTCGCGTGCTGTGGAGCGCGACTTTAATGACCTTGCCGCCCGGTACTATCTCAACCTTTGCGGCGACCCTAAGATTCGCGTTTCGCGTGATCGAATCACCGTGACCTTCGATCTTGCCAAAGAGGAATAGTGCCTTTACCGAGTCCACTCGGTACGATAAAGTTATTGCAGTTAAAACGTACTTTTAAACGCAGGAGTTTCTTCATGGATTGCCTGAAGGTATCAAGCAAATCATCGCCCGCGTCCGTTGCCGGCGCCATCGCCGGCATGGTCAAGGATGGTGTACCCGTCAACATCCAGTGTGTCGGCGCCGGTGCTGTCAACCAGGCCATTAAGGCCGTGGCTATCGCGCGCGGTTTTTTGATTCCAACCGGTTTTGATATTTCCTGCGCGCCCGTGTTCTCCGACATCCTCATTAACGGGGAGTCGCGCACGGCCATCCGCCTTTCTATCTACGTTCACCAAATCAATCGAGCTGCTATGGATAACGTCGTCATGGATGATGTTAAGCCTGTGGCATAGCTTCTGCTTGCCTCGTTTCGCTCCCCATCGTTAGGACTTATGCACATGGACCAGCGTTCCGTACGCGATATTCTTGCCGGTAAAACCTACTTTATCCGCACCTTTGGCTGTCAGATGAATCAGCACGACTCCGAGCGTGTGAGCGGTCTGCTTGATTCGTATGGCTGCCTCATGGCGCTCGATCCCGAGCATGCCGATATCGTTGTGTTCATGACGTGCTGTGTGCGCGAGGCCGCCGATACTCGCCTATACGGTCACTGTAATTCCTGCAAAAGCCTGCCGCCTTCGCCTTCGGGCAAGCGCGTGGTTGCCGTTGGTGGTTGCATCGCGCAGCGCGATGGCGAGGGTCTGCTCACCAACGTCGATAACGTCAATGTCATCTTTGGCACGCATTCCATCGCACATGTGGCCGAGCTCATTGCCGAGGCGTTCCTGGACGGCAAGCGTCATATCCGCACCAATGAGCATGAGGATACGGATGCCATGAGTATGCCGTGGCACCGTGAGACGCAGTATCACGCCTGGGTGCCCATCATGACGGGCTGCAATAACTTCTGCACCTACTGCATCGTGCCGTACGTGCGCGGTCGCGAAAAGAGCCGCCCCTTCGAGGAGATTGTCGACGAGGTGACCGGTTTGGTGCGCCAGGGCGTGCGTGAGATTACGCTGCTGGGCCAAAACGTTAACTCATATGGCCGCGATTTGTTTGGTAAGCCGCGCTTTGCCGACTTGCTGCGCGCCGTGGGCGATACGGGCGTGGAGCGCATCTTCTTTACGTCTTCGCATCCCAAGGACCTGCTGCCCGAGACCATCGACGCCATGGCCGAGACGCCTGCCGTTATGCCGCAGCTGCACCTGGCCGTCCAGTCAGGTTCGACGCGGATCCTCAAAGAGATGAATCGCCGTTATACACGCGAGGACTATCTGGGCCTGGTCGATCGCATTCGCAACCGCATGCCCGACATCGCGCTCTCGACCGACATTATCGTTGGCTTCCCGGGCGAGACTGAAGAAGACTTTGAGCAGACGCTCTCACTTGCCGAGACGGTCCGCTATGCTCAGGCCTATACCTTCATCTATTCCAAGCGCGCCGGTACCCCGGCCGCCGAGATTGATGATCCTACGCCGCATGAGGTTATTCTCGAGCGTTTCAACCGCCTGGTTAAGGTTATCGAGACCACGGCACACGATTATAACCAGGGTGAGCTTCATACTGTGGTTCCGGCGCTCATTGAGGGAACGAGCAAAAAGAATGACGCGGTGCTACTGGGCAAGAGTCCCAAGAATCAGACCGTGCATGCGCCTATCCCAGAGGGTTACAGCATCGACCAGCTTGTTGGCAAGATCGTTGATGTTGACGTTGACGTTGCCAAGACCTGGTATTTGTCTGGCTCCGTTGTGGGCGAGCCGCGCTAATGGTTGCTCCCGCGGCAGGTCTTTCCGCCGTTGCGATCGTCGGTCCGACGGCGGTTGGTAAGAGCGATGTTGCCGATCGTTTGGCAGCTCGTCTTTCGTCCGAAGTGCTGTCGTGCGATGCGATGCAAATCTATCGCGGCATGGATATCGGTACCGCAAAGATGGCGCCCGATGAGTGTACGGCGCCGCTGCGTCTCGTCGACATTGTAGAGCCGGGTGTGGCATATTCTGCTGCGCTTTATCAGGCTGACGCTCGCGCGCATGTTGAGCGCTTGCTTGGCGAGGGCCGCCTGCCGGTGTTTTGCGGGGGTACGGGGCTGTATCTCAAGGCCGCCCTCGATGAGATGGACTTTCCCTCGGGTGAACTTGAGGACGATCGCCGTGCGGGCTATCAGGAGCTTGCCGAGCGTATTGGCGAGGAGGGACTGCATGCCCTGCTTGCCGAGCGCGACCCCGAGTCCGCTGCGGTCATCCACCCCCATAATGTTCGCCGCGTGATTCGCGCTCTCGAAATGCACGATGATGGAGTGTCCTACGCGCAGCAAAAGTCGCAGTTTAGTGTTCCGCGCGAGCATTATCATGCTCTATGGTTTGGTCTGACGCGTAATCGCGAGGTGCTCTACGAGCGCATTAACCTGCGCGTCGATCTGATGTTTGAGCAGGGTCTTGTCGATGAGGTTCGCGGTCTTATGGACCAGGGGCTGGGAGATGCCCTGACTTCGATGCAGGCAATTGGCTATAAAGAGATCATTGATGCTTTCAATGGCGTGATTTCTATGGATGAGGCTCGCGAACTCATCAAGATGCGTTCGCGTCGCTATGCCAAACGTCAGCTTTCGTGGTTTAAGCGCGATGACCGTATCGTGTGGTTTGATATGGACGAGTTTACGATCGATGAGGTCGTTGAGGACATCCTGCATCGTATTGAGGCTGCCTAATGGCCCGTTTCCCCCTTGTTCCCACGGCACCCGAGCCCGAGCGTGCCATATTAGTTGGTGTTGAGTGGCGCGACAATGCATGGCCGCTCGATCGTTCGCTTGACGAGCTTGAGCGCCTGGCCCATACGGCTGGCGCCCAGTGCGTGGCGCGTTTGTCACAGCGTCTGGTTAAGCCGTATCCAAAATCGTTTATCGGTTCCGGTAAGGTTGAAGAGCTGTGCGGCCTGGTGCATCGCATGGATGCCGATGTCGTTATTTTTGACGACGACCTGACGCCCTCGCAGCAATCCTATTTGGAGAAAGCCGTGGGCGAGCCGGTAAAGATTATCGATCGTACAGCACTGATCTTGGATATCTTTGGCCTGCATGCTCAGACGCGTGAGGGACGCCTACAGGTACAGCTGGCGCAGCTTCAATATCTGTTGCCTCGTCTGCGTGGCATGTGGAGCCATCTTGCCAAGGAGCAGACGCGCGGCGGCATCGGTTCGCGCTTTGGCCAGGGTGAAAGCCAGCTCGAGGTTGACCGTCGCTTGATTCGCAATAAGATTGCCGCGCTTCGTCGTGAGCTCAAGCAGGTTGAACAGCGTCGCGATGTCCAGTCCAAGAGCCGCATTGAGTCACCGGCGTTTCGCGTCGCGTTAGCCGGTTATACCAATGCCGGTAAATCGACGTTGCTCAATCGCCTGACCGGCTCTACGGTACTTTCGCAGGACAAGCTGTTTGCTACGCTCGACCCGACGACGCGTTCGTATCGCCTGCCCGGCGGTCGCGGCATGACGATTACTGATACCGTCGGCTTTATTCAAAAGCTGCCGCATGGTCTGGTCGATGCCTTTAAATCGACGCTGTCCGAGGTGTTGGGTGCCGATCTAATTCTCAAAGTCGTAGATGCGTCTGACGAGGACTATGAGCGGCAGCTTGAGGCTGTCGACCGCGTTCTTGATGAGATCGGCGCTGGAGAGCGTTTAACGCTGACCGTATTCAATAAAATCGATCTTCTCGATAGCGTTGATCGCCTGAGCTTCCGTCGTCGCTATCCCGAGGCCGTGCTGTTCTCGGCCCAGTCGGGCGAGGGACTCGACGATTTCGTCGACCGTATTGCTCGTGAGGCGGCTGCTACCGATGTGTTGCTCTCTGCTGATATCCCGTATCGCGAGGGCGCCCTCATTACGCTGGTGCATGAGCAGGGAACCCTTTTGCACGAGGAATATCTTGAGGACGGCGTTCGTATTGTGGCGAAGCTGCCGGCCCGTATCGCGCCGCGGCTCGAGCGTTATCGCACCGAGTAGACGAGCTCCAAAATGCCCAGAATGATGGGCTGATGCAGCAGATAAAAGGGGAGTGCATGACGTCCAAGGCTGGCGAGCGCCGGCAGGGGGTTGGCGTAGGCCCAACTTGGGGCGGTCTTACCGATTCCCTGCGCTATGTGTGCGGCGAAGTATCCTGCAAGATACATAAAGATAAACGGGATGATGGGGTAGTAATCACCTGAAACAAACCCAGGGCTCGGAAATCCCAGCCACGCCAGGTAGGGGACAGGGTAGGTCGTTTTGGGGATGTTCCAGGTGAGGGCGAACAACACAAGGCATAGGGACATGCCCCATCTCGCGGAAATCTTCTTAAGGACGGGATTGGTCAACGCTACGATGCCGGTACATGCGGCCATACAGTAGATGATGCCAAAATTAACCGAATCGTCGACTGAGACAAGTGTTGTTGCCAACCAGACGACGAGTGCTGCTAAGGCGTATTTGGCGGCACGTTTGATATTGTTGCGCGAAAGAGTGCACATCCAACCCGCGATAAACAAGAATACCCAGCTGATGCTGGCGCGCCAGATGTCTTGAAAGACAGTCTGGGTAAACCAGGGCATATCCCAACCGTACAGGTAGGCGAGATCGTAGCAAGCGTGAAAACCTGCCATTGAAATCATCGTAAACCCGCGGACGGTATCAAAGATGGTGATGCGTTTTTGCATTACGAGAACCGGCGCATCAAGCCGACGACTTTGCCCAAGATAACGGGATTCGTTGCATAGATAGGCTCCATGGTGTCATTCTCGGGCTGCAGGCGTACGCGTCCCTGCTCCTTGTAGAACGTCTTGACCGTCGCTGAACCATCAATCATGGCCACGACAATTTCTCCGTTCATGGCACTCTTTTGTTCACGGACGATGATGTAATCGCCATTGAAGATGCCGACATTGATCATTGAGCTCCCATGTACCTCAAGGATAAAGGAACCCTGATCAGTGGCGATTTCGGTCGGGATAGTAAAAGTGTCTTCGATATTCTGCTCGGCCAGAATGGGAATCCCAGCCGCGACGCGACCAACGAGCGGTAGCGAGACCGTTCCGCGTGGTGCGGTGGGCTCGTCAGATTTAGAAATTGAGACCGAGGAACCGTCCTCGTTAAAGAGTTCCAGGGCGCGCGGTTTGGTGGCATCGCGCTTGAGTAGCCCGCGCGCCTCCAGGGCAGAGAGATGGGCGTGCACGGTGCTGGGGGAGGAAAGACCCACGGCAGAAGCCATCTCGCGCACGCTGGGCGGATAACCCTTCTCCTGCTGATATTCCTTGATGAAGTCGTAAATTTGCTGCTGACGCTTGGTAATTTTGCGAGCCATCAGGGCATCCTCTCTACCCATGTCAAACAAATGTTCGAATTTTGCTTGACAGGAACAACTGTTCGAAGATAATAATAACCGAACATTCGTTCTCGCGCTAGACATTTTTGTCCGCGTGGCTTGATAAAACTGTTCTCAGCAAAACACGCGAGAGGAGAACATGATGAACGCAACGAATATGGTCCAGGGAAACCTCGCCCTTAAGCTCGAGACGCCTGCCGCGCCCGCTTTTACTGTTGTCAAGGGTGGACGTTCCGGTTATCAGCCTTTGCCCGTAAAGTCTGCTCGCACTCAGTATGCTGTTGCCGCGCCGACTCTCGCTGCCCTGAAGGTCTCGACGATTGTTGCCGTCGCCGTTGCGCTCACGCTCTTTTTTGTCCTCGCTACGTCGGTCTTTAGCGCTCGTCACGCCGCGTATGCCGAGTCCGTTTCCAACGTCACCTACGAGACCATTCGCGTTCAGTCTGGTGATTCTCTTTGGTCGCTTGCCGAGGAATATCCAATCGAAGGCCTTTCCACGCAAGAGACTTCCGACATGATCCGTAACGTCAATCATTTGGAGCATGGTTCGCTCGCCGCCGGTGCGCATCTTAAGGTTCCTGCTCGTTCGTAATCATTATCGCGCTGCGCATGGTACCCTTGTTATCGTTTAAGAGGAGGTACCATGCGCTGTCCCAAATGCGGCAAGGCACATACCCGCGTCGTTGATTCCCGTATGCAGGAGTCAAATAACACCATTAAGCGCCGTCGCGAATGTTGCTCGTGTAATTACCGCTTTACAACGTTCGAGCGATGCGAAGACCCAATCGAGGTCATTAAGTCGGACGGAACCAAGCAGCGGTTCGATCGCAATAAGCTGCTCGTCGGTTTGATGCGTGCCACCATCAAGCGTGATATCGACACTAAGAAGCTCAATGAGATTATCGACGATATCGAGGTCGAGCTGCGTTCTCGTACGCTGACGGCCGTCACGTCCCATGAGTTGGGTGACATGGTGCTCAAGCGCTTGGCCAAAATCGACAAGGTGGCGTACATCCGTTTTGCCTCGGTCTACCGCGATTTCAAAGACGTCGATGAGTTTCTACAAGAGCTCGACAAGCTAAGGTGATTCCATGTCCAACATTACCCTCAACATAAAGCGTCTCGATCCCACCGTCGAGCTTCCCAAATACGCCCATCCCACCGATGCCGGCTTGGATCTGCGCTCCAACGAGGACTGCGTCCTGAAGCCCTTCGAACGTCGTCTGGTGTCTACTGGGCTGGCCATCGCCTTGCCCGATGGCTACGCCGGCTTCGTGCAGCCCCGAAGCGGCTTGGCCATCAAGCAGGGCCTGTCTATAGTCAACACGCCGGGCCTCATCGACGCCCACTACCGAGGAGAGCTCAAAGTCATCCTCATTAACCTAGACCTCACGAACAACATCCAAATCAACAAAGGTGACCGCATCGCCCAACTCGTCATCCAAGAAGTCCCCACGGTCAACCTCGTAGAAGTAGAAGAACTAGATAAAACCGACCGAGGAGCCGGCGGTTTCGGTTCTAGCGGCGTCGCTTAGTCGTTTACGTACTGTCCGCTGACCGGCCCGACCCGCCTATATATCATCCCATGCTCAAACATTCTCGCTTCGCTGCGAAACTGCGCGTGGGACGATATATGGGCGGGCCGGGCCGGTCAACTACGTCTACGCACTGCCAGCTGCGCCGGATCCCCAAATTTGAAGCTGCAAAGGCGAACCAAAGTAACTAATTGCAGTAAGCAGATGAGGCAAAGGGACTGTTCCTTTGCCGCATCTGCTTATCAGAAAGATTGATTGTTGTTTTCAAGCGAGTAGCCGCTCGCCCGCTTCTCACACATATCGTTCCACGCGCAGTTTCGCAGCGAGCGAAGCGAAGCGAGAATGTTTGAGCATGGAATGATATAAGGGCGGCTCCGACAGAGCGGCGGACATTCGACTAGCGGATATGCGCGGGTTTTCCGCCCCAGTAGAAGCGGCAGAAGGCTCGTTTGCGCTTTTGGGGTTTGCCGGTTAGCTCCATGGTTGCAATGGCGATATCCTCGGCTGCGCGTGGACGGCGCAGGACTTCGCCACCGATGAGCAGTGCCTTGAGCGACTCCGGATGATCGTGGAGATGGCGCAACGTCACGATGAGTTCTCGTGCGGTGGTGACGTGCATGCTGGCGCCCATGCCGGTGAGCATCGTGGTGTTGGCCTTTTCCTGACCGTATGATTTGCCCAGCAGGATCATCGGCAGATGTGCGCATAGGCACTCGGTGACGGTGAGCCCGCCCGACTTGAGGATTGCCAGGTCGCAGCCGTGCATGAGGGCCGCCATGTCATCCACGTAGTCCAGAACTGTGACGTTTTCGAGCTTCATGGCGTCGAAGAGCGTCTTCAGCCGGGTGGCATACTCCACGTCTTTGCCGGCCAAAAAGACAAAGTGCATGTCCTCAAAGCTGCGTAAGAAGGGGAGCGTGTGGTCCATCGCGGCACGGAAACGCACGTATGGTTGGGGCAAACTGGCGCCGGCCATCACCAATACGACGGTTTTGTCTATGGGGAGATTGAACTTGCTGAGCTCATCTTCGCGTTTGTAATCTGAATCGAAACCGGCACGAATGGGAATGCCCGTTATGCGGATCTTTGACTCGGGAACCTTGCGCGGGCGCAGCGTTTCGGCCATAAATTCGTTGGCTACGCAGAATAGATCGGTGTCCTTGTGGGGCCAAAAGCCTTCGACTTCATAGTCTGTTGGTACGCAGATGACGGGATAATCGATACCCGTGATGACGCGGGCACCCACAGCGACGTTGGCCGCCGTGATGTGTGTTGCGACCACGGCTATGGGCCTGCGGGTGCGGACATATTCGTTGAAGGCAGGGAACATAATACGTGACCATGCCGTGCCTCCGCCCCAGAGCAGATGTCCCGTAAACGTGTATCGCCAGGTTAGGTCATATATGGGACGCGTGGCGCCGGTAAACGAAGCTGCTGTTTTATTACCATCGAACCTAATGCGTCCAAATTCGAGGATATCCAGGACTTCGATCTCAACATCCTCAGGGATTCCCTTGGTGCCGCGGATGAGGTCGAATGCCTGCGCAATCGCATTTGCGGCGGCTTTGTGGCCCGAGCCGACGGAGGCGTGCACGATGGTTACCAAGGGTTTTTGTGCAGGTGAAACGGTCATTTGCTCCGGTTGGGGAGTGGCTTGCATGGGCAGGGGAGCGCTATTGCTCGTCTGCGTTTGATCCATAGATAACTCCCCTTAATCTTTGTTTCGCAAAGAATCATTGTAGTGCATGAGTGTCACGTTTGCCTAAATTTGGGTATGAGCGCAAAGAACGCCAATCTTTCGACAGGAGGTCTCTTCATGACTACCGATCAGCCGATCGATGTTGCGATTATCGGTGGCGGCCCTGCGGGCTATGCTGCGGCCATTTATGCGGCGCGCTCCAACCTAACGACGACCGTGATTGAACAGGGCATGTCGGGCGGACAGATCGCCACGACCAATGAAGTCGAGAACTATCCGGGCATTCCGCTCTTGAGTGGCGCCGAACTCGGCGAGCGTTTTCAGCAACATGCAGAGGGGCTGGGAGCGCAGGTTACATGGAGCATGGTTACGGGTATCGATTACGATGCCGATGCAGCGCTGTTTACGGTGCATCACGATATGGGCGATACGCTTGCCTCGAGCGTTATCGCTTGCATGGGTGCCACGCCGCGTCTGGCAGGTTTCGCTGGCGAGGATACCTATCGCGGTCGTGGCGTTTCATATTGCGCAACATGTGACGGCATGTTCTTCCGCGGCAAACAGGTCTTTGTCATCGGCGGCGGCAACGCTGCCTGCGAGGAAGCTCTGTTCCTGTCAGATATTGCCAGCAGTGTGACCATCGTGCTGCGCCGCGACCAGTTCCGTGCGCCTGATGGTGTTGTTCAGAAAGTATTCGAAAAGGACAATATTACAGTTAGGTACCAAACTAGTATTGTGGAGCTCTCGGGCGAAGCCATGCCAACGACGATCGCCTTTAAGGACAATTCATCCGGGGAAATTCATACCGAGTCATTTGAGTCCGGCTCTTTTGGCATCTTTGTCTATACCGGGACGCAACCCCATACCGAGCTTGTTGAGCATCTAGTCGATCTGGCGCCTGATGGCGGCATTCTGACTGATGAATCCATGGCGACCCGCACGCCAGGTCTATTTGCCGCTGGCGATATCCGTTCCAAGCGTTTACGTCAGGTTGTGACCGCGGTTTCTGACGGAGCCATAGCGGCAACCAGCGCATACGCATTTCTCCGTAGATAAGTACGATAATATATCTTATGTAAGGTTGTTATTGATTAACTAAATGGCGGGACGATGCATCAGTGCGCTGTCCCGCCATTTTCTTGCCGGCTATGTGGTATGCAAAACTAGATAACGTAGAATACAATATAGAAAATGAACGGAGGACCTTTATGAACCACGTTAAACACGTTATTCCGATGTCTGATTCGTCGGTCAGCATTAAACCTGAGGATATTCAGCCCACTGTGCTGCCTGATGCATTTATTCAGTCCGATATCGTGCGCAAACTCAATACGTTGAGTCTGCCGCGCTATAATCAGCTGCCCAATGTGACGCTCTACCGCGACCAGGTTATTGAGTATGTTGCGCTGTGGATGGAGCCGCTGTCCATTTGCGTTGAGCAGCCTGTCATTACGCCATCGATGATTAATAACTACGTGAAGGTCGGCCTGGTGCCTGCTCCGGTCAAAAAGCAATATGGCCGCGAGCAGATTGCCCGCCTGATCGCTATCTGCATCTTTAAACAGGTGCTACCTATTGCTGCGGTGCAGGCACTCTTTAACATTCAGCGTTTGAGCTACGATGCCCCGACGGCCTTTGATTATGTGGCCGATCAGCTTGAGGCATCGATTCGTTCGGCGTTTTCCGTCGAGCAGACGCCGGTTCCCGATACGGCGCATCAGGTAACGCGTGAGTCGCTGCTTGTGCGCAGTGCGGTATCGTCCTTCGTTTCGAAGGCGTACCTGATGAGCTATCTCAAGTTCAACGGGTTTAATAGCTAGCCGACTTATAAAACGGGCGGGACAAAGAGCCGTCTGTCGCTTTGTCCCGCCCGTATTTTGCTTGGTTGGACTTTATTTGCCCGAAGCTACGCCCATGCCGTAGCCGATGATGAGGCCGTGCATCTCGGCGTAATAGGAATCCAGGCCGTTGCAGGGCATGATGATGGTCTTGGAGCCGGGCCAATGCTCAATAATGCGATCGGCCAACGCCTGGGCGCTCGATGCGTTCTCTACATGGTCGATGACGACTTCGCCGCCCGTAAAACCCTCGGCTTCCATGGTGTCGATGATCTTGTTGAGCATCTTCTTTTCGCCACGCGTGTGCCCGACGAGTTCGATTTTACCGGCTTCACTCGCCGTGCCCAAAATGCGGATATTGAGCTTGTTGGCAATGACGCCGGCTGCCTTAGGGATACGTCCTGCTTTGGCGAGGTTTTCGTAATTGCACAAGCTGAAGAGGATTTTGCTGTTCTGCTCAAGGCTATCGAAGTATGCGCAAGCGTCCTCGAATGAGACATCCGGGTTGCTTGCAAGATAGCGGTCGAACAGCAAGAAAATGAGGTCCATTTTGCCGCCAGCTGCGCGTGAATTGACTAGATGAATCTGTCGGTCGGGCTCCTCGGCAAGAACCATATCGCGAGCCGTGGCTGCCGCGTTGTAGCTGCCCGACACGCCCTCAGAGATCGGCATGCAGATGGTCTTGTCTGCCAATTTGAAGAGCTCGGCCCACTCCCCTACGCTGGGACAAGCGCTCGAAGAAGCGTTCGTCTCCGCCTGAACAGCGCAGTTGAGCTCATGCACATCGAGCGAAAGGTCATCGACGAATTCACGCTCCCCCACTCGAATTTTGAGGGGCGCAAATGCAAAGGTGGTATGGGGCGCGGTCGGTTGCCAATCGCGGAGGTTGCAGCTTGAATCGGAGATAAGTGCCCAGCTCATAGAGGGTCCTTTCTAATTGTTCTTCATCAATTATAGCTTTCTTTCTGACCGATTGGGCTGCTATCTAGTATTCAAAACTAGATAGCAGCTTGCATTAAAGACAAAAGAATGGGCCCCATGGCTCAAAGCCACGAGGTCCATATCCGTTTGCTTTATCTGAATACTTAGTAACGTACGAAGATGTAGTTATTGTTCATGCCGGCGGCAACGGAGCTGATGATAACACCCGTGTTGTAGTCGGAAGCATGAATCATCTGACCACCACCGATGTAAATGCCGGTGTGGTACGAGTTGACCACAACGTCACCGGGCTGCGGATCGGACACACGCGTCCAGCCCATAAAGGTGCCCGTGGTGCCCAGGCGGCAATAGCGACCAGTGAGGCAATAGCTAACAAAACCAGAGCAGTCGAAGCTGTTCGGGCCAATTCCGCCCCAAGAATAAGCGCAACCAAGCTTGCTGTATGCACGCGAAACAACGGAACCGCCGTCGACGGACTGGCTCGGAGCAGAAGGCGTCGGAGCCGGAGCAGGCGTGGAGGGCTGCGGCGTCGGAGCGGGTGCCGGCGTAGGAGCCGGAGTGTTGCCGCCCTGGTTGTTGTTATTGCTGGTCTGGCCACCGTTGTTGGTGTTCTCGGTCGTACCGGCAGTCTCGTTGCTCACCGTGGCCTTCTCGGCGGTGCTGGCGTTGATGCCGGCTTGCAGCGCAGCGTTGGCCTCGGCCTCTGCGGCAAGCTCGGCCTGCAGCTGCGAATCCAGGGAGTTTACGACGTTCTGGGCTTCAGCCTGCTGAGCGTTAAGCTCGTCGACCTTCTTTTGCGTGGCGGCGACGTTCTTCTCCTGCTCGGTCTGCTTATCGGTGAGCTGCTGCTTAAGCTCCTTGACCTCTTGAATGGTCTGAGCCTGCTTATCGGAAACTTTGCCGTAGTAGAACAGACGGTTGAGCATATCGCTCAGGTCATCGACGCCCGTCAGAACCTGAAGCAGGCTCAGACCGCCGGTTTTGTACTCGCCGGCGACATAGGTCGAGAGCTTGGCCTGACCATCGGCGATCTCCTGCTGCTTTTGCGTGATCTCGCCGGCAGTCTGATCGAGCGCCTGCGTCTGCGTGGCGAGCTCATCGTAAATCTGCTGAGTTTGGGTACCGATCTGCTCGAGCTTCGTACGAGCAGCGGCAAGGTCGGATGCGGTATCGGCGTAGGCAGGAGCCGCGAGGCCCAAGCCCAAAACACAAGCGAGGGTTGCCGTAGCAGCGCAGCGTGCCATGTTTTTGTGCGTGTTTGCTGTGCGCATGTAGCTTCCTTTCCAGTAACTAAGGGTAACGGCTAGTCCACCGTCACCAGGCTAAAGAGCTCCACATCGTCATCAGACGGCGTGAGCTTCTCGCGCGGGTTGAGAAACGCAAGCTCAAGGATACAACCGTAACCGACAAGCTTTGCGCCCATATCTCGCACCAGTTTACCTGTTGCCTCGACGGTTCCGCCCGTCGCGACTAAGTCGTCCAGAATCAACACGGTATCTTTAGAGCTGATAGCGTCGGCATGGATCTCAATTGAATCGGTGCCGTACTCGAGCTCGTAGCTCTGGCTTACGGTCTCGCGCGGCAGCTTGCCCGGTTTACGTGCGGGAACAAAGCCAGCGCCGAGGGCTACAGCCACCGGTACGCCAACCATAAAGCCGCGAGCCTCGGGACCCACGACCTTGGTGATTCCCATGCCGGCAAAGTGCTCGGCGAGGGCATCGGTCATGGCTTTGAGCGCCTCGGGATTGCCAAAGAGCGGCGTGATGTCTTTAAAGATGACTCCGGGCTCGGGATAGTCGGGGATGTCGACGATTTGAGATTCGAAGTCGTACATTACATGACCTTTCAATGGGTTGCCGAAATTTCGGCAGCGGTTATTTGCCCGTGGTGGCGGTGCCGGATTGCGAAGGGGCGACGACCTTGAGCGGCTTTACGAGAGAATCCTCGTGCGAAGCCGGCGCGGCTGTCTCTTCGTTTTTGGCCTTGGTGGACTCGGAGCGAGTGATTTCCTCATCGAGTGCATCGATGTCGGCGTCCTCGACCACGGCGTTGAGCGACTCAAAAACGCGGTTCTTGAGCAGCGCAGTGTGCACACCTTCCGTCAGGTCGTGAAGCTTCTTAAACGCACGCTCGAGCTTGGCGTCGCGCTCGTCATCGGAGGTATCCATTCCGAGCATGCTCACGAGCACCTGCTCAAACATCGAGGACTCGCGGTTGGCGGAAGACACGTACTGACGCAGGTTGCGCGGCTCGATATGGAAGCGTGACAGCTCGGAGCAGTAGCGGATGATCGGAAAATCGCGGCCATCGACAAGCTCGCGATTCTGCGGACTCTTGATGATGCGAATGAGGTCGTTCTCGGCGAGTGAGCGGATAAACGAAATCTCGACGCCCAGCCTATCGGGAATGGTCTCGATGGGATGCAGCTTTTGCTTAGTCTCCTTGGGCTCCGTCTTGAGCGGAACATCGGACAGCAAGCCCACCTCGTAAGCGAGCGTTGACAGGTCCGTGGCGTTTTCCAAGCGCTGCTTAATCACGTTGAGCGGCATGTAGCGGGTCTTCTGCAAGTGCAGGATGACCTCCAGGCGATCAACGTCCTCCTTGGAGTACTGACGGTATCCCTTAGGCGTACGATGAGGGGTAATGAGCCCCTCATCCTCTAGAAATCTAATTTTTGAGTTCGAAAGATCGGGGTATGCGCCTCGAAGTAGGTTGACGACTTGGCCGATACTCAGATAGTTGCGTTCGGCCATGCCCTACTCACCGGTTTCGATGCGCTCCGGCGTGCTCTCGTGGTAGATGAGCGTAAACGTACCGATCTGGACGGAAGAACCGTCGTGCAGCGGGGCTGCATTGACGATGGCACCGTCGACCCAGGTGCCATTGAGCGAGCCCAAGTCCTCGATGCGAGCGCCGAGGCCCTCGCGAATAATGCGCGCGTGGCTGCGCGAAACGGTCATGTCATTGAGGAAGATGCCGTTCGCGGGATCGCGGCCGATGGTGGTCACGTCATCCTCGAGCTCAAAGGCGGCACCAGTCTGCGGACCCTTGACGATGGACAGAACGGGGGCGGTGATGCGCACGTTGGCCATGAGGTCGGGAACGGTGACGTCGCTTGAAGGCACGCGGAATACGCAGGTAGCGTCAGCAGTCTTATCATTCTGAGGCATATTGTTAACCATGTTGTCCATGACAACCCCTAACTTATCGCGGACGTGCCGCAAATAATGAACCGTACGTAATCATACCCCAACGAATCAGTCTTCGATTTCGGGGTTCAGAAAGTCGATGTCCTCGTCCTCGGGATGCGCGAGAGCCTGTTTAATGGCCGCTCCGCCCTTAATGGAATAGATGACAGCCGTGAGCATGGAGAAGATCACGCCGCCGTACACAAAGAAGATGCCGAGGGGCACCGAGCTTCCGTTGAGGCCCGGGAAGGCCGTAAGGGTTGAAGGTAAAAGATGCAGGCCCTCAACAACGGGGAACCCGAGCAGCATGAGCGAGAAGCCGGTCATGAGCAGTGCAGTGGCAATCTTTCCGGGAAAGACGACATCGATGGGGCGACGGTGATAATGACGCACGATAAGCGTGCCGATGCCCAGATAGATGTCGCGGCCAATAATGAGCACGCAGACCCAGATGGGCAGCTCTCCGCGGACCACCAGTCCCAGCACGCCAGTAAACAGCAGCGCACGGTCGCAGATGGGGTCCATAACCTTGCCGAGCCACGAGACCGTCTTGGTCATGCGGGCGATCTGTCCGTCCATCCAGTCGGTGGAAGCCGCGATGGCATAGATGACAATGGCGACCACACGGTTGTTGTCCGTCACAAACAGGTACAGGAAGACGAGCGTGAGGACCAGGCGCGTAAAGGTAATGAAATTGGAGATCGTGAAGATCTTATTCGACGGGTAATCGGAAGTGCCGATAAGCTCCTTTTTGATCTTCTTCTTGATGCCCACAGGACTCCCCCGCTGGTAAACGACAAAACTTTCGATACTATACCCGTTCTGGCGATGTCTATCCAGCGCTGCCATAGAGAGTCCAGACATATGGAGGATGGTTCTGGGCTGCGCGGGATTCTGCATTTGTGTACATCAGCCTCCAAACATGTCGAAAAATGTCGGTTTTGGAGGCTGATGTACAGGTTATTGTTGCGCAGAGGTACTGAGCGGGAAAGTCGTTGATTCCTCGTTGCTTTAAGCAATTGATTATTAAACAAAAAAGGTCAGACACTAGGTGCCTGACCTGCAAACTTCTGGTCGGGACGACTGGATTCGAACCAGCGACCCCTTGACCCCCAGTCAAGTGCGCTACCAAGCTGCGCCACGTCCCGAAGCTTTTGTTTGTTGCTTTGCTCTCGCTCGCAACAGGGAGTATATTAACCCGAAACTTTGCCCTTGTGCAAGAACTTTTTTAATTATTTTTGAGCAAGTCCAAAATTGTATCTGCGAGCTGGGGTTTTGTTAGCACAGGAAGTTCCTGCGTCCCTGCTGTGCTAACAATCCAGGCCTTGTTGGTATCGGTTCCAAAGCCCGAATCGGCGCGCGAGACATCGTTGGCGATAATGGCATCGCAGCCCTTGCGGGCAAGTTTGCGCTCAGCGTACTCCACGACGTTATCGGTCTCGGCCGCAAAGCCAATCACACAGCGCTCACCCTTCTGGCGCGAGAGCTCAGCCAAAATATCAACGGTCTCGACGAGCTCGATGCGATCCAAGCGTTCGTTGGCCTTTTTGAGCTTATGGTCGGCAGGGGCCGCGGGTGTGTAGTCGGCGACGGCGGCCGCGCAAATGGCCGCATCGGCCGTCTGGAAGGCGCTCAGCGCCGCCTGCAGCATCTCTGCGGCGGTCTGCACGCGCACGCACTCCACGCCGCGACCCACGTCGAGTGACGTCGGCCCCAACACGAGCGTGACCGCAGCGCCGCGGCGTACGGCCTCCCCTGCCAGTGCGATGCCCATCTTGCCCGAAGACCGGTTGCCGATAAAGCGCACCGGATCGATCGGCTCATGCGTGGGGCCGGCAGTGATGACAATGCGCTGGCCCGCCAGGTCTTGCGGCACGGGATTGAGCACTTCGCAGACGGCCTCGACGATGTCCTCGGGCTCGCTCATGCGTCCCGTGTCCACGTCGCCGCAGGCAAGGTAGCCACTGCCGGGTCCTACCACGTGCACCCCGCGGTCGCGCAACGTGGCCATGTTAGCCTGCGTCGCCGGTGCCTTCCACATGCCGTTGTTCATGGCAGGCGCGATAACAATGGGTCGCGGCGTGGCGAGCAGCGTCGTAGAGATGAGGTCGTCGGCGATGCCGTTGGCCATCTTGGCGATGATATTGGCCGTCGCGGGCGCCACAACCACCAAGTCGGGCTCCTGCGCGAGCGAGATATGGTGGATGGGGTCGGAGGGGTCGTCGAACAGGCCCACAGCGACCGGCTCATTGGTGAGCGCGCGGAAGGTGAGCGGCCCCACAAACTCCGTGGCATGCTCGCTCATAACGACCTTGACGCGTGCGCCGCGCTTTTGCAGCAGGCGCACGATATTGCACGACTTATAGGCGGCGATCCCGCCGGTAATACCCAGCAGGATCGTTTTTCCCTCAAGTTGCATTGAATTGTTGGATGCCGCCGTCATCATTTAAGCTTCCTTGCCGGGGAGCACCAGCAAGCGGTGGCAATACGGACAGTGCGCAATCTCGCTACCGTCGTGGTTGAGGTCGCTCATGGACGATGCCTGCAGCGCGGTGTGGCAGATGGTGGGAATGTTGCCCTTGATGGTCTCGACGGCTAGGCCGCGGAACTGCTTGAGCAGGCGCTCGTAATCGGTGAGCACGTCGGTCGGCAGCGTGGCGGCAAGGGCGGTGCGCTCCTTGGTGGCGGCGTCAATCTGGGCCTGGAGGTCGGCGGCCTTGGCACGAGCGGCCTTGGTATCTGCCTTCACGCCCTCCTCGAACTTAGCGATGATAGCCTGGGCGCGAGCCTCGCGGTCGAGCGCCTCCTTATGGGCGACAACGACATCCTTGCGGGTATGCTCGATCTTGTCCAGACGCTTTGCCAGGGTGGCAAGCTCATTCTCCAGGTCCTGCACCTCGCGGTAATCAGAACCGTCGACGTGGCGCTTCTTGGCGGCCTCGATGGCGTTATTGGTCTGGATCTCGGTGGTGTTGAGGTCGTCGAGCTCAATGTCCAGATCCTTGCGCTGGGCGTAGAGCTTGGTCATCTCGGACTTGAGCTTAACGTAGGTCTTACGCTTGGAAGCGAGCTCCTTGAGCTCCGGCATATTGGCAAGTTCGCTCTTGTTGCGGGCGAGCTCCAAATCGATCTGTTGCAGCTTGAGTAGCGTAGCGCCGGCGCTCATAAGTTCTCTCCTTTTGTCACAGTCCACCATTGGCAAGGGTTCAGTATTTTAATCGTATGTCGGGGGTCGACCCCGGCTTCAACTGCAGAGTTCATCAATATATCAACGAACGGCTCTTCAGAGCGGTCGTGGCCGAGCAGAATCACGCTCAGGCCGCGCAAGGCAAGGTCCTGCGCCACGTGGTAGCTGGCCTCTCCGGTCACAATAACATCTGCGCCCGCGGCGATAGCAAGCTCACCAAAATCGCCCAGGGAGCCGCCCAGAATGGCGACGGTGCGGCACGGGTGCTCGGCTTCGCCCCATACGCGGGGGTCGCTGCCAAAGGCCATGGCGGCACGGTTGGCGAGGTCGCGCAGGTTGCAGGCATCGCGGAGGGTCGCAACTGCGCCCAGACCGGTGAGCTCGGGCTCGTCCACATGCTCCAACGAGCTCATGGGCTCAGCGCTCAGCAACTCACTCAGGCGAACGCGCGCTTCGTGCGAGCGGTCTAGGTTGGTGTGAAGCGAGATGATGCACACGCCGCAACGAGCTGCCTCGTACAGCGCAGCGCTGCACTGTGGGCGCGCGGAATCGGCCGGACAAAAGGCCTCGGGCGCCTTGATATAGATGGGATGATGCGTCAGCAGCACGTTGGCGCCGGCCTCGAGAGCGCGGTGCACGTTGGCCTCGGTCGCGTCGAGTGCGCATGCCACGCCGGTGATATCAGCAGAGGGATCTCCCACAGATAGCCCAACATGATCCCAGCCCTCGGCGTCCGCCTTGGGGTAGCGCGCCAGCAGCGCACGTTCAAGCTCGGAGACGATCATGCGGCGCCTACGATCGACAACAGCGTCTGGGCAAAGTCGTCCAGATCGCCCGGGTTCACGCGGTCATCGAAGGAAATACGCAGTGCGCCCAATGCCTGTTCGCGACCAATGCCCATGGCGCTGAGCACGTGGCTCGGGTCCATGCTGCCGCTGTCTCTTATACACATCTGACGCT
>URNM01000006.1 GCA_900549185.1 uncultured Collinsella sp. | reverse complement strand
AAAGGGAAGAGGCGGGGTATGCCCCGCCTCTTACACCACATCTCTGCGCGCTACCAGACCTCGGGTTCAAAGAGGCGATTTTGACCCAAATACGCTGTTACTAAACTGGTAACAGTACTCATATTTGGCCTTTTTTGACCACGGGTCCTCTTGTTGATGTCACGTGGCTGCTTCGTGCGGGTATCCTAATGCCAACGTGTGCCTATCAGAGGAGAGACCATGCTGTTGTCCGGTATCATCGCCGCCCTTACCAGCCTTTTGATTCCCATCATCATTTTGTTGTTACTGCTTCCCAACGCCTGCTATGTCGTTGAACAGCAGCATGCCGTGATCATCGAGCGTCTGGGCAAGTTTAACCGCATCGTAAACGCGGGCTTCCACATGAAGGTGCCCGTGATTGACCGCAAGGCCGCCACGGTGAGTCTGCGCACCATGAAAAACGGCTTTGGCATCGACGTTAAGACCCAGGACAACGTGACTATCGGCCTTGAGGTCTCTGCTCAGTACCACGTGAGCTATGACATGGGCGCCGGCCCGGCAGATTCGGGCATCTACAAGAGCTACTACATGCTGCAGGAGCCCGTCGACCAGATGCGTGACTTCATCACCGACGCCCTGCGCTCTTCGATTCCCGTCTACACACTCGATGAGGTCTTTGCCAAGAAGGATGACATCGCCAAGGACGTCAACGCCACCGTGTCCGAGCAGATGGCTGCCTACGGCTTCACCCTCGTGTCGACACTCATCACCAAGATCGCGCTGCCAACCGAGGTCGAGAACTCCATGAACGACATCAACGCCGCCCAGCGCAAGCGCGCTGCTGCGCAGGAGCTCGCCGAGGCCGACCGCATCAAGCGTGTCACCGAGGCGACCGCCGAGGCCGAGGCGATGGAAAAGGCAGGCGAAGGCATCGCCAACCAGCGCAAAGCCATCGCGCTGGGCATCAAGGATTCGCTCGAGATTATCCAGGAGACGGGCGTCGGCAACGACGAGGCTAACCAGCTGTTCATGTTTACGCAGTGGTCCGAGATGATGACGGAGTTCGCTCGCACGGGTAAAACCTCGACGGTCGTGCTGCCGAGCGATTTCTCGCAGTCGGCCTCGATGTTCGAGCAGATGTTGACCGCCGACAAAGTGCAAAACGATTCGAAGGAGTAGACGCGCGTGAAATACACCGTCGTTTGCGTTGGTAAGCTCAAAGAGCGCTTTTGGAAGGACGCGTGCGCTGAGTACACCAAACGCCTAGGTGCCTATGCCAAGGTAGATATGCGCGAGGTGGCCGATATCGACCCGGCTAAGGCGGGCGGCGTGGATGCCGCGCGCGACAAGGAGGGGGCGGCAATTCTTGCTGCCCTGCCGTCTCGAGCGCATGTGATCCTGCTGGCCATTGAGGGCAAAGAGCGCTCGAGCGAGGAGTTTTCGGCGAGGCTCGACGATCTTATGCTGCGAGGCAACAGCGACATCGCTTTTGTAATCGGCGGATCGGACGGCGTGAGCGATGCCGTGCGCGCCCGCGCCGACGAGATGCTCAGCTTTGGACGCATTACCTTGCCGCACAACCTGGCGCGCGTGGTGCTGCTGGAGCAGATCTACCGCGCCTGCAAGATTAGCCGTGGCGAGCCGTATCACAAGTAGGTCGGCAATACGAAACAATGGCGTGGGACAATAGCTTTCGTTTTGAGGAACGCATCTGAGAGGACTGTGTGATATGAAGATCGGATTTGTCGGTTTTGGCAATATGGCGAGCGCTATGGCCGATGGCTGGATTGCCGCCGGCGTGGCCGCGGGCGACATGTGCGCCTGCGCAGGCCGCTACGATGCTCTGGTTGAGCGTTGCGAGGCGCGGGGCATGGCTGCTTGCCACGATGCGGCGGAGGTTGTTGCCGCGTCCGATATCGTGGTTGCGGCGGTCAAGCCGTACATGATTGAGAAGGTCTTCGCTCCACTCAAGGATGCGCTTGCCGACAAGGTCGTCCTTTCGGTTGCCTGGACTTGGGATAGCGCAAAGTGGGAACAGGTCCTGCCAGGTGTCGCTCATATCTCGACGGTGCCTAACACGCCGGTTTCGGTGGGCGAGGGCGTTATCGCCTGCGAGAAGGCTTCCACGCTTAGCGGTGAGCAGCGTGCCACGGTGCTCGATCTGCTCGGAAAGCTTGGCACGGTGGTCGAGCTCGATTCGAGTCTGCTGTTTGTGGGCGGTACCGTGGGCGGTTGCGCCCCGGCGTTTGTCGCCATGGCGATCGAGGCTCTGGGCGATGCGGCCGTCAAACACGGTATTCCGCGCGCCGATGCCTATCGCATTGTGAGCCAGATGGTGCTGGGTACGGCAAAGCTGCAGCTTGCAACCGGCCAGCATCCCGCAGCGATGAAGGATGCCGTGTGCTCGCCCGGCGGTGCTACCATCAAGGGCGTCGTCGCGCTCGAGGATGCCGGCATGCGCAGCGCCCTCGTCAAGGCCATCGACGCTACTCTCCAGTAAACTGGCCAATAAGGGACAGGTTTATTTTGGCAGGGTTTTCCTGCGGTTTTGTACCTTGAGCAAAAAGCGCCCCGCAACTGGCTCAATTCCAGTTGCGGGACGCTTGCGTTTGCCCAGATAAAACCGACCAGAAATAACCTGTCCTTTTTGGCAGGTTAGTCCCAGAAGCTGTCTTCTTCGTCCTCGGACTTGGGGCCACGGTCGACATACATCTTATGGGTGCGCTTCTCCATCACAAAGGCAAGAATCGCAAATAGCAGGATGCCGCCGGCGAAAAGGATGGCAAAACCGGTGCGGGTGCCAAACAAAAAGGAAAAAACTGCGTCCATTGGGTGCCTTCTTGCGTAGTTGAGTTGGGTCGTAAACGCTCATAAGTATATACTTGCCCATACATGTACAAGGTTGCAACCTAGATGGAATGTATATCGCCGGAGGATCTAATGCTTGATATCAAGTTTGTTCGCGAGAACCCCGATGCCATCGATACCGCCATGGCAAATCGCCAGACGTCTTGGGACCGCGAGAAGTTCTTTGAACTCGACGACGAGCGCCGTGCCGTCATCACCGAGGTCGAGGAGCTCCAGGCCACGCGTAACGCCGAGTCCAAGAAGATTGGCGCCCTGATGAAGGAGGGCAAGAAGGACGAGGCCGAGGCCGCCAAGGAGGCCGTGCGCGCCGTCAACGAGAAGATCGACGGTCTGGCCGAGCGCCGTACCGCTCTTGAGCAGGAGCAGTACGACTTCATGGCACACCTGCCCAACATTCCGTGCGAGGCCACCCCGTACGGTAAGGACGAGGACGAGAACATCGAGCGTCGCCGCTGGGGCACCCCGCGCGAGTTCGACTTCGACTTTAAGCCGCACTGGGATCTGGGCACCGATCTGGACATCCTCGACTTCGAGCGCGGCAACAAGCTCTCCGGTAGCCGCTTCACCGTTCTCGGTGGCGCCGGCGCCCGCCTGGAGCGCGCCCTTATCAACTTCTTCCTGGACACGCACACGAGCCGTGGCTTCAAGGAGTGGTGGCCGCCCATCGTCGTCAAGCGTCAGACCATGTTCGGTACGGGCCAGCTGCCCAAGTTTGAGGACGACGCCTATCACGTCTCGGGCGACAACTTCCTGATCCCTACCGCCGAGGTCGTACTGACTAACCTGCATGCCGGTGAGGTTCTGGACGCCGACACTCTGCCTCGCCGCTACACTGCCTTCACCCCCTGCTTCCGCGAGGAGGCCGGTTCCGCCGGTCGCGACACCCGCGGCATCATTCGCCAGCACGAGTTCGACAAGGTCGAGATGGTCAAGTTCGCCAAGCCGGAGGAGTCCGACGAGGAGCTCGAGAGCATGACCGCCGAGGCCGAGTACCTGCTGCAGCAGCTGGGCCTGCCGTATCGCGTGATTAGTCTGTGCACCGGCGACCTGGGCTTCTCTGCCCGTCAGACCTACGACGTCGAGGTCTGGCTGCCGAGCTACAACGCCTACAAGGAGATCAGCTCCTGCTCCAATTGCGGCGACTTCCAGGCCCGTCGCGCCAACATCAAGTATCGCGACCCCGAGAACTTCAAGGGCTCGCGCTACCTGCACACCCTTAACGGTTCCGGTCTGCCGGCTGGCCGTACCATGGCTGCCATTCTGGAGAACTACCAGAACGCCGACGGCACCATCACGATCCCCGAGGTTCTGCGTCCCTACATGGGCGGCCTCGAGAAGATCGAGCCGGTCGCGTAAGCTAGCTGCATAGGCGATTTGCGAGGGCGCTCCTTTTAGGGGCGCCCTTTTTGTGTACGGCTATACCATGCCGTGCGGACAGCTCGATAGAAAACACACGAACGGATGTTCTGTATACATGCATCTACCTGCTATGCTTTTGCCAACTAAGAGCAAGAGAAAGGGGATGTGATGGAGCTGTTCGATGAGCGGGTTGTTTTGTTCCAGAGCGATGAGGGTGGGGAGCACCTGCTGGTAACGTGCGAGCCGTCGGGTATGGGTGGCTTGGTGGTTCGGCAGACGAGTGAGGGACCATTGACGCAATGGTGTTATGAGGAGTCGTCGCATGTGGTCGAGACGTTTGTGGCGCATGAGGCGCTTGTTGTCCTTGAGCACTTCTATGGCGTTGGAACTTCTAATCAGGTGGCCCGAATGCTGAGCATCTCGTTTGCCGACTACGACTGTGCCCAACGGGTGCGGTCGCTTCTGGGGGAGCTTGACGCCGGGTTCGATGTGATCGAAAAGCCAATCGACCGCACGAGAAGCGCTGATGCTTGTGGTGCAGCGTGACAAATTGCGGCCCGCGCGAAAAAAGTTTGAGATTTTGCTTGACTCTAACGAACTAAAGTGGTTTTATATGTCTTGCGCTGCGGCGTTACCTCAGCTGGATAGAGGGTCTGACTACGAATCAGAACGTCATAGGTTCGAATCCTATACGCCGCACCATTTGAGATTAAAGCTCCCGGCAACGGGGGCTTTTCTTTTACGTAAACACCGCATGGATTCGAACCTCGGTCAAAGGGGACTATTTCTCATCGACTCGTGTAAGATTTCGAGTATGCGCCTCGGTGAGCCCGTGGCGCGCTCTTTCTTTAGACGACCGATCAGGGTGATATTTCGTGGCAGAGCGTCCGACATACAAGCTCAGGTTTCTTGATCCCAAAAAGCGCTTTCCGGCCATGCCCGAGCAGCCTGCGGGACGATCGTATGGCGTGGTTTGGAAGCTCTTTGGCGATGACCAGCATGAATCATGCTATGTCGTCGAATTCGTCGGCAAAAGCCATGTGTCGCTTTTGGGCTACGTGAGCGTTTCGGGTGAGGTCTATAAGGTGGACCGTCCCGTTAACGAGATGTCGCTGCCCGACGATCCCGACATGCAATTGATTCTTGACGAGTCCGATTCCAACATCGGTGAGATTGCGGTCAGGGGTACCGATGGGACGATGTACTCCCGGGCGCGAGTCATCGGCTCTCCCGAAGGCACCATGCGTGAACAATCCGATCGCGAGACGTGGAATTCGACGCGCAGCCTTCGCTACGGCGAGTTCATGGCCTCGATGTTCTTGCGTTACGTGGTATTTGCCGATTCTGAAAACGCTGTCTTAGGCACGGCAGACGGTGACGGCCTCGACGAGGGCATGAAAAATGCCGTCGACAAGATCAAACTTGTAAAACTCCCCGAGCCGGTTGAGGTACTGCTGGGTTTTGATTCCACGCCGCTGCCCGATGCAATCGAAACGTTGCTCTACCGCATTGACCATGCAGATAATCCAAGTGGCATTGAGCGCTATGCCGCCGCTTTGATGGGCGAAGTTAATCTGCCACGCCTGCGCACCATCGCGGCCAAAACCGAAATGAGCCTGGCGCGCATCGATCGCTCGAGGCTCTTCTATCTCAATTTTGACCGTAGCCTGCTGGACCAGGACGAGATCGATACCCTGCTTGCCGTCGAGTGCCGCCTGAACCGCCTATCGGGCATCCTTGAGCGTATTGGGGCAGGGTTGGGCCCCGTTGCCTCGTCGCCAAGCTTTGAGGGCTGCTCGCTCTTTGACCTATGGCATATCAGCAAGACGACAAACGACGTTCCTCGCTTGCTCGAAACGCTGTCGAATGACAACCCGTGGGCCAAGCCGGGGACGGTTGCGTGCCAGCCGGGTGGCGAGTGGGACGTTCGCACTCGCTTTGCACGTCTCGTAGAAGCGCTCAACGTGGTCACGCGTCTCGACTACACCTATCGAGCGAACGTCGCCGAAGGCATCATGCTGGTGCGATTTGGCCGCACGGTTGTCGATGCTATGCCGCAGCGCGAATACGATGCTCAAGATGACGCCTGGCGCGAGGTGGATGAGCCTAAGCGCGCGGCATGGGCCACTGAGCACGATGCACGCATTGCGCTTACACTCGCGGCGGCTTGCTTTGCTTCGGGCGCTCGCATCATGCGCTGCTACGTGCAGATTGCGGCTCCCGACGGTGAGCAGGGCGAGCGCGTCGTTGAAACGTATTCCTTTGGCCGTGCGGCCTATCTGGCCGATTGCGTTTCTGTCGCCAAGGATCTTGAGAGCATGGATATGGACGACATGCCCTGCAAGCATTTGCTCGAGGCATATGAGGCAGATGCTCCGGACATGATTGAGCCTGCAGAGGTTCACGCTCGGCCACGCGATGACCATCGTCCATTGCCGCCTGCGCTTCGCGATTTACTGCTCGCTGATACGGCTGACGAGCTTGAGGTCATGGAGGAGGACAACGATCCGTATATCGCCCGCGTCGTCGAGCTGCGCGAGCAATCCAAAGTTGACCGAGCCGGCGCTTTCGAGGGCTTTTCTCGCCTTGTCGAGGAGCTGGAAGCCAAGTGTACTGTTGCTGAGCTTTTGGCGACGGGCCCGGTGCAGACCCAGTTCTGCGACAACCAGCTGGTGCGCATGGTGCTGCCGGTGATGGAGGAGGACCGTTCCGTGCGTATCCTTCGCGCTCCCGATGCGCTGTATTTTGCCCAGCATGAGATCTGCAGCTTTTACGCCGAACAAGAGGACTTTGAGCGTGCGCTGCCCGAGGTGCGTCGTCTCTACGATTTGGCACGCTCGTCTATGCAGTCTCACTTTGCCCTGATCAACGTGCTGGCACGCCTGGAGCGCTATGACGAGATTATCGAGGTGGCGCGCCACGGCCTGCGCATCGCCAGCGACCGAACTTCGATCGGTTACCTGTTCTATCGCCTGGCATTCGCCTACTGGAACTGCGACCAGCTCGAGCTGGCGCTGGCGTGCTACCGCCTGGTGCCGCGCGGCGAGGAGTCGGGTGGCAGTGCGCAGGAGGAAATGCAGGGCCTTATGAACGAGATGGGCGTCATCAAACCGCCCACGTTCGAGGAGGCTGTCGAGACTATCCGCAAGGCAGGTCTTGAGCTGCCGCCGGTGCCCGCCGTGACCAATCAGCTCGCGGATGCCGCCGTGCAACTCGTCGATAACGGTTTCTTTTTCTTGGCGCGCGGCTGCATCTATCAAATGTGGCGCACCATGGGCAACGATGAGCTCGGCTCCCTCAACCGCTCGCTGGGGTAGGGGCGGTATAGAGGGGCCGCACCGCGCTATTTGTATCGGCGCGGGCGGGAGGACCCGACAGAATCGGTAAGGCATAAAGCCGCCGAGCCTGCTAAAACTGTTAAACTCTGCTAAAGTTGCTAAACTTTGTTAAAGTTGTTAAAACTGGCAGAGGAGGTCGAATGTCAAAAGCTATTAATCCCTTTAAGCCAACAGCGGGCATGAATCCACCTGAGCTTATCGGACGCGACGCTGTTTTGGATGACTTTGCCGAGGCTCTTGAGAATGGCCCTGGTGCCCCCGATCGACTCATGCGCATCTCGGGTGTCCGAGGCACGGGTAAAACGGTGCTCCTCAACGCATTGGGCGATCTTGCGCGCAAAAAAGGATTCGAGGTTGTCGACGTCGCCTCAAATGCCGGTTTTTGCGACAGAATTCTCGAGGCTCTGCAGCGAAATGTTCGTCTTGCATCAATGTCGATTTCCCCATCAATTTTAGGAGTCAGCCTTGGCTCCGTGGAGCTGTCGAAGTCAGCCTCTCATCTGGGCGAGGCGATGTACGGTGCCGCGAAGCGAGGTGGTTTGCTCATCACACTCGATGAGATTCAGGACGCCTCAACTGAGGAAATGCGCGAGCTGGGTAATGAAATGCAGCTCTTGATTCGCCAAGGGGCGAATGTCGCCTTTGCATTCGCTGGTTTGCCAACCTCGGTGGATGGCGTGGTGGTGGATGATACGTTGACGTTCCTTCAGAGGGCGAAGCATATCGAACTCACGCGGCTTTCAGATTTTGAAGTCGGCGGATCGTTTGAGGATACGATGAGGCGTGCGGGCAAGGAACTCGACGAAGGCGTTGCTGAGCTTTTAACAAAGGCTTCGGCAGGCTATCCCTTTATGGTCCAGTTGGTCGGATATTACGCTTGGCAGGTTGCTGCGCGCAGCGGGTCGGAGAGCGTGAGTGAAGAGGCAGCTCGCAAGGGTGTCCAGGCAGCTCTTGATAGTTTCAATGCCATGGTGATTGCCCCCGCGCTGCGCAGGGTATCGGAGCGGCAGTTTCAATATCTCGCGGCGATGGCGCAATGCGAAGGCGGCGAGATTACGAACGGTGATATTGCCAAAAAGATGGGATTGCCGGCGAATAAAGTCGGGTCGTATCGCAAACGTCTGATCGATACGGGACTGATTGAGCCTGCTGGCTACGGCTGTGTTTCGTTTGCAATTCCGTACATGCGCGATTATCTGTTGGAGACCGTTCGAGCGAACTAATAAAGACTGGATGCATCGACGCCGCCGCTGGGGTTGCCCCCGTATCTTTGTCTCAATCTGTAACATCTGGACGAAAATTCGGCCTGTAACTGTTACAGATTGAGATGATTGGGTGAGACGTCTACTGGCAAATTGGAATCGCTCCAAAATTCCCCCTTGCCCATCCTCGACTGTTTGGTTACTATAGAACGGCTGTTACGGAGAGCTGACCGAGAGGCCGAAGGTGCTCGCCTGCTAAGCGAGTATGCCCCAAAAGGGCATCTGGGGTTCGAATCCCCAGCTCTCCGCCAGTTTAACCTTAAAGAAGGGTCCCATCGGGGGCCCTTTTTTATTATCGAGAAAGGGCGCTGGGGATTCGAACCCGAGAGGGCACGGGCGTTAAGCAAACGCGAAAGCGTTTGTAGCCCGTGGGCGAAAAGCCGCCAGGCTTTGAAGCCGGAGGGCATGCGTAGCATGCCCGGACATCCCCAGCTCTCCGCCAGTTTAACTTTAAAGAAGGGTCCCATCGGGGGCCCTTTTTTTAATTAGGAGAATGTTAGCTGGGGATTCGAACCCTCAAAAAATGAGGCGCCCCGTTGGACGCCTCATTTCAGCGAGTGTATTGTTCTTCGATCTTACATCTCGGGCGCCTTGGCGACGGTCTCGCTTTCTGCCGTGAGTGGGCGGTTGTCGATGCGGCGGCCCAGGCGGTCGAGCTTCACAAGGAGCCACTCAATGGGATTCGGCCCTGCCCCTTCCTCGTCGGCAACCAGGTCCATAACGGCGATTTTGGTGCCGTCCTGCTTGAGCGTAACGCTGCCCACCTTGTCGCCCACATGCACCGTGCCCGAAAGATCGTCGTGGCTAACCTTTTCGGTCACCTCGCCGGCAAGGGAAAACACGGTCGCTTGCGCCGTGGGGTCGGCGAGCGTGGCGTCGATCGTCTTGTCCGTCCAATCTGTCTGGCTAATGCGTGCCATAAGCGGGTTGCCGTTGGCGGTCTTTTCCTGCGTGTTGGCGATCGCGACCGTCACCTTGTGACCGTAGTACCAATTGGCAAGGGTTGCGGTATCGGTAAAGCGCTGGTCGGTGGTAGTGGAGTTCAAAACGACGGTGTAGATCTCGTCGCCATCGCGGTTGTAGGCACTCGTAAAGCAATAGCCTGCATCGTCGGTGGTGCCGGTCTTGCCACCGATGTTGCCATCTTGGCCCAGCAAATAGTTATGCGTGTCCATGGAATGCGAATGGTCGGTGCCGTTGGCGCCCGTGACCTCGATCCAGGAATCCTCGCTCGCTACGACCTCGCGGATCGTGTCGTTTTTCATGGCCTCCTGCATCATCAGCGCTACGTCGTGTGCGGTTGAGTGCATATCGCCAGCCCACTCATCAAAGTCCAGACCATGCGGGTTTTCAAAAAGCGTACCGGTGCAGCCGAGCTTCTTAGCGCGCTCGTTCATGGCCTTCACAAATGTGGCCTCGGCGTCTTTGGTCTTAGGGTCGATCTTCTTGCCCACATATTCGGCGAGCACGATGGCGGCGTCGTTGCCCGAGGGAATCATCAGGCCGCGCAGTGCCTGCTCCACGGTAAGCTCGTCGCCTTCGAGCAAGCCGGCGGTCGAATTACCCACGGTGGCTGCGGCGTTGCTCACCGTGACCTTCTCGTCCATCTTGCAATTCTCGACGGTTAGGATTGCGGTCATGACCTTGGTGATCGAGGCAATCTTGACCTGCTCATCGGCGCCGCGCCCATAGTAGACGGTGCCGTCTTTGCCCATGACGAGGGCATTGGTCGCATCGATATCGGGCAGGTTTTCGGCCGTGATGCCGCGCGCATCGGCGGTTTTGCCGCAAACATTGTCGGTCGTGAGCACTTGGGCGCCGGCGACGGTGGGCGCGCCAGCGGCAAGGGCGATAGCGCAGACAAAGCCGGCGGCAAGCTGGGTTGAGCGCTTTGCAAAAGAGGTGAGGGACTTCACAGATTTCGTTTTCGACGGGATGGTCTCTTCTGAAACTAGAGTATATCGTTTGCCGGCGTCGGCGATCATCGCGTGCGCGCTTGGCCTACATCCGCACTCGAACGGGCACAAGGGTGCTTAAGGCCGACTTAATCACCCACGCTTGTTGTGTGTGGCGTGCGTCGCCTCAGGCATAATGGAGTGCGAGAGGAGCACGCATGAACGAGCGCATTTTGGTAGTTGATGACGAGAAGGCCATCGCCGACTTGGTTGGCATCTACCTTACAAAAGAGGGCTTTGATGTCCAGATTGCCTATAGCGGGGCCGATGCTGCCAAGGCGATTTTGGAGCAGGAGTTCGATCTGGCGCTGCTTGATGTCATGCTGCCCGATATCGATGGGTTTGAGCTGCTGCGTACGATCCGTTCCAGCCATACCTATCCCGTGATCATGCTGACGGCGCGCGATGCCCAGCAAGACAAGATCGGGGGCCTTTCGCTTGGCGCGGACGATTACGTGGTTAAGCCGTTCCGTCCGCTGGAGCTCATCGCGCGCGTGCACGCTCAGCTTCGCCGCTACACCAGCTACGGTAGCCGTGCACAGGCGGCCGAGTCGCCGACCATTCAGCTCGACGGCTTGGAGATCAACCGCGATGCTCGTTCCGTGACGGTGGACGGTTCACCGGTACGCCTCACACCCACCGAGTATTCAATCTTGCTGTATCTGGTCGAGCATCGCGGCAGCGTGGTGGCCGTGGAGGACCTGTTCCGCGCGGTGTGGAGCGAGGATTTTATGCCCGGCTCCAACAATACGGTGATGGTGCACATTCGCCACTTGCGCGAAAAAATCGGCGACGACGCACAAAAGCCACGCTTTATCAAAAACGTCTGGGGCGTCGGCTACATCATCGAATAACGCTTTTCGCTTGTGAGGATCTTGATATGACAAAAGACGATAGGCAAGCGTTCGAGGTGCCCGATCGGCTCTTTGAATACGTGAGGTCGGTCGTCGACAACCGCGCGCTTGCAACGGTGCTGCTCTTTTTGCTGAGCCTGCTGCTGATTGGCATCGACAACATCGCCGGAATCTTGACGGTGCTGCTTGCCGGCTTTTTGCTGATCGATCGATTTGAGATCGTGCGCCGCTGCATGGTGATTGGCGGCGCCGCGTGGGCCATGACGTTGGCGATTGGCGCCATGGCGCTCGGCGGCATCGAAGGGCCGGTGCTGTTCGATGCCGGCTTTGTATTCAACATGCTTGGCTTTGTGCTGGCGCTTGCCGCGTGCGTGCTGTTCTTGTGTGGCCGCGCCCTGTACTACCAGGGCTACGAACAGGGCGAGCAGCATGCCGATTGTGTGCTGGCCGCTCGTATTCAAGATCGCCTGATCGATCACCCCGACACCTGGGACAACATCGACGGCGACTTCTTGGAGGTCGAGGGCGCCCTTAACCGCGTGCGTGACCGTGAGCGCAAGGTGCAACAGGCCTTGCGTGACGAGTCGCATCGCAAGGACGATCTGGTCACGTACTTGGCACATGACCTACGCACCCCGCTTGCCAGTGTGGTGGGCTATCTTTCGCTGCTGCAAGAGGCTCCTGAGCTGCCGGTTGAGCAACGTGCGCACTTTACGGGCGTGGCTCTCGACAAGGCGCACCGGCTCGATGCACTCATCGAAGAGTTCTTCGATATCACACGCTTTGACTTCCACGATATCGTGCTCACGCGCGGCTATGTTGATCTGGGGTTGCTGCTGGCTCAGGTGGCTGACGAGTTCTATCCCATCCTCAACGAGCAGCATAAGGAAGCCCAAGTTGATATTCGCGAGGACCTGACGGTGCTCGTGGATGGCGACAAGATGGCCCGCGTGTTTAACAACATCATGAAAAACGCCGTCGCCTATAGCTACGAGGGCTCCACTATCACGATTGAGGCTAGGCGCCGGGACGACGGTGGCGTGCGCGTGCGCTTTATCAATCAGGGCGATCCTATCCCTGCTGCTAAGCTCAAGGTGATCTTTGAGAAGTTCTATCGCCTAGATGCGGCGCGTGCGACCAATCGCGGTGGTGCCGGTCTGGGCCTTGCTATTGCCAAGGAGATCATCGCGGCACACGGCGGTACCGTTGCATGTGAATCGACGCCCGAACACACGATATTCACCATCGAGCTGCCCGCCGCATAGCCAGCGTGCCCTTACAAACACTTGACAATGCGCTCACGTGCATATGAGCCGCGATTTCTACTATCGATACTGCTGAATTGATATCGATGTGGAGGTATGCGGTATGACGGCTGCTGCGGCTATGGAGCCCACGGAGCTAGAAGAACTCATGGAGGCGCAGACTCAGGCCGCGCACGAGCGCGAGGTTGGGGATGCGACTCGTCCCACGGCAGAGGATCTTGCGGCTTCGCCGACGCGCATCGATGTCGAGGGCCTCGATCTGTTCTATGGCGATCACCACGCGCTTAAGAATGTGTCCATCAAGATTCGCGACAAGCAGATTACCTCGTTCATCGGGCCTTCGGGCTGCGGCAAGTCAACGCTGCTGCGCTGCTTTAACCGCATGAACGACGGCATTAAGGATTGCCACATTGAAGGCAAGATTGCACTCGACGGCCAGAATATCCTGGGCGATTACGATATCTGTCGTTTGCGCCAGCGCGTGGGTATGGTGTTCCAACGCCCCAATCCGTTTCCCATGAGCATCTACGACAACGTCGCGTATGGTCCGCGCGGCATGGGTGTGCGCGATCGCGCTGTGCTGGATGAGCTGGTCGAGGACTCCCTTCGTCGCGCTGCGCTATGGGATGAGGTCAAGGACAAGCTCAAAGAGTCGGGTCTGGGTCTTTCGGGCGGCCAGCAGCAGCGTCTGTGCATCGCCCGCGCACTTGCCGTGCAGCCCGACATTCTGCTGATGGACGAGCCGACCTCGGCACTCGACCCTGTGTCGACGCTGGTGGTGGAGCAGCTGGCCTGCGAGCTCAAAGAGACCTGCACGCTCGTGGTCGTTACGCACAATATGCAGCAGGCGGCGCGTATCTCCGATTCGGTCGCATTCTTTTTGTTGGGTGAGCTGGTGGAGCACGCGCCCACCGCGCAACTCTTCAAGAATCCGACCGATCCGCGCACGGCGGATTATTTGACGGGACGTTTTGGCTGATACCATTTAGTAAAGGTACCTTTAGGGTTAAGATGCGGTCATGCCGGCCGCAAAGGGGTTCAACATGATCTATTACGTCGAGGACGATGACAACATCAGGGATTTGACGGTCTATGCACTGCGCAAGCAGGGGATTGAGGCCGAAGGCTTTTCGTGCGACGGTGAGTTTAAGGCTGCCGTGGCGCGACGGGTACCCGATGCTGTGCTGCTCGATATCATGCTGCCCGATACCGATGGCTTGGCGATTATGCGTCGACTGCGTGCCGATCGCCTGACGGCGACGGTGCCCATTATGATGCTTACCGCCAAGGATACCGAGCTCGACAAGGTGATGGCGCTCGATGGCGGTGCCGACGATTACCTGACTAAGCCGTTTTCGCTCATGGAGCTTGCGAGCCGCTGCCGCGCACTGCTGCGTCGCGGCGGCATGGTCAAGCAGGCGAGCGATGTGCTCAGCGTGGGCGACATCGTGCTCTCGCCCAGCCATCGCGAGGTGACCGTTGCCGGCGAGCCGCTTAAGCTCACCCTGCGCGAGTTCGACCTGCTCGAGTACCTCATGCGCAAGCCCGGCGTGGTTTTTACCCGCGAGTCGTTGCTGCAGAGCGTGTGGGGCTGGGACTTCGACGGCGGTTCGCGCACCGTTGACGTGCACGTGCAGACGCTTCGCCAAAAACTGGGCGAGCATGCCGGCGCCATCGAGACCGTGCGCGGCGTGGGCTACCGCTTGGCCGAGCCTTCTGCCGGTGATGGTGCCGAAGGTGACGACACCGCGGCCACCGCATCGGAGGAGTAACCCGTGGTCTTCGCCCCCCAGGGAAAACATACGCTGTCGCACCGCGTTTTTGTGACGATCTTTGTCTGTGCCATGGCGGTTATCGTGGCGTTTACGGTGCTGGGTGCGTTCTTTGTGCAAAACACCTTGGCGGATGCCACGAGTGCCAATCTGGCGCAGGAAACCGAGCTCATTGCTGCCGCTCTCGACGAACAGCAGGAGCCCATCCCGTTCTTGCGTAGTCTCGATCGCGAGGACTTGCGCATCACGCTGATTAACAAGGATGGATCGGTTGCCTACGACAACGAGGCGTCGCCTTCCACACTGCCCAACCATGGCGATCGCCCTGAGGTCATCGAGGCCTTTGAGAGTGGTTCGGGTTCTGCGGAGCGCGCAAGCTCTACGCTCGACGAGATTATGCTGTATCGCGCCGTCGCCCTTGATAACGGCCAGGTTGTCCGCTTGGCGCAGGCCCAGCCTGGCGTTGCGGCGATTTTGCTGTCGATGGTGGCGCCGATGCTGCTTATCGCGGCGGCGGGTGCGGTACTCTCGTTTTTTATGGCGCGCCGCGAGTCCCGTGCCATCATCGCGCCGTTGCAAGAGGTGGATTTGGACCACCCACGCCGTAGCTATGAGCATGCCTATGCCGAGATGGTCCCCATGCTTGAGCGTATCGAGTCGCAGCGCCAGGAACTCAAGCGCCAAATGGCGGTGCTAGCGGACAACGACCGTATGCGCCGCGAGTTCACGGCGAATATCACCCATGAGCTCAAGACGCCGCTTACGGCGATTTCGGGCTATGCCGAGCTCATCGCAAACGGCATGGTCGAGGGTGAGGACGACCTGCGCAACTTTGGCGGCCGCATTTATCGTGAGGCGGGCCGCTTGGCAGCGCTTGTCAACGACATCCTTACGCTGTCTAACTTGGACGAGGCCGAGCGTGCAACTGAGGGCGAGGCGGTGCCCATTGGATCCACGGAGCCTATTGAGCTCTCGCGTGCCGTCTACGCGGTTGAGCAGCGTCTTGAACAGGTCGCCCGTCAGGCGAATGTGACGATAAGTCATGAGACCAAGCCTGTGGTCATCGAGGGCGTGTCGCGCTTGATCGACGAGCTCATCTATAATTTGGCAAGCAACGCCATCCGCTACAATCGACCCGGCGGTACGGTTACGCTGCAGTGCGGTACCAACGACGAAGGCCATCCGTTCCTCGCGGTCGCCGACACGGGAATCGGTATCGCGCCTGAAGAACAGGGCAAGGTATTTGAGCGGTTCTATCGCGTGGACAAGAGTAGGTCCAAGGCACGCGGCGGAACCGGTCTGGGGCTTGCCATTGTCAAGCATGCGGCCCTGTATCATCACGCCACGCTCGATCTGTCGAGCGAGTTGGGCGTGGGAACCACCATTACGGTGACGTTTCCCATACAGCAGGATGAGCCATTCGCATAGCGATACAACATAGATATTGATGTAGACGCCGCATTTGACTTTCGGGTGCGGCGTTGTTGTGCAATTTTACGATTGCTTCCGACATTTTTACAGGAGAGCCTGTTTCTTATGTATAGAGTTTGGTCTCGGTAAAAAGATGCGATAACAAACGGACAGTTTTGTCAATCCGAACTGGGGAAATGAAAGGCAAGCTGCATGACCCTTCTCGAACTGTTCCAGCTGCTCAAAAAGCACCTTAAGCTGGTCATCACCCTTCCGGTGGTCTGCGCGATCGCCATGGGCATCGTGTCCTTTGTTGCGATGGACAACACCTACACCGCGACGACGAGCATGTACATTCTCGCCAAGACCGACGATAGCGGTCAGATGAGCTACAACGATCTCTCGGCGAGCCAGATGCTTTCCAACGATATCGCCACGCTGCTGGATAGCGATAGCGTTAAGAGCGGCGCAGCCAATGAACTGGGCCTCACCGATCTGGATGACTACAAGGTGTCTGTTTCCTCCGAGACCACCACGCGTGTCATTACGCTTTCGGTTACCGGCACCGATGCCAAGGAGACGGCTAAGGTCGCAAAGGCCATAGCCAGCTCGGTGAGTACGGTCGCTCAGAACGTCGGCGCTGCCCAGAGCATCAACGTTATCGACGAGGCTAAGACCCCCGAAGCCCCCAGCGGTCCCAAGCGTATGCTGTACGTTGCTGTCGCGTTCCTCGCGGGCATCTTTATCGCAGTTGCCTATGTCGTTTTGGCAGACATGCTCAATACCCGCATCCGCGGTGCCGAAGAGGCAGAAGAGCTCCTGGGCATTCCCGTTGTTGGCCGAATTCCGGCTATGAAAGGTGGTAAATAGGCATGGCTAAGGCAAAGAACACTGACAAGCTCGTTGTACAGAATGCCGCCAAGACCCTTCTGGCCAACATCCGCTTTGCGAGCGTGGACGACCCCATTCGCACCATCACCGTTACCTCCTCGATTCCCAACGAGGGCAAGTCTACGGTTTCCATTAACCTTGCCCAAGCTATCGCCACCAGCGGCAAGTCCGTGCTCCTGGTCGAGACCGATATGCGCCGCAGGTCCCTTGCCGATATGCTCGGCGTTCGCTCCCGCGGCGGACTCTATGCAGTCCTGTCCGAGCAGGTTTCTATCGACCAGGCGATTGTCGAGACAGGTCAGAAGAATTTCTACTTCCTCGATGCCGAGCCGCATATTCCCAATCCTGCCGACATCATCGTCTCTCACCGCTTTGCCAAGCTGGTAAAGGCACTGTCCGCCAAGTTCCAGTACGTCATCTTTGATGCTCCCCCGGTCGGCACCTTCATCGATGCTGCCGAGATCGCAAGTCTGACCGACGGTGCGCTTTTTGTCGTGCGTGAGGATTTCACCAAGCGCGAGGAGGCGCTCAACGCCATCGGTCAGCTTAAGAAGTCCGAGAAGGTCAAGCTCATCGGTACCGTTATGAACTACTGCGAGACCGAGACCAGCGAGTACTACTACTCCTACTACACCAAGGACGGTAAGAAGGTGAAGAAGGGCTCCGACGATCAGGGGACTTCCAAAAAGGGCATCTTCACCAACCGAGCAAACGTTTAGTTGATTAAGGCTGACCTATGCGTGACATTCATTGCCATATCTTGCCGGGTGTAGACGACGGCGCCGCCGATCTCGATGAGAGCTTGGCGATGCTCGAGGCTGCCAAGCGGGCTGGTGTAACCAGAATTGTTTGCACTCCTCACTGCCGTGATCCCTATTTTGATTACGACAAGATGTGGGATGCCTTTGAGCTGCTGCGCGATAACGCTGACGGTTTTCCGCTCCAGATGGGCTTCGAGGTCAACCATCGAAAGCTCGTTGAGCTTGGTATCGATGCCGCGGAGCACTTGCATTTCGATGGAACCAATGAGTTCCTGCTTGAGCTTTCGACGCATGCCGATGCGTATGCGTTTAGAGAGTACGAGAACACGATTTACGATTTGCAGTGCCGTGGCTACCAGGTGATCATCGCTCATCCTGAGCGCTATCGTGCGGTTCAAAAGGATGTAAGCGTGGCGGAGCGCCTGGTCGATATGGGCTGCAAGCTGCAGGCTTCGGCGGACTTTATTGCCGGCGGTCGCTTTGGTCGCGAGAAAAAGCCGGCACAGCGCCTGTTCGATCAGAACCTGTACAGCTTCATCGCGAGCGATGCCCATAACGTGGGTCATTACGACTGCCTGGCGAAGGCTCGCGCGAAGTTTAGCGTGCGCGGAGCTCATTTTCGCTAAAATCTGTCCCTAACGTTCGCATTGAATGAAAGGGCAGCATGGATATCCAACTTAAGACGGGATGCTTTGATGACGCGGCGTTGGTGCGCCGCGTCGTTTTTATGGACGAGCAGGGCTACGAGAATGAGTTCGATGCTATCGACGAGGATCCGAGCTGCATTCATGTGACGCTCTATGTAGACGGCGAGCTTGCCGGTTGCTCGCGCGTGTTTCCCGAAGAGCTTGAGCGCGCGGCTGACGCAGAGGCTCCAGTGTCGCCGGCGTGCGACTTGGACGAAGGCGTCGCGGCGGGGGAGACCTACATTATGGGGCGCGTGGCCGTGTTGCCGAGCATACGCCGTCGCGGTCTGGCGAGTGCGATCGTTGAGGCCAGTGATGCGTGTGCACGCGATGCCGGCGCTAAGCTTATTAAGCTGCATGCGCAGGAATACGTGCTGCCACTCTATGCCAAGGCGGGCTACACGCAAATTGCCCCGGTAGATTACGAAGACGAGGGCCAGCCCCATGCCTGGATGGCCAAGCGCGTAGATGGCAGATAGGGACGTTCCTTTTCTGCCGGCGGTTGGGGACACTCCTTGGTAATTGGTGCTTCGGAGCGCTTGGACATACAGTTTTTCGATTCCGTATGTATATATGCGCGCTAATGGGTTATAAAATCTAAGTCTGAACATAGCAGGTCTGCGATGCGGCTCGGGCGACCGGGCCGTTTTTGCGGGCGGGGGTAGCGCGAAAGGACTGCACATGCGTCAATTTAAGACCGAGAGCAAAAAACTGCTCGACCTCATGATCAACTCCATCTACACCAATAAAGAAATCTTCCTGCGCGAGCTTATCTCTAACGCGAGCGACGCCGTCGACAAGCTCAACTTTAAGAGCCTGCAGGACCCGAGCGTCAAGATCGACCAGGGCGACCTGGCCATTCGCGTCTCCTTTGATAAAGACGCCCGCACCATTACCATCTCGGATAACGGCATTGGCATGACCGCCGAGGAGCTCGAGCGCAACCTGGGCACCATCGCCCATTCCGGCTCCGAGGAGTTTAAGACCGAGAACGCCGAGCAGCAGGGTTCGGATGTCGACATCATCGGCCAGTTTGGCGTGGGCTTCTACTCGGCTTTTATGGTCGCCAGCCATGTGAAGGTCGTCAGCCGCGCCTATGGCGAGGACACCGCTCACGTATGGGAGTCTGATGGTCTTGAGGGGTATACCATCGAGGACGGCGAGCGCGCCGAGCACGGTACCGATGTCATTCTGACGCTGCGTGAGAACGAGAAGCTCGACGCCGACGGCGAGGCCGAGACCTACGATCGCTTCCTGACCGAGTGGGGCCTCAAGAGCCTGATTCAGCAGTACAGCAACTATGTGCGCTACCCGATTCAGATGATGGTGTCCAAGAGCCGCCAGAAACCCAAGCCCGAGGACGCCGGCGACGATTACAAGCCCGAGTACGAGGACTACCAGGAGCTCGAGACCATCAACTCCATGACGCCGATTTGGAAAAAGCGCAGCTTCGATGTTGAGCAGAAGGACTACGACGAGTTCTACAAGTCTACGTTCCACGACTTTGACGATCCTGCGCGCACCATCAGCTTCCATGCCGAGGGCACGCTCGAGTATGACGCCCTGCTGTTTGTGCCGGGCCGCGCGCCGTTCGATCTGTACAGCAAGGATTACGAGAAGGGTCTGGCGCTCTACAGCTCCAATGTCCTGATCATGGAGAAGTGCGACGACCTGCTGCCCGACTACTACAACTTTGTCCGCGGCGTCGTGGATTCCGCCGACGTGTCGCTCAACATCTCGCGTGAGACGCTGCAGCAGAACCGTCAGCTCAAGGCCATCGCCAAGCGTGTGGAAAAGAAGATCACCGCTGACCTTGAGGATATGCGTGACAACGACCGCGAGGCCTACGAGAAGTTCTTTGAGAACTTTGGCCGCGGCCTTAAGTACGGCATCTACTCGAGCTATGGCATGAAGGCCGATGAGCTCGCCGACCTGTTGCTGTTCTGGTCTGCCAAGGAACAGAAGATGATTACCCTGGCCGAGTATGCCAAGGGCATGCCCGAGGATCAGAAGGCCATCTACTACGCCGCCGGTGACTCGCGCGAGCGCTTGGCCAAGATGCCCGTGGTAAAGGGCGTGCTCGACCGCGGCTATGACGTGCTGCTGCTGACGCAGGATGTGGATGAGTTTACGTTCCAAGCTATGCGTGAGTACGTTGCCGCCGATATGCCCAAGATCTATGAGGACGACGCAGCTCGCGAGGCTGCCGAAAAGGCTGTGGCCGACGATGCCGAGCCCGAGGTCGAGGATCGTCATCTGGAGCTCAAGAACGTCGCGACCGGTGATCTAGACCTGGCGACCGAGGATGAGAAGAAGGAGGCCGAGGACGCCACCAAGGAGAACGAGGACCTCTTTAGCGCTATGAAGGAGGCACTCGGTGACAAGGTCGAGAAAGTTGCCGTCTCCGCGCGCCTGACCGATGCCCCCGCTTGCATCACCACCGAGGGTCCGCTTTCGCTTGAGATGGAGAAGGTACTCCAGAAGGGACCCGAGGGCGCGCCCGACGGCATGCCCAAGAGCCAGCGCGTGCTCGAGCTCAACGCCAAGCACCCGGTCTTTGACAAGCTTGTCGCTGCCCAGAAGGCAGGCGACGCCGACAAGATCAAGCAGTACTCTGGTCTGCTCTACGATCAGGCCCTGCTGGTCGAGGGTATCCTCCCCGAGGACCCCGTTGCCTTCGCGGCGGCTGTTTGCAACTTGATGTAGTTAGGTAGTTACGCGGTTTTACCAAACCGCGTAACGGCTCGACGCTGCCCTCAGTTCCGCCGTTCTAACGAACGGCGGACCAGTCGACGCTGCGCGGGCGCCAGAGCGACAACTTGTCATTCAAAGAGGACGGCATGACCAGAAGGTCTATGCCGTCCTCTTTTCATGCCAATTTGTTCGCTCTGGCGCCCGCTCGCTGGCATTGCCAAAACATCGACGTTGCCGTGGTCCTAAGTAGTCATTGGGGACGTTCTTGTTTGACTAGTCATTTAAGAACGTCCCTGATGACTATTTGAATTGCTAATTTGTGCGGGTTGTGGTTTTGTGACCTGCTGAAATTTAGGATACTGTACAACTGTACGTTAACTCATCTTCGTAGTATATTGCTACCCGCAAAACTCAATACCATTGTGCTCTGAGACGCTAAAGCGCCTACGTACAATGGTTGTCGATAGTACGATTCGATTTAACGACAGGATGGATGGTCCAAGCGTGAGTCTCGGCAGCAAACTATCCAATGCAAAGGTTTCCTTTGCGATATTTAAGCGCGACATTAAGCGACTGCTTGTGAACCCCGTCGCCCTGGTGGTTACCCTAGGCGTGTGCGTTATTCCCTCGCTGTATGCCTGGTATAACATCGTGGCAAACTGGGATCCGTATGGAAACACCCAAGGCATCAAGATTGCTATCGCCAACAACGATCGAGGCACCCAAAACGACTTGGTGGGTGAGCTCAACGCTGGCGACAAAGTGGTCGACCAGCTCAAGGAGAATCATCAGTTGGGCTGGACGTTCGTCGACTCGACGGCCGATGCCAAGGAGGGCGTCGAGAGCGGCGAGTACTATGCCGCTATCGTGATTCCCAAGAACTTCTCGGATAACCTGGTTTCGATGCTCGACGGCAACTACCATCAGCCCAAGCTCACGTACTACGTCAATGAGAAGAAGAGCGCCATTGCGCCCAAGGTTACCGATACCGGTGCAAACACCATCGAGGAGCAGATCAACTCGGAATTTGTCTCTACGGTAGGCAAGACTGTTGCCGGTATCGCCAAGGATGCCGGTGTCGATTTAAAGGACAAGGCAACCCAGACTCAGGACTCGCTGGCAAGTTCGGTGTCCGAGGCGTCCGACACCTTGGGCGAGGTGCGCGATTCGATTGGCGATATGAATGCCGCCATCGATAAGACGAGTGGCGCTATCGCCTCGGCTGATGCGGCACTTGCCGGCTTGCAAGGCCAGGCACCGTCGCTGACGCAGGCGATCTCCCAGGGCAACGACCTGCTGAGCGAAGCTCGCACCACGGCGGGCAACTCCATCACCTCGCTCTCCAAGGCGCTCTCGGAAGGCAGCCTTGCGCTCACCAAGACGTCGGCCTCTGCGAACGCTGCCATCGGCAAGCTGACGGGCGCGGTCACATCTACGACCACCCGTATCGACAACTCGCTCGAGTCTCTTCAAGCGACGATCGACCACAATAAGGCCGTTATCGGGCACTTGGAGATTCTCGCCAATGACACGTCGACAGGTTCCGAGGAAATTGACGCGCGCATTGTATCGACCATCGATTTGCTTCGAGAGCAGAATGAAAAGCTTCAGAGCATCAAGGACGGTCTGTCCGCGCAGTCGAGCGCCATGGCGAATGACGCAGCGGCTGTTTCGGGTGCCAGTGACGCTATCAATAACGCAATTCATACCGGTGCGACCAACCTTGGCCAAGCCCAGACGGACTTGGGCCAAAACGCGCTGCCGAAGGCCTCGAGCGCGCTCGACTCTTTTGCTGCCGTTTCGGGCGACCTGACCGGTATCGTCTCGGGTATGACACCTACACTTGCAAATGCGCGCGGCACGTTGGCGCAGCTTAGCGCTACGCTCGGCCAGGCCAAGACCACGCTGTCCCAGACCGATTCCTCGCTTGCCAAGGTCCAGGACAAGCTTGCAACCGCCGCCAATGACATCGCGGCGCTGCAGACCTCCGAGTCCATGGGCGAGCTGGCCGATCTGATGGGCGTCGATGTCAATGACGTGGCAGATTTCATGGCGTCTCCGGTTGAGTTGACGTCCAAGTCAATCTATCCGGTCAAGAGCTTTGGCTCGGGCATCGCTCCCTTCTACACCAATCTGGCGCTTTGGGTGGGCGGCTATGTGCTCATCGCCATTTACAAGCTCGAGGTCGACCGTGAAGGTGTTGGCAGCTTTACGGCGCGCCAAGGCTACTTTGGCCGCTGGTTGCTCATGGTGATCCTGGGCGCGTTGCAGGCCATCATCGTTACGGTAGGCGATCTGGTGATTGGCGTGCAGTGCGTCAGCCCGCTGCTGTTCGTGCTGGGCGGCATCGCCATTTCGTTCACCTACGTCAATATCATCTATGCGCTGTCCACCACGTTTAAGCATATCGGCAAGGCTATCGGCGTCATTCTCGTCATCGTGCAGATCCCGGGTTCGTCGGGCATGTACCCCATCGAGATGATGCCCGGCTTCTTCCAGTGGCTGCACCCGCTGCTGCCCTTTACCTACGGCATCAATCTGCTGCGCGAGACGGTCGGCGGCATGTATTCGTTCAACTACCTGTTTAACCTGTGCATTCTGGGCGTGTTCTTGATCGTGGCGCTCTTTATCGGCCTGCAGCTGCGTCCGCTGCTGCTCAACCTTAACCTGCTCTTTGATAAACAGCTCTCCACGACCGGTATGATGATTTGCGAGTCCAACGACCTGCCGCGCCAGCGCTACTCGCTGCGCACGGCCATGCGCGTCATGCTCGATTCCGATTCGTACCGTCGCGAACTGCTCGATCATGCGGTCGCCTTTGAACATCGCTACCCGTACTACATCAAGGGCGGTTTTGCCGCCGTGGTGGGCGTTCAGGTCCTGCTCTTTGTCCTGTCGACGGTTCTCGATATCGACAATAACGGCAAGATCATCCTGCTTGTCATTTGGATCATCTCGGTTATTGCCATCTGCGGCTGGCTTATCAATATCGAATATATCCGAGCGAGCCTCAATACCCAGATGCGCATCTCGGCGCTTTCGGATGAGGACCTGCGTCGCGAGATGCGCGAACACACGGCCGCCATTCCTGCCGCCCGCCACATGTTTGGCCTCAACGCCAGCGAGCGTGGTGCCAAGGGCGGCGATCAGTCCACGGGCCGCTTGCCGCATATCGGCTCGCACCATAAATCTCAGGGCAGCGACAGCACAGCCACAAATGATGGAGATACCACCGCGCTTGGCAAGCACTCCAAAGGAGGTGAGGCATAAATGAAGAACATCCTGCATCTGTTTAAGCGCGATGTCCAAAACGTGTCTCGCTCCGTGATCGGCTTGGTTGTCGTGATGGGCCTCATTATCGTACCGTGTCTGTACGCGTGGTTTAACATCGCCGGCAGCTGGGATCCGTACGGCAACACCGGCAATCTTAAGATCGCCGTGGTCAACACCGATGAGGGTTACGAGAGCGATTTGATCCCCGTCGAGGTTAACGTGGGCGAAAACGTGACCGCCACCCTACGCGGCAACGAGAGCTTCGATTGGGTTGTGCTCAACAATCGCGAAAAGGCTATCGAGGGCGTTAAGTCGGGCGCGTACTATGCTGCCGTCGTTATCCCCAAAACGTTTAGCGCTGACATGATGACGCTTTTCTCGACCGACGTGAAGCATGCCGATATCGAGTTCTACGAGAATCAGAAGGCCAACGCCATTGCGCAGATCGTGACCGAGAAGGGTTCGAGCGCCGTCCAGAGCCAGGTTAACAAAACTTTTACCGAGACCATTACGACGATCGGTCTTAAGACGGTGTCCAGCCTGCTCGATTACATGAGCACCGACCAGGTGGGTAACTTTATCGCCAACCTGTCCTCGACGCTCGGCGATTCGATTGAGGACCTGCGAGACGTTCGGGCAAATGCTTCGTCGCTGGCGGGCATTTTGAGCTCCACGTCCGATTCGCTGACGTCGGCGAGCGGCATGCTCAAGCAGACGGGCACGGTCGATGAGTCAACGAAGCAGCTGATGGAGCATGTCAAGAGCGGTATTAGCGATTCCAAGGAAGCGCTGAAGGACGCCAACGACGCCATCAATGCCGCGATTGACGGAAGCGCGGGCTCGTTTGACAACGTGTCCGCCGAGCTTGCGAAGGCATTTGATGCCGCGAATCAACATGTCGACCTTACAGTGTCCCAGCTCAACGATGCCGCGGCGGCGCTCAACACGCGTGCCGACGATATCGACGCCACGGCCGACCAGCTCCGCAGCTTTGCCGATCAGGTGACTGACGAAAAACTCCAGGACAGCCTCAAGTCTGTGGCAACATCGCTGAGCAGGATTGCTGTGGAGTATCGCAACAACGCCAAGGACTTGACGGCCACCGCGAAGTCTCTCTCTGACAGCATGGCAGAGGTTAATAAGTCGCGTGCCGAGGTCGATCAGGCCATCGCCGATGCCAAGGCCGGCATCGCGGGCGCCAAATCCGATTACGATTCCACGTTCTCGGTTAAGGCCAAGGAGCTCAAGAAGACCGTCTCGGGCATTCTAGACTCGCTCGATGGTATCTCGGGCGATCTGGATAGCGCCGTAGACGGCCTGACCGACGCATCCGGTTCGCTGGCAAAGGGCCTCTTCAAGGCTGCAAAGCTGGTCAACAAGGCTTCTGATCAGCTGGGCGAGGCGTCGGACAAGATCAGTGCGTTTAAGGACGAGCTCGACGGCGCCTTGATGTCGGATGACCTCGCTACGATCAAGACGATGATCGGCAATGATCCCGAGGGTCTGGCCGTGTCGCTTTCCGGCCCCGTCGCGCTCGATCGCAAGCCGGTCTATCCGATCCGCAACTACGGTTCGGCCATGGCACCGTTCTACACGATTCTGTCGCTCTGGGTGGGCTCGATTGTGCTGGCGGCCATGATGAAGGTCTCGGTTGACGATGAGCTTATCAACGAGCTCATCCCCGTGCGCCTGCACGAGATCTACCTGGGCCGCTACCTGTTCTTTGGCGGTCTGGCCCTGCTGCAGGCAACGCTCGTGTGTGCGGGCGACATCCTGTTCTTTGGCATCCAGTGCGACGACCCGCTGCAGTTTGTGCTGGCGGGCTGGGTCGCGAGTCTCGTGTTCTCCAATATCGTCTACACGCTTACGGTTTCGTTTGGCGATATCGGCAAGGCGCTCGCCGTCGTGCTGCTGGTCATGCAGGTCGGCGGTTCGGGCGGTACGTTCCCCATCGAGATGACCGGCCCCGTGTTCCAGGCGATCTATCCGTTCCTGCCGTTCACCCACGGCATCAACGCCATGCACGCCGCCATGGCCGGCGCGTATCATATGGAGTACTGGGTTGAGCTGGGTATCTTGGCGAGCTATCTGATTCCGTCCCTGGCCCTGGGCGTCGTCTTCCGCCGCCCGGTCATCAAAGCCAACGACTGGATCATCGAAAAGCTGGAATCAACTAAGTTGATCTAGTTCAGCCACGTAAACGCCGTCGGAACATCGAGGTCTTCCAGTTTGACACTTTATTATGCTGGATTGCGATGCAACGTTGGTTGTTGTTACAGTAGCGGGGCGTGCCGGGGGTCCGGTGCGCCCTGTTTTTATTTGACCATGAGGCGGCACGCAGCCATACGCGTGCGGACACCACGCCCAGATTGAGTGTGAGGATGTTCCATGGCCCAATACGCTGCCAACGAAATCGAAAACATGCCCGATAGCCCTGTCGCACGGGAGGACCTGGGCGCCGGCGGCACCTCCCGCGGCGCCGGTGCGCGTTCCCCGTTCTTCTGGAAGGTCTTGCTGCTATCGGTGGCGGTTATCTGGGGCTATTCCTTTACCACCATGAAAGATGCGCTCGACACCATTCCGGTGTTCGAACTGCTCTATATTCGTTTTCTTCCGGCTTCGCTGGTTATGTTCGCCATCTTCCACAAACGCATCATCGCGCACTTTAATGCCCGCAACCTTATCGTCGGACTTGGTATGGGCGCACTTATGTGGGGCGCGTACGGTTTGCAGACGATTGGCCTGGCACAGACCACGGCGGGCAAGAGTGCATTTTTGACGGGTACCTATTGCATCCTCGTGCCGTTTGCGAGCTACGTCCTAAGCGGCGAAAAGCTTACCCGTTACAACTTGGGCGCCGCGTTGCTGTGCCTGGCGGGCATTGGTCTGGTGGCGCTCGATAGCGTCGAGTTCAATGTCGGCGATGTCATCACACTGGGCGGTGCGGTCTTCTTTGCCATCCAGATGGCGGTGACCGCCAAGTATGGCCGCAAGATGGACATCAACGTCATCACGTTTTGGATGTTTGTGGGCAACGGCGTGCTGAGCCTGATCTCGTCGCTGTTATTCGAGACCCAAGCGCCGCTGTCCGTGTGGACGCCGAGCTTTATCTGCGTAATGGCCTTTCTCTCGGTGGGCTGTACGTGTGTGGCTCTGCTCATCCAAAACGTCGGTCTGGCGCATGTCCCGGCCTCGACGGGCTCGCTGCTCCTTTCGATGGAGTCGCCTTCGGGTGTGCTGTTCTCGGTGCTGCTGATGGGGGAGGCGCTCACCTCGCGCCTGCTCGCCGGCTTCGCGCTCATCTTTCTTTCGATTATCTTAAGCGAGACGCATTTCGATTTTTTGCGTCGAAAGCCGCGTCCGCAATTGTAAACAATTTGTTGCGCCGCCTCCCGGGGCGGCATTTTTTATGCGTCGCCCTTAAAGTAGTACCTTGCACTTTACGCTATCAAAGTGCTTGCTGCAAAAACGTTACTGGAGGGCATCTATGGCACCAGCACTGTCCGATCTTCAACCGCAATCAGCGCCCAAGGCCACCGCGGCGGCGCAATCCGCCATTGGCGATGGTCTTGTCGCAGAAGCTCAGGCTTTTGCAGACGAGCTCGCTGCGTGGCGACACGATCTACACCAGATGCCCGAGCTGGGTAACAATCTTCCGCAGACGTCTGCCTATATCCAGGCACGTCTGGACGAGATGGACATCCCCCATACCACGCTCGTCGACGGCTCCTGTGTTGTTGGCCTGATCGGTGCCGGTGCGGCCGCGGCCGCTCAGGGCAATGGCACGTGCAAGGACGAGCAGGCCGGCACGGTCGTTATGCTGCGTGGCGACATGGATGGCCTGCCCGTTGCCGAGGAATCCGGCGAGCCCTTTGCATCCACCAATGGCTGCATGCATGCTTGCGGTCACGATATGCACGCGACGGCGCTGCTTGGTGCGGCGCGCTTGCTCAAAGCTCGCGAGGCCGAGCTCGTCGACGCCAATGCCACCGTCAAACTGCTGTTCCAGCCGGGCGAGGAGACCTTTGAAGGGGCACGCGCTGCCATCGCCGATGGCCTGCTGCGGAACCCGCGCCCCCAGGCTGCCTTTGCCATGCACGTCAACAGTCAATCGCCGCTCGGCCTGGTGCTCTACGGCAGTCCGGCGCTTTCGGGCGTGTACGGTTTCCGCATCACGCTCCAGGGCAAGGGCGGCCATGGCTCGAGCCCCGAGATCTGCATCGACCCCATCACGGCCGGCGTCCATGTGCACCTGGCGCTCCAGGAGCTTATCGCCCGCGAGGTGCCGGCGGCCAAGGAAGTCGCACTTACCGTTGGTAAGTTTGCTGGCGGCTTGGCGGCCAACGTCATCCCCGACACCTGCGTGCTCGAGGGAACGCTGCGCGGCTTTGATGTTGAGCTCATGGCTCACCTAAAGACCCGCATCGCGGAGGTCGTAAACGGCGTTGCTGCAACATATCGTACGTCGGCGACCATCGAGACGCTTTCGGATGTTCCGCCGCTTGTACTCGACAGCGATATGACTCAGGCGTCGCTTGGCTACGTGGGCGCAGTGCTGCCCAAGGCGGCTTTCTTGCCGCTTTTTCATGCCATGGCGAGTGAGGACTTCGCGCTTATCTCGAGCGAGATTCCGAGTGCGTACTTTACCGTGGGCGCGGCCGTAACCGACACGGACGAGCATTTTGCCCAGCACCATCCCAAGGCACGTTTTAACGATGCCGAGCTGCCGCTCGGTGCTGCGGCCTATACCGCCGTCGCTTTGGGCTATATCGCCGACCACCGGTAGCATCCAACCTTGCCTTTCAAGCCTGCGGGCATGGCCGTAAGGCCTATGCCCTTGTCTTTCAAGGCAATCTTGGGCACTACCGGCGCCCGGCGCCGGCTATTCGTTTGTTAAATAAGGAGCAGTATGCCCCAGCAGCGTAAGTTCTTCCCCGGCTGGCTCGTGGTGGCCTCCGGCTTCGTGATCATGGCCACGTGCTACACGATTTTCGTCAACTGCATGAGCCTGTTCCAGCCGCTGATCGTCAGCAACCTCGGGATTACGCTTGCCCAGTACAACATCTCCAACGCTATCTCCACCGTGGTGAGCGTCGTGGGTTCGCTCGTTATCGGCCATGTTGCCGATAAGGTGAGTGGCCGCGTGTTGGGCTCGCTCACCGTTATCGCTACCTCGGCGGTGCTTGCTGGCATGAGCTTTGTGGGTGAGCTGTGGCAGGTCTACGTGCTCTTTGCCGTCTCGGGCTCCTTTGCAAGCACCTGGATTGTGTGCCTGGCGTGCTCCGTGGTCATGCTCGTGTTCCTGCTGGCATCCGAGCCCATCGCCGCCAAGCTGCGCGCGAGCGTGGCGGGGGAGTAGCGCGTCGCCGCCTATTCCTGTTTGCCTTTTCTGTCCGTGGCCGCCTTGGAAGCCGAATGGATGCTCGTACCATCATTCGGTTTCCAAGGCGGCCACGGGCCTACGAAATGATCCCTTTTCCTCCGTCCCCAAGGGATCATGCGATCCGAAGGGGATGGAGGAAAAGGGATCACAAACAGCGGCGGCGCGTCTGGCCGAACGAGTCCCCATACCCTCGTTCGGTCAGACGCGCCGCCGCGGTTTGTGTTTGTGCCGTATAATGACCGTTACCTATGACGCGATACAAAAGAAAGGTGTTTGCCCATGCAGGCACAGAAGGCGGAGGGAACCCGCGACCTTATCGGCGCCGAGATGCGCGCCTGGCAAAAGATGCAGCAGATTGCGGCCGGCGTGTTCGAGCCGTTTGGTTTTAAGCCCATCGAGACGCCCGCGATCGAGCAGGTGGACGTGTTTGTCCATGGCATCGGCCAGTCGACCGACGTCGTGCGCAAGGAAATGTTCCGCGTGTTCAGCGGTGCCAATCTGGAGCGCGTCTTTACCGAGGGCACCGATACCAAACTCAAGCCCAAGCAGCGCCTGGCACTTCGCCCCGAGGGCACAGCCGGCGTGGTGCGCGCCGTCGTCGAGAACAATCTGGTGCCCCAGGGCTCCACGCCGTTTAAGGCGTACTACGCCGAGGCCATGTTCCGCGGCGAGCGTCCCCAGAAGGGCCGCCTGCGCCAGTTCCACCAGGTGGGCATCGAGTGGCTCGGCGCTCCCGATCCGGCGGCAGACGCCGAGTGCATCATCATGCTCATGGAGTTCTACAAGCGCCTGGGCTTCGATCTGTCCAAGCTTCGCCTGCTTATTAACTCGATGGGCGATGCGCAGTGCCGTCCGGCCTATCGCGAGCAGGTCAAGCAGTTTATCCTCGATCACGCCGACGAGATGTGCGATGAGTGCCGCGAGCGCGCCGAACTTAACCCACTGCGCGCCTTCGACTGCAAGAACGACCATTGCCGCGAGATCATGGCCGACGCTCCGCTGATGGGCGACAACCTGTGCGATGAGTGCCGTGAGCACTACGAGCAGGTCAAGCGCTATTTGGATGCGGCGGGTATCGAGTATGTCGAGGATCCCACCTTGGTGCGTGGCCTGGACTACTACACCCGTACCGTCTTTGAAGTCGAGGCCCCCGGCGCCGGCGTCGGCTCCATTGGCGGCGGCGGTCGCTACGATGGCCTCGTCGAGCTCGAGGGCGGCAAGCCCACGGCAGGCGTCGGCTTCGCCGTCGGTTTTGAGCGCGCCCTGCTGGCCCTGCAGGCCTTTGGCAGCGACCTGGGTGCCGAGGAGGTCCCGTGTGTCTACGTAGCCAACGCCGGCAAGGAGCTGCGTCAGAACGTCTTTACCATTACGCAGGAGCTTCGCGCCGCAGGGATTGTGACCGAGGCGGACTATCAGGGCCGTTCGCTCAAGGCTCAGTTTAAGCAGGCCGACAAGGTGGGCGCCAAGCTCATCCTGGTCCTGGGTGGCGACGAGCTTGCCGCCGGCAAGGTCAAGGTGCGCAACATGCAGAGTCACGACGAGGTTCTCGTCGATTTGGCCAACGCTGTCGAGGCGGTTCGCGAGCGCCTGTAGCGTATCTTTTTGAGCTGCGGGCCTGCTAACGTGCCCTGCTCATGGAGAGTAATTGTTACGGGGGTGTTTCGCATTTATGCGGAATGCCCCCGTTTGCATATGCCGCCCACCGAGAAATACGACCATTTGGGGCAAAAAGCCTTGCAATGCAGAAAATACTTTTGTGTGGTAAAGCGCAATCAGCTTCGAAAGTTTTTGCCGAGTGCCTATAATAAATACCGCATGTTACGTGCATAGAAGGAGGAATGGGAGGAAACGTGGCTGAGAACCTAAGCAACCAGTCTGTACCCGAAGCCGCGGCGCGTGTCGCTGCCGTGGTCAACCGCCTCGTTAACCGAATCGGCTCGAATGCCGAGTCCAGGGAGCGTCTCGCCGAGATCGAGATCCCCGAGGAGCTGCGCGATAATCTGGCGCTGTTCCTGCGCCTGGAGCGCCGCGTGCTTAGCGAGTATGATCCCGAGATCGCGGACCTGTTCGACAAGATTTTGACAGCCGAGATTGTGGCCAATGCTGGCAACCCCGGTAGCCGCGCTGCCGACGAGTCCGTTGACGAGCAGGGCGTGCCCACTGCCGACGAGCCCACCGCCGTGGCGTTTCGCGAAGTCGTCGATCTGATCGACAGCCTGCCGCTCGATAAGCAACAGGTCATTGTCCGCGCCTTTACGAGCTTCTTCCATCTGGCAAACCTGTCGGAGGAGAACTACCGTGTGGCGCAGCTGCGCGAGCGCGAGGCCGGCGCATCGACCGATACCGAGGTCGATCCCGCTAACGAACTCACCGTCGCCTATCACCAGCTGGTAGACGAGATGGGTGTCGAGGGCGCCAACGAGCTGCTCGACAAGCTCGAGTTCCACCCTGTCTTTACCGCACATCCCACCGAGGCCCGTCGTAAGGCCGTCGAGGGCAAGATTCGCCGTATCTCCAACCTGCTGGAGGAGCGTCCGCGTCTGGGCGGCTCCGACCTGGTGGAGAACGAGCGCCATATGCTGCAGGAGATCGACGCCCTGGTGCGTACGAGCCCCATCGCGCTCAAGAAGCCCACGCCGGTCGAGGAAGCCGATACCATCATCGACATCTTCGATAACACGCTGTTCGACGTTATCCCCGTCATCTATCGTCGTTTTGACGATTGGGTGCTGGGCGACAAGGCCGGTACCGTGCCGCCGCTGTGCCCGGCGTTCTTCCATCCCGGCAGCTGGATCGGTTCCGACCGCGACGGCAACCCCAACGTCACCGCTAAGGTGAGCCGTGAGGTCGCTGCCAAGTACTTTACGCACATGGTGCTCAAGCTCGAGGACAAGTGCCGCCGCATCGGCCGCAACCTCACGCTCGAGGCCACCTACAGCAAGCCTTCTGCCGAGCTCATTAACCTGTGGAACCATCAGGTCGAGATGAGCCCTCGGTACACGGCCCGCGCCGAGCTGATCTCCGAGCACGAGCCGCATCGCGCCGTCATGCTCGTCATGGCCGACCGCCTGAACGCCACCGTGCGCCGCATCACCGACACCATGTACCACAGCGCCGATGAGTTCCTGGAGGACTTGCGCGTCGTCCAGCGTTCGCTGGCTGCCTGCGGTGCCGTCCGTGCCGCCTACGGTCCGGTGCAGACCATCATCTGGCAGGTCGAGTCCTTCGGCTTCCATATGGTCGAGATGGAGTTCCGTCAGCACTCCGTGGTGCATGCCCGTGCCCTCAAGGATATCCACGAGAATGGTATCCATGGCGATCTGCAGCCCATGACGCGCGAGGTCATCGACACCTTCCGCGCTATCGGCTCCATCCAAAAACGCTACGGCAAGAAGATGGCGCACCGCTACATCATCTCGTTTACCAAGAGCGCCCAGCATGTGGCCGACGTCTTTGAGCTTGCTCACCTGTCCTTTGCACACGAGGAGGATGTTCCCGAGCTCGACGTGATCCCGCTGTTCGAGCAGCTCGAGGACCTCGAGGGCTGCGTCGACGTGCTCGACCAGATGCTCACGCTGCCCGTGGTGCAGAAGCGCCTTGCCCAGACCAACCGCCGCATGGAGGTCATGCTGGGCTATTCCGACTCCTCCAAGGATGCCGGTCCTACCACGGCCATGCTCGCGCTGCACTCCGCGCAGGAGCGCATCGCCAAGTGGGCCGAGAAGAACGATATCGACCTGGTGCTCATGCACGGTCGCGGCGGTGCCGTGGGCCGTGGCGGCGGTCCGGCCAACAAGGCCGTGCTGGCGCAGCCCAAGGGTTCGGTCAACTGCTTCTTTAAGCTCACCGAGCAGGGCGAGGTCATCTTTGCCCGTTACGGCAACCGCACGCTGGCTCAGCGTCATGTTGAGTCCGTTGCCGCCGCAACGCTTTTGCAGTCGGCCCCGAGTGTCGAGAAGACCAACACCGAGACCACGCAGAAGTTCTGGGATATGGCCGAGAAGCTCAACGCTGCAAGCCACGAGCGCTATCTGGACCTGCTGAACACCGAGGACTTTACACCGTGGTTCTCGACCGTGACGCCGCTGACCGAGGTCGGTCTGCTGCCGATTGGCTCGCGTCCCGCCAAGCGCGGCCTGGGTGCCAAGTCGCTCGACGACCTGCGTACCATTCCATGGATCTTCAGCTGGAGCCAGGCGCGCATCAATCTTGCCGCTTGGTACGGCCTGGGCACCGCCTGCGAGCAGTTGGGCGATCTTGACCAGCTCAAGGCTGCCTACCAGGAGTGGCCGTTCTTCCGCACCTTTATCGACAACATCGAGATGTCGATCGCCAAGACCGACCAGCGCATCGCCAAGATGTATCTGCACCTGGGCGATCGCCAGGATCTGTCCAAGAAGGTCTTTACCGAGATGCAGCTCACGCGTAAGTGGGTCCTTGCCATCGTCGGTGACGAGTGGCCGCTGCAGCGCCGCCGCGTGCTCGGCTGCGCCGTTCGCGTGCGCAACCCCTACGTCGACGCCCTGTCTATCGCCCAGGTCCGCGCACTTCGCGAGGTACGTATGAACCAGGACGAGATGGCCGAGGAGAAGAAGGCCGAGTACATGAGCCTGATTCTTTCGACTGTGACCGGCGTCTCGGCAGGATTGCAGAACACGGGGTAATCGATAGCCCTGTAGTCGTCCGGGCCCGCCATTAGTTTACTTTCAGGCACGTCCTCGGACATGCAAGAAGCCCTCGCTGCGCACTTCGTGCGGCGAGGGCTTCTTGCGTCCTGCGGAGTGTGCCTGAAAGTAAACTAATGGCGGGCCCTGCGATGTCCGGTCATCGGCGGATTACTGCTGGGGGGGATAATGGCGCGCTTCGCGCGTTTGGAAAGGGCTTCGTGCTGCGGAATGCATTCAGGGGGAAACCCATCGGGTCCTTTCGTCCTCGGTTTACGGCGGATCAGCCGCTGGGTGAGGGTGGTGTTTGGGACGACGTGCAAAAAACGGAGTTTTTAGCAGCCAAAGATTGGTGCATAAGGCTATGGGTGACGTTCGCGGCCCCTGTTGATGCTTTTGCACGACGATTGAGCTTTGGCGATGTTCATATATGGCTGGTTTCTCGCCGCATGCTATCCAGATGGGTCGAGTCATGAGGACTATCTACCTTTTGAAAGACCTTTGGCACCAAAATCTTATCCCGCGATGCTGAATACTCGCAAAAATGCACGCTCCGGAGGGTACTACCCTGTTACGGCTAGAAATCCATGCGCCATTATATGCAACTAATTAACGCATTTATGCAAAATGGCTTACGTGCGTACGTCTCGGGCTAGATGTTTGCCTCGGCGCTGCGTAAATCATCCTGTCTATAGTGTCTTTGACAGGCGACCGCGGTCCCCTTTGGGACCGCGGTCGTTTTGTTGTGGGTCAAATATGAACGTTGTGTTAATGAGTCGGTGGACGGTGATGTTTTTCGGTGGGCGGCGTATCCTTCCAACGGTTTATCTAGTGTGTTAGTTGAAAGGAAGAGGGCGCTCGTCATTGTTTGAATGTGAACTACCGTTTGACCACAAGACGTTGCATCTGGAGCTCGAGGATAAGAATTTCGCGGGTGTGATGGAAGGTCATCAAAACGAGTTTAAAACTACAAAATCGCAGGAAGAGCTGGTGGAGGAGTCGCTTGCCAACCCTTATGGTTCGCCTTCGCTCGAGGAGCTTTGTGCTGGCAAGAAGGATATCGTCATTATTAGCTCCGATCATACGCGCCCCGTTCCCTCGCGTGTGACGATGCCTATTCTGCTGCATCACATCCATTCCGCTGCGCCCGAGGCTCGAGTGCGTATTTTGGTTGCTACGGGTATGCACCGTCCGTCGACGCACGAGGAACTCGTCAACAAGTATGGCGAGGAGATTGTTGCCAACGAGGAAATCGTTATGCACGTCGCGACTGACGACAGCATGATGAAAAAGATCGGCACCCTGCCTTCTGGTGGCGAGTGCATCATCAACAAGATTGCCGCCGATTGCGATCTGCTGCTTGCCGAGGGCTTCATTGAGCCGCATTTCTTTGCCGGTTTCTCTGGTAGCCGCAAGTCCGTCCTGCCTGGCGTCGCCAGCTACAAGACCATCATGTACAACCACAACGGTCAGTTTGTGAATGATTCCCACTCGCGTGCCGGCAACCTGTGCCACAACCACGTGAGCGAGGACATGTTTGCCGCCGCCGAGATGGCTCACCTTGCCTTTGTGCTTAACGTGGTGCTCAACGGCAAGCACGAGGTCATCGGTTCTTTTGCCGGCGATATCCATAAGGCGCACGAGGCTGGCTGCGAGTTCGTGAAGAGCCTTGCCGGCGTTGAGCCCGTCGAGTGCGAGATTGCCATCACCACCAACGGCGGTTACCCGCTCGATCAGAACATCTACCAGGCCGTGAAGGGCATGTGCTCTGCCGAGGCCACGCTTCCCGAGGGCGGTGTGATCATCGACGTTGCCGGTTGCGCTGACGGTCACGGTGGCGAGGGCTTCTATCACAACATCGCCGACAACGATCCGGCAGAGTTTGAGCGTGCCTGCATCGATCGTCCCAAGGACGAGACCCTGCCCGACCAGTGGACGAGCCAGATCTTTGCCCGCATCCTGGCGCATCACCCTGTGATCATGGTCACCGACCTGTGCGATCACCAGATGATCAAGGATATGCACATGACGCCGGTCAACACCCTCGATGAGGCGCTCAAGCTCGCCTTTGAGATGAAGGGTGCCGATGCCAAGGTGGCCGTCATTCCCGATGGCCTGGGCGTTGTCGTCGCGCAGCACTAGTACGCGGCCTAAACGAATCGTTTATAACCGACAAGAAAGATAAGGTTTTATGCTTACCAAACTCCTCTGCGAATTCGGCGCAACGGCCCTCATGATCATCTTTGGCGTGGGCGTGCACTGCGATACCGTGCTCAAGGGCACCAAGTATCAGGGCTCCGGCCACATGTTTGCCATCACCACTTGGTCTTTTGGCATCTCGGTCTGCCTGTTTGTCTTTGGCGGCGCCGTGTGCATGAACCCCGCCATGGTGCTTGCCCAGTGCATCGTCGGTCTGGTGCCGTGGAGCAGCTGCATCCCCTTCATGATTGCCGATATGCTCGGCGGCTTTGTAGGCGCCGTGATCGCGTGGTTGATGTATGCCGATGAGTTCAAGGCTTCCGAGGGCGTCGTCGACCCCATTGCCCAGCGCAACATCTTCTCGACCAACCCCACCACCGAGGGCGCCAACTATGCTCGTAACTTCTTCTGCGAGGCTATCTGCACCTTTGTGTTCATCAGCGCCATCCTTGCTGCCGCTAGCCGCGCCGGCGAGAACGTTTTGATGCTCGCTATCTGCGTCGGTCTGATCGTTTGGGCTGTTGGCATGGGCATGGGCGGCATCACCGGATTCGCCATGAACCAGGCTCGTGACCTTGGTCCTCGCATGGCCTATCAGGTGCTGCCGATCAAGAACAAGGCTGACAACAACTGGAAGTACGGCCTGCTCGTTCCTGGCATCGCTCCGTTTATCGGTGCTGCTCTGGCCGCGCTGTTTGTGCATGGTTTCTTGGGCATGTTCTAGTCTGAGGCTACATAGTTGTCCGCCGTCCGCATGGGGTAACTTCCCAGCGCGTCCTCGGACATGCAAAAAGGCTCGCTGCGCACTTTGTGCGGCGAGCCTTTTTGCGTCCTGCGGAGTGCGCTGGGAAGTTACCCCATGCGGACGGCTGCGGGGTCTTTGTTGCGTTCGCACAAGCAACCCAATATATATCTGAATTTGGATGGGAGGGGCTTGTTGCTGTAGGGGCGTTGGGCTTCTGTCGACACTTTGGGATGGATTGTGCTTTGGGTTGGGGCGGCGCTTTGAGATGAGGTCGGAACTTTGGGATGAGGGGTTTACTCAGTTGAAGAGAGGCTTAATGGCTGATAGGTAGTCTTTGGCTACTTCGGCCTTATCTGCTTGGAAGTTGTGCCAGGCCCACCATTGGACCATTCCTACGAAGCTTGAGGCTATGTGGTGTAGTAGGAAGCTTCGGTCCATGGTTCCGGCGGGGCCTGCGGGGTCGACGGGGACGGTTTCGGCTGCTCGTGACATGATGGTCTTGCGGAGACAGTCGGCGAAGACGCGCGAGCCGGCTCCGGCTACGAGGGCTCGAACGCCTTGGCGGCGCTCCCAGAGGTTGTTGAGGATATGCTCGACCTGCACGAGTGGGTCGTCGAGCGGTGTGCCATCGTCGTCGAGGGCGTGGGTGCAGATGTCGCTCACGCCCTCGGACAGTAGGTCGTCTTTGCTCTTAAAGAGGCCGTAGAATGTGGCCCGACCAACATGGGCACGAGCGATGATGTCGCCGACGGTAATCTTGCCGTAATCCTCTTCGCGTAGCAGCTCGGAGAACGCTGCAACGATGGCAGCGCGGCTTTTTTCTTTGCGGGCATCCATGGCTATGCATCCACGTGAACGAGTAGACAACGGAGCGTGCCGGAGCAACCCTCGTAGGGGCGCTTGCCGGCGCCGTAGCCGACGGCTTCGATGTGGTAGCGTGCCGGCAGGTGTTCGGACGTGCGCAGCGCGGTAACGATGGCGGCGCCCGTGGGCGTCACGAGCTCGCCGGCGACCGGTGCGGGCGTGAGGGCGATATTGCCCGCCTGGCACAGGTTGACGACAGCGGGGACGGGAATGGGCATAAGGCCGTGGGCGCAGTGGATGGTGCCGTGGCCCTCGGAGAGCGACTCGACGACAATATCCTCGATGCCCAGGTCATCGAGGCAGATGGCGACCGAGCAGATGTCAACGATGGAGTCGACGGCGCCCACCTCGTGGAACATGACGGTCTCGGGCGTTTTGCCGTGGGCCTTTGCCTCGGCGGCGGCGAGCGCGGTAAAGATGGCGAGCGCACGACGCTTGGCGCCATCGCTTAGCTGCGAGCCGTCGATGATAGCAGTGACGTCCGCCAAAGAACGGTGGTGATGGTGGTGGGCGTGATGATGGCCCTCGTGGTCATGGCCGTGGGCCTCATGATCATGTTCGTGGCAGTGACTGTGCTCGTCGTGCTCATGATGGTGGTGCTCGTGCTCGTGCGTGTGCTCGGCAGCTGCTTCGTTGCCGTAGAGCCAGGCCATATCGTGGTCGTGGTTCTCGAGCTCCTCTGCAAGCTGGACGTCGAAATCACAGGCGTCGATGCCATGCTTGTTTGCACGCGTGACGGCGATCGTAAAGC
>URNM01000005.1 GCA_900549185.1 uncultured Collinsella sp. | reverse complement strand
CGAGATCGCTCAGTGTCTCGTGGGCTCGGAGATGTGTATAAGAGACAGGTTTTAGGCTGAGCCTGGTCCTCAAAGTCCATGTAGGCAAGGCCGCCCAGGCACACAGCGGCCTGGTCCATCAGGCCGCAGGGCTTGCCGTAGTAGTTGTTCTCGGTGCGCTGGCTCATCTGAGCGAGCGTGACGGGCTCAATGGCGGGCGCGCCCCAGAGCGTCTCCATGGCACGACCGTACGCGGCCTCGACGGCGGCAGAGCTGGAAAGGCCGCCACCCGAGGGGACGGAGCAGGTGAAGGCGAAGTCGAAGCCGTGGGGCTCAACGCCAAGGGCTGCAATCTCGTGCGCCATGCCGCGGACGAGGCTTGCGGACGTGCCCTTCTCGGACTTCTGAACATCCAGCGTGTCGAGCGTGATCTCAAACGTAGGATAGCCCTCGTCGGCGACGCGAATCTTGTTGGAGTCGGTTGCCACGGCGATGCCGTCGACAGCGACATCGAGCGAGCCGGCGATAACGTGACCGCCTTCGTGATCGGTGTGATTACCACTGATCTCGGAACGCCCGGGCGCGTGCACGTAGAGCACCTGGCGGTCGCCGATGGGGCCAAACTCCTCCTCAAATAGCTTGGTGAGCGTGGCGAGTGTCTTTTCGTCGGGAGTGGTCATGGGAGTCCTTTCCTTGGCGCGCCCGGGTGGGTTTTGCGTCGTTATGAGTACGTTAACAACTTGAAGCGGCATGAACCAAGTGTTCACGGTATCGCACGTTACGGGCTATGTTAACGTACTCATAACACAACGCTTGTCACTTTTTGAGAATCTGGTAATCGGTAGAAATTCAGCCGTGAACGGTACTGCCGTATGGACTTATAAAGCAGAAGAGATGCAGATAGAAAAAGTAGAGTACGTTAACATGCGTCCGACGATAGCGGGCCTCGGCGCGGGATGTATTTCTGCCCGGGCCGGCATTCACGCTATTCAGATCTCGCAAGGGTGAAGGTGATCCTGTGGCAAGGCGCCCGTCCAACGATACAGGTACGCGTCCGGTTTCCATGGCCGACGTCGCCCGCGCTGCTGGCGTTTCGCAGCAGACGGTTTCGCGCGTCGCCAACGGCTTGCCCAACGTTAACGAGCAGACGCGCCAGCGCGTGCAGGCTGCTATGCAAGAGCTCGGCTTTCGTCCGAGTTATGCCGGTCGCTCGCTGCGCGACGGCCGTTACCATTCGGTCGGCCTATGCATCAACGATGTCACCAAGTTTGGCAACCTCTCAATGATCGACGGCATCGCCAGCGCTGCTCGCGAGCATAATTGCGCCATCACGCTGGTCGAGATGTCCAAGACCGAGGAATTCTCGCTTGCCGAGGCCACGCGTCGTATGGCCGCATTGCCGGTGGACGGCATCATCATCGGCATGAGCCGCATGGCGCCCGATTTTGAGACGTTTGATCCACTGCCGGGCATTGGCACGGTCATCGTTACCATGTATGCGCACCCGCGGGTGACCACGGTCGATTCCGACCATTACGGCTGCTCGCTATTGCTTATGGATCACCTGTTTGAGCTGGGGCACGAGCAAATTCGCTATATTGGCGGCCCGTCGTTCTCGGTCGACGAGCAATTTCGTCGCGCCGGTTGGCAGGATGCACTCGAGCGTAAACACATCGAGCCGGCAGAGCCGCTCGAGGGCGACTGGTCTGCCAACAGCGGTTACGAGGCCGGTAGGTATCTGGCCGAACACGACCGCACCATGACGGCGATTTACGCGGCAAACGATCAGATGGCAAATGGCGCAATTGCAGCGCTGCGCGATAGCGGCTTGCGCGTGCCCGAGGACGTAAGCGTGGTGGGCGTCGATGACTCGCTCGACGACTTTGTCGCGCATAACGAGCTCACGACCGTTCGATTCGATTTGCATCAGCGGGGACGCGAGGTGTTCGAGCATGCGGTTCCCGAGGCGGGTACGGCGGGCAAAACCGTTGCCATTCGTATTCCCGGCCAGCTCATTATTCGGCATAGCACGGCGATACCGTGCGCATAGTTTGCGCAGGTAAACGGCGATTAATCGTATTTCAATAACAATCGGTATGGATGCCGGCAGATAGCAGTTGGGATACTGCCGAGTGTTATGATAGACGGGCTCTTTTGTCTATCTAGGAGGCTTTGCCTGATGGAGATCACCAAGGATATCCGCTACATTGGCGTCAACGATCACGACATTGACCTGTTCGAGGGCCAGTACGACGTGTCCGAGAATGGTATGGCATACAACAGCTACGTTATCTTGGGCGACAAGATCGCCGTCGCCGATTCGGTCGACGCTGGCTTTGTTGACGAGTGGCTCGGCAACCTCGAGGCCGTGCTCGACGGCCGCACCCCCGACTACCTGGTCGTTCACCATATGGAGCCCGATCACTCCGCCGGTATCGCCGCCTTTATGGAGCGCTATCCCCAAGCACAGATTGTGGCCAGCATGGGCGCCTTCCGCATGATGGTCAACTACTTTGGCACCGACTACCCCGAGCGCAAGATGGTCGTCAAAGAGGGCGACGTGCTCGATCTGGGCGGTCACAGCCTAACGTTTGTCGGCGCCCCCAACGTGCACTGGCCCGAGGTGCTCTTCTCCTATGAGGCCACCGACAAGGTGCTCTTTAGTGCCGACGGCTTTGGCAAGTTTGGCGCCAACGACATCGAGGATCCCGAAGGCTGGGCCTGCGAGGCTCGCCGCTACTACTTTGGCATCGTGGGCAAGTTCGGTAAGTTCGTGCAGGCTGTGCTCAAGAAGGCCGCCGACCTGGACATCCAGATCATCTGCCCGCTCCACGGCCCCGTGCTGACCGAGAACCTGGGCTACTACCTCGACACCTACAACACCTGGTCGAGCTATCAGCCCGAGGACGAGGGCATCACGATCGCCTATGCGAGCGTGTATGGCCATCTGAAGGCTGCCGTTGAGGAGCTTGCAACTGCGCTCGAGGCTCGCGGCCAGAAGGTTTCCGTCTTTGACCTGGCTCGCGACGATATGGCCGAGGCCGTTGAGGATGCGTTCCGCTATGACCGTCTGGTGCTCGCCTCCATCACCTATCAGGGCGAGATCTTCCCGTTCATGAGCACCTTCATCCACACGCTTGCCGAGCACGCCTATCAGAACCGTACGGTGGCACTCGTTGAGGCCGGCTCCTGGGCGCCCACCGCTGCCAAGGTTATGACCAAGGAGCTCGGGGGCATGAAGGACATCACCATGGCGCAGAACAAGGTGACCGTGCTGGGTTCGCTCAACGACGCCTCGCGCGCTCAGATCGAGGCCCTTGCTGACGAGCTGTCCAAGTAGCGACACATTCACTTCTGATGCTCAACCACCACAAAGGAGACCTTTGTGGTGGTTTTTGTTTAAGCGCCGGCGATGAGGAGATTTGGGCGGGCGTTGTCGACGATCTCGGCGATTGAGGTAGCGACGGCATTATCGGGGTCACGGTCCATCACGATGGAGTCGACGTCGGCGAGTTCGGCAAAGCGGTACATGCCGCGTCCGTTAACCTTGCTGGCGTCCATGAGGGCGACGCTTTGACGGGCGGCACCGACCATAGCCGCTTTGGTCTCGGCCATCTGCGGAAAGTCGGTCGTAAAGCCGCAGCTGGGGACAAAAGCGCCAGGGCACATGACGGCAAGATCGGCATGGACCATTTGGAGCGCTTGCATAGTGAGCGGTCCGTACAAATAACGATGGCCTTTGCGCAACGCCCCGCCCAGCATGACGACATCGACTGAGGGCATGCTCTCGTCGATGTAATCGGCAATGGTAATGTCTGCTGTGATGACGGTGATACCGTCGCGTTGATCGAGGAGCCGGACGAACTCGAGCGCCGTGGTGCCCGAGTCGACGAGCAGCGTGTCGCCGTCATTGACGAGCTCGATGGCGCTTTGCGCGATGGCCTGCTTGGCGGCGACGTTGACGTTGATGCGGCGATCCTGCGTGGAGACGGTCAGGCGTTTGTGGAGCGATACGGCACCGCCATGCGTGCGGCGCAGCTTGCCTGCTTCGGCGAGCGCGTCAAGGTCGGCGCGGGCGGTGACGGAGGACACGCCAAAGGTCTGGGCGATTTCTGCTACCTGCACCGAGGCATTATGATCGAGCATTTCCAAAATGGCGGTACGGCGTTCGTCGGCAAAGGCACGGTTGGTGGCTTGGGCCATGCTTGCTCCATTCTCGGCTAAATTTGCAGGAATTGTGTTGACTCTATTTTCGTTCATTTTCTTTTTGAGTAAGAAAACACCTTTCGATTACTTATCTTTTCTATAAAAGAAAGACGCTGAACGCACAAAATTCAATATCGAACACGCGCGCTCGGGTTCAACCCCTTCCGTTTACTTTTCAAAAACGACTGTATTGACCTGCATCGGCTCAATATCTCGCACGTGCAAGGCCGCTGAATTTCATACAATGAGCGCAGTAAAACGCAAGGTAAAACGCCTTGCGGACACGTACGCCCGATGTCCAGATGCGGGCGAGGGAGAGGAGCAAACGCTCATGGCACTTGTTACCACCGAAAAGATGCTCAAGGACGCTCAGGCCGGCCACTACGCCGTAGGCGCGTTCAACGTCGAGAACCTCGAGTTTGTTATGGCCGTTCTGGCTGCTGCCGAGGAGACCAAGTCCCCCGTCATCATGCAGACCACCCCGGGCACCATCAAGACCGCTGGTCTGGACTACTTCTACGGCATGGTTAAGGCTGCCGCCGAGCGCGCTTCCGTGCCTGTTGCCCTGCACCTCGATCACGGCGACGGCTATGACCGCTGCATGCAGGCTTTCCGCACTGGCTACACCTCTGTCATGATCGACGGCTCGCACGAGTCTTTCGAGGACAACATTGCCCTGACCAAGTCCGTCGCCGATGCTGGCCGCGCCATGGGCGTGCCCGTCGAGGCTGAGCTCGGCAAGGTTGGCGGCAAGGAGGACGACGGTCCCGCAGTTGAGGGCGAGAGCCCCTACACCGATCCTGCCGAGGCCAAGGAGTTCGTCGAGCGCACCGGCTGCACCTCGCTGGCCATTGGCGTTGGCACCAGCCACGGTGTGTACACGAGCGATCCGCACATCGAGCAGTCCGTGGTCAAGGCCATCCGTGACGCCGTCGACGTGCCGCTGGTTCTGCACGGCACCTCCGGTGTGCCCGATGAGCAGGTTGCCGAGGCTGTGAAGAACGGCATCTGCAAGGTTAACTACGCCACCGAGCTGCGTCAGGCCTACACCAAGGGCTTCATGGCCTACATGGCCGAGAACCCCGCCTGCTTCGATCCTAAGAAGCCGGCCAAGGAGGGCATGCGTGAGATCACCGAGCTGGTTAAGATCCGCATGACCAACCTCAACTCTGTGGGCAAAGCAGAGTAACAGCAAGGGTACTCCGACTCGCTACATATCCCGGGGAGGGACGAGGACTTAGTTCCTCAATCGTCCTCGGGCATGCAAAAAGCCTCGCTGCGCACTTCGTGCAGCGAGGCTTTTTGCCCCCTGCGGAAAGATTGGGGAACTAAGCCCTCGTCCCTCCCAAGTTGACCTGCTCGAGGTCGTCGCCCTTGTGGCGTTAGGGCGGAAAATAATAAGAAGCCTTCGCGCTGCGGAATGATTTTGGAAACTAAGTACGGGGATCCGCCCAAGCCGTCTTGCTCGATCGCCCTTGTGGCGTTGGGGCGGAAAGGATGAGGCGTTAGGGCTTCTTTGCTGATGGGGGATTAGTATGCCCGGGCTTGGTTGGGGAAGGTTTTGTCTAGGGATGCTTGGAGCTTTTCGAAGGATGCTCGCAAGTTGAGATTCTGATCGGTTGAGCGTTTGACTTTTGTGGTGGGGGAGTCGAGGAGGCCGTCTCTCTGTGTCGGGGGGAAGGAGAAAAGGTCTGCATGTTTTAGGGATGGCTGCTGTGCTGCGTCATTGGAAGAATGCATGCTTATGCGGCCTCCTCGATGTCCACCAAAAGGTTGCGCTCGGGGTATGCTGCTAGGCCCCGTGCGTTGGCAGTATTATGCAGCGGACCGTTCAAAGAAGCGCTAAAGAAAGGCTTAACCTGGTTTGGTGTTACGATGAAACCGCAGGTCAAGGCTATTGAGTAACACTCTTGAAAGGTTTTGAGCTTAAGGGCTTTCTAAGGTTTGTGGCGCGGATGTGGCTCGCCTGTGTGGGGCGTGTGGACGGCTCGTTCCTAGCGCTGCGGCCCTGCGGCCCGCACCTGCTCGATGACCTTTTCCATGGTGGCGTCGATGCGGTCCTTTTTGAGTTCGCATTCCCAGATGGTTATGGGCGTCCAGCCCATTTGAGTGAGTGCCGCCACGGCGGTGCGGTCGCGCTCGACGTTGCGACGGAACTTTGCCTCCCAAAACTCAACGTTACGCTTGGGTTGGCTGGGGTTGCACTTGGGGCAGCGGTGCCAAAAGCAGCCGTTGACGAAGATGGCGATCTTGCGCCCGGGAAAGGCGATGTCGGGTTTGCCGGGAACCTTCCATTCCAAGCGATAACCCGTAAGGCCCGCTGCGCGCAGACGCTGTCGTACGAGTAGCTCGGGCTTGGTGTTGGCGCGTTTGTTGCCCTTCATGGACTTTTTTATAGCGGCGCGACGGCGCACCAGTTCGCGCTCGTCGGCGGAAAGGTCCGAGGTGTCGATGCCGTCGAGTAGGCCGGGCTTGGGACGCTTCTTGCTGCGGCGCTTAGGTGCGCGCTTGGGTTTGGTGGCGGGCTCGTCGGTCGTGGCGCCCTCGGCGTCGTTGGCAGTGCCGTTGGCCTCAAGCCGATCTTTCTTCAACTCAATCAGAGCGTCGATAAGCCCTTTGTCGGCGGGCATCCACTCAACGGTGGCAAGCGAGGTGCGCGGAATCCAGCGGATATCAAGCTGACGGTCATGCTTCTGGGGCTCGCCAGACTCTTTGGCCAGCGAGCAGTAGTAGCACTCCATGGAGAGATGGAAATCGGGGTAGTCGTACTCAACGGTGTAAAAATCGCGCAGGTTGGTGACTTTTACCTGCAGCTCTTCCATAAGCTCGCGTCGCACGGCGTCCTCGGGTGTCTCGCCGCGCATAAGCTTGCCGCCGGGGAACTCCCAAAGTCCCTGCATGTCGCCATAGCCGCGCTGCACGGCAAGCAGCTCGTCAGATCCTTCCTTGCGAATGATCCCAGCGGCAACATGAACAGTCTTCAACAGGAGTCCTCCCTCAACATCAATACGTAACAGGGTGGCTACCCGTACCTTACACAACGGTAAGGCAAGCGTAAGCCATATCGATGGTAGCCGACTCGTCTTCTTGCGACTATAGATGCCGTAGACTAATCGCAAGAAAGGACTCGGTATGCAAACCACGCACATGTCGACCCCGGTACTGGAGGTCGCGCATCTCGAAAAGGTATATGGGGCGCTGGGCAACGTGACCCGCGCACTCAACGACGTCAGCTTTACCGTCAACCGCGGCGAATTTGTTGGCATCATGGGCGCTTCGGGCTCGGGCAAGTCGACGTTGCTCAACTGCGTGTCGACCATCGATAGCGCCACAAGTGGCACGATCCGCATCAACGGGCAGGACGTTACGCGCATGAAGCAGGCCAAACTCTCGCAGTTCCGTCGCGAGGAGCTCGGCTTTATCTTCCAGGACTCCAACCTGCTCGATACGCTCACGGCACGCGAGAACATCGCCCTGCCGCTCACCATCGCCCGCACTAACTCGGCAGAGATCTCGACTCGCGTGCAGGATGTTGCAGCGCGCCTGTCCATCAGTCAGGTGCTCGACAAGTATCCCTACCAGATGTCCGGCGGTCAGCAGCAGCGCGTTGCCGCGGCTCGCGCGCTCGTCACCGACCCCACTATGATTATGGCCGACGAGCCCACCGGCGCCCTCGATTCCAAGAGCGCTCGCCTGCTGCTCGAGAGCCTGGAGGCTCTCAATCGCCGCCTGCGCGCCACCGTGCTCATGGTCACGCATGACAGCTTTGCTGCCAGCTACACGAGCCGTGTGTTGTTTATCCGCGACGGCAAGATCTTCACCGAGCTGCGCCGCGGCGACACCGACCGCCGAGAGTTTTTCGACCGCATTATGGAGGTCGTTGCCATGATGGGCGGTGAGGGCTCCGATGCTCTGTAAACTCGCTTGGGGCAACGTCCGCCGCGCCGGCCGCGACTACCTCGTCTACCTTTTGACGCTCACCCTGGGCGTCACGGTCTTCTATGCTTTTAACACCATCTCGATGCAGGTCGACATCGCCGGAATCGATGAAGAGGGCTTGGCGCAGGTTATGGGCAGCATGCTCGGCGACCTGACGTACTTTTTGGCCGGTGTCATGGCCTTTTTGATGGTGTACGCCAACAACTTCATCATGAAACGCCGCAAGAAGGAGTTTGGCCTGTACCAGGTGCTCGGCATGGGGCGCGGGCGCGTCGCCACGATCATGGCGCTCGAGACGGTGATTGTCTCGGTGGTGGCCTTTGTCGCCGGCATTGTGCTGGGTGTGGGACTCTCCCAGCTCATGACGTTCTTTACGGCCTCGCTCTTTAAGACACAGATCGCCAATTTCCACTTCTTTTTCTCGATGCATGCGTTCAACCTGACCCTTGTCTGCATGCTCGTAATGTTTGTGCTCACGCTACTGCTGAACCTTCGCGCCGTGCGTCGCACCAAACTCATCGAGCTTATGGGTGCCGAGCGTCGCAACGAGAGCATCAAGACACGCAACCCCTGGATCGCGATTGCCATCTTTGTCGTGGGCGCGGTGCTGGTGGGCGTGGCCTATTACCGTCTGCTACGTGATGGGTTCCCGCTAACCGCGACGGACAGCAAGCTGCAAGAGGCCATGAACCAGTTTGGTATTACGACCGCTATGGTTACCGTGGGCACCTTTGCCCTGTTCTGGGGACTCTCGGGCATGCTCATCAAGCTGCTGCAGAGCCTGCGCGGCGTGTATTGGCGCGGCCTCAACATGTTTACCGTGCGCCAGCTTGCGGCGAAGGTTAATACGGTGTGCTTTTCGATGGGCGTCATCGCGATGCTCCTGTTTTTGGCCATCACCTCGGTGACGTGCGGTATGTCAATTGCCAACGTGATGAATGAAAACCTGGAGCGCTATAACCCTGTTGACGTGTCTCAGACGTATGTCTATTACACGCCCGATACGCTCGACTACTACAAAGGGTATGTCAATTCGTCTGAGGCCGATCGCATGGTGTTGGCCGATACAACGGTCGATTTGTACCCTGCATGGCACGGCAAGAGCAAGTCGGCGGACAACAACGACGAGACCGGCAAGAAGGTCGATATCGCCGATGTTGCCGGTGAGCATGTGCAGATCGATTCGTATCTGAGTTACCCATTTGGCGGCTCGAATCCTTCGGTGACCCCAAGTGAGATGTGCAAGATCATGGGCGAAAAGCTTCCCAAGGCGTTCGGGGGTAGCAATGCCGATACGATGGGTCTGTTTGTGACGCCGGCGAGCCAGTACAACAAACTGCGTCAGATGATGGGCGAGGAGCCGGTGCACATCGGTCACGACCAGTATCTGCTCACATGTGATATGGGCGGCGAGCTGGTCGACCTGTACACCAAGTATATGGCTGGCGGCCATGCCCTTACCTTGGGCGGGCATACGCCCAAGCCCGCAACCGATAAGTCGGACGAAGATACGGCGGCCATCGCCAACTCGGCGATGGGCAGTAATCCGGGTACCGTCGTCGTTGCCGACGAGCTGTTGTCCCAGCTTAATCTGCAGCCGTATTCCAGTAGCCTGCTCGTTAACTACAAACAGGGGATGGATACGACCGAGGCAGACGAGAGCATTAAATACACTCTGCTCGACAATCTGCTCGTTGACGGCAAAGAGCCGGGGTCGTGGGGAATCTTTATCACACGCTCCGAGATGTACACGCAAGCAGCGCAAATGAACGGTCTTATTAGTTACCTAGCCATTTACATCGGCTTTGTATTGGTCGTTGCATGCGCGGCGATTCTGTCGATCCAGCAACTCTCCAACGTGGCCGACGGCAGTCGCAGCTATCGTGTGCTGGCGCAGATTGGCTGTGACGACCGCCAGATTCGCCATTCGGTGATGGCGCAGCAAGCGGTATTCTTCCTGTTCCCGCTGGCAGTGGGCCTGGCGCACTCCTTTGTGGCACTTAAGGTGATCATCGAGCTGGTGAGCATATTCGGAAATATGAGCATCGGCGGCACCGTGGGCCTCACCTGTGCAATCTTCCTGGCAGCCTATGGCGGATACTTCCTGGTGACCTACCTCATGAGCGCCGGCATGGTGCAAGCTGCCATCGCCACCCGCTATAGCGAATAACAAACGGGCAAAATCGTCGCAAAATCAGAGGCATATGACCGCCGCGAAGGGACTGGGGCCCTCTCGCGGCGGTTATTTTGCCTATCTGGTGCGTTTCGGATGCAAGTGAGTAGATTTTTTTGAACTTGCCGAGCACATCGCGACAAATGATCGATAAAACCGCAGGTCAGAGCTGTGGCGTTTTGGGGCGTGCTTGGCCTCCTGCAAAAAGCCTACTCACTTGGTTTTTCTGCTAGAAGACCGCCACGAGGGAAAAACAGCTCTCTCGTGGCGGCTGGCGTTTGCCCAGATAAAACATACCATAATAAACCTGTCCCTTTTTGGCAGGTTAGCGCTTCCAAAAGTGGAGGATTAACGTCGTGCGATTTTGCTGTTCGGTTTTGACCAGGATGTTGTGGATGTGGGTCTTGACGGTGCCCACGGCAAGGGATAGCTCGTCAGCAATCTCTTGGTTCGACTTGCCCCGCACTACCAGACGCAAAACCTCGGCTTCGCGGTTGGAGAGCTTGTAGGCGTTGCGATAAGAGGGCATTTGCTCTTCGATGTGTCGATCAAGATCGCTGGCGTTCTTTTCTTCGGACGCCTCCTGCATGCGAATCGAAAGCACGTGATAGGCGTAGGCGATGAGCAGAATCGCAAAGTAGCACGCAAAGACGTTCTCGCTAAAGTTGCGCTCGGACAGGTATAGCTGCAGCCAAGAGGGCGCCAGGCTCATGGGGACGACCAGGATGCTGTAGAAGTCCTCGGCAACGATGCACCCGACCAGGATGGCGCCGATAATCAGGTGCTTTCGTTGGTTGTTAACGCGTGCCTTCAACTCGACCTTTGTACTTTTATGAGCCGTCCAAAAGATGTACAGCCCCACAAAGATAAGGAACACCTGGCGCATTGCGTAGTAGAGCCACTGATGCATGGGGCCGTAGGGGACAGCGGCGATAGTCAGCGACCCGCACAGCAAAAACGTTACGACGGGGATAACGAACTGCTTTTTAGAATGTTTGTCGAGCAAGTCCCTGGCAATGGCCCAAATAAAAGCCTGCGAAGCGGTCGCCACAAGGGTCCGCATCACGGGCATGATGATTGAGCAATAGTCGCTAGCTGGAAAGCTCTGGTTTTGCAGCGTGTATTCAAAAAAGAAAATCTCGCTCATCTCGAAGGCATAGCAAATAAAAACGCCGCTGCCATAGATAAAGAACTGTCGGCGAGACGAGGCATAGGCGGCAAGCGAGAGCGCCGCTCTCGAGGCTCTCGAGCAGCTCTAAGCCTCAAGGCTTCTAAAAGCGCGTTTGCGGGCGGCGGATGCTCGTCTCCTGTCGCTCGCTCACCGAGGCTTGGCAATTGTCTTAATATCTTAAGGGTCTCGATTTGTCCAAGACTGAGCGAAGGAGCTCATCATGAGCGACGGAAAGAAGAAGAAGCTTTCCTTCTTGACGGTCATTTCGACCATCATCTGCGTCGTCTTCGTTTGCGAGGCCGCCGCTCCCGCTGCTGCCATTGGCAACCAGCAGTTCTTCTGGTGGATCTTCCTGATCCTGACCTTCCTGCTCCCTTATGGCATGGTTGTCGCCGAGCTCGGCACTACCTATGACGGCGAGGGCGGCATTTACGACTGGGTACGTGATGGCCTGGGCGACAAGTGGGGCGCCCGCATCTCGTACTACTACTGGGTTAACTACCCGCTGTGGATCGCCTCGCTGGCTACCATGTTCCCCGACATTCTGGGCATGGTCTTTGGCGTCGAGTTCAATCTGATCGCCAAGTTGGGTATCGATCTTGCCTTTGTGTGGATCGTCTACCTCATGGGCCGCTCCAAGGCGGCCGACTCCGAGTGGGTCCTGAACGGCGGCGCCATCGTCAAGGTTGCCGTTGCCGTTATCGTCGGCGCTTTGGGTATTTGGTATGCCATGGAGAACGGTTTTGCGAACGACATGTCCGCTGCCACCTTCCTGCCCGAGCTCACCAACACCAACGCGCTCGGCTACCTGTCGATCATCATCTTTAACTTCATGGGCTTCGAGGTCATCTGCACCATGACCGACGATATGGCCGATCCCGCTCGCGATATCCCCAAGGCTATCATCGTTGGCGGCCTGGCTATCGCCGTGATCTACCTGTTCGCTGGCTTTGGCATCGGCGCTGCTGTGCCGGCCGATTCCATCGATCCCGACTACGGCATGATCTATGCTGTCCAGACCATGGTGGGCGACTCCATGATCTTCAAGGTCATCTGCATTGCCTTCCTGATCACCCTGTTCGCCAACATGGCTGCCTGGTCCTTCGGCGTCAACTCCGTTGCTCGTTATGCTGCCGAGCATGGCAACATGCCCAAGGTCTTCGCCTCGATGATCTCGGACGACGACATGCCCAACGGCGCCAACCTGGTCAACGCCATCGTCGCCTCCCTGGTGCTGTGCCTGCAGCTCGTTCCTATCGACGCCATCTCCAACGGTGTCTTCTGGATGCTCTTCGGTACCTCCGTTGTATTCCTGCTGCTCACCTACATCCCGATGTTCCCGGCATTCCTCAACCTTCGTAAGAACGACCCTAACCGTGCGCGCATCTTTACGTTTCCGTTTAAGGGCGCCATGATGAAGGTCATGCTGGCTATTCCCTGCATCGAGCTGATTCTGGCTATCGTTGCAACGCTGATTCCGTTCTCTGTCGATGAGATTGGCGATAAGGTCCCGATGATCGTTATCTTCATCGTGCTTTTGCTTATTGGCGAGGTTGTCCGCGTCGTCAGCGCTAAGGGTCGTGAGACCGAGTATAAGGGTCTCACCCCTGAACTAGCTGCTCAGCGTCTCGTTGAGGAGACCGCCGAGGCCGAGGAGAACTAGAGCATCCGGATTCGGGGCTCCAACCCTCCTCGCCACTTGACCATTCCCCGGGGTGGGTGTGAGCGATAGCTCTGGTAACCACCGCCCGCCCCAATCTCTCTTCCGTATCCTTCGTGCGTTTTGTCTCCGCGCGCCAGGTTACGTCGTCGCTTGCCGGTGCGACTCCGTGAAAACCGGCGCCGGGCGCCCCGACCTTTGCCGGGGAACGGGCGTCCGCCACCTCTTGGTTTTAGGCTGCGGGTACCCCGCCTGCAGCAAGCGATCGTTCGATTTGGAGGAAATCTTATGCGTACGATCACCGAGTCCGAGTCCACCCCTAAGGCCGACGGCTACTTTATGCCTGCTGAGTTCGCTCCGCAGGATCGCGTGTGGATGGGCTGGCCCCATCGCACCGATACCTGGGCCCATGGTGCCAAGCCGGCTCAGAAGCAGTATGCCGCCATCGCCCGCGCCATTGCCGAGTTCACCCCGGTTACCATATGCGCCAACCAGGCCGACTACGCTAACTGCAAGGCCGTCTTTGATGAAGACGAGAACGTCACCGTTATCGAGATGACCAGCGACGACGCTTGGTTCCGCGACACCGCTGCCACGTTTGTTATCAACGGCAAGGGCGAGAAGCGCGCCAACCACTGGCACTTCAACGCTTATGGCGGTCTTGTCGACGGCCTGTACTTCCCGTGGGACAAGGACGAGCAGGTCGCCCTTAAGATTGCCGAGCTTTCTGGTTGCCGTCGCTACCGTCCCGATGACATGATCCTCGAGGGCGGTTCCATCACCGTCGACGGCGAAGGTACCGTGGTCGTGACCGACCAGTGCCTGCTTTCCCCGGGCCGCACCTGCTCTGCGGTTCTGGAGGAGGAAGAGGATCCCGAGTCCATCTGGCCCAAGTTCAAGAGGAAGTTCGAGCCCTGGAGCGAGGAACTTCGCGCCTATATGGACGAACACCTCAAGGATTATTTGGGTGTCGAGAAGGTCATCTGGGTCAAGGAGGGCATCGACCCCGAGGAGACCAACGGTCACATCGATGACGTCGCCACGTTCATCGCTCCGGGCGTCATGGCCTGCATCTGGACTGACGATCCCGAGTATCCGTTCTACGAGCAGTGCCACGCCATCTACGAGACCCTCTCCAACGCCGTTGACGCCAAAGGCCGCAAGATGAAGGTCTACAAGCTCTGCATGCCCGTGAACCCGCTGTTCATGGACCAGGCTTCCTGCGACACCATCGACGCCGACGAGAACGCCGAGCCGCGCGTCGCCGACGAGCCGCTGATCGCCTCCTACATGAACTACCTGGTCACCAACCACGGCGTTATCGTCCCGCAGTACGGCGACGAGAACGATCAGCTTGCCGTTGACACGCTCCAGAAGATCTACGACGAGGTCTGGGGCGAGGGCGTCTACAAGTGCGTCGGCGTTCAGTCCGAGCAGGTCGTCTTCGGTGGCGGAAATATCCACTGCATTACTCAGCAGGAACCCTCGGCGTAACTGTCTGTCTTCCCGAGGCACGGCACCTTCCCGTTCATTCGTCGCTTGCGTACCCAAAGTACGCGGCGCACCTCTTTCACGGGAATCTGCCGCACCTCAGAAACCCAGCCGGTCAAGCGGACTGACGTAGCTTGTTACCGCATTAGTCATTGGTGCCAACCCTGGCAACGATGCAGGTCGAAAAACGTCAGCGAAAACCCGCCAGAGCGAGCAAGGTGCCTTGAAGCGAGGCGGCATTGACCTTTTGGTCAATGCCGTCGAAGCTGAAAGGCAGATTGCCGCTCTGGCGGGTTTGCAGCGTCGAGTCGTTACGCGGTTTGGTAAAACCGCGTAACTAAATACGTTCCGCGATCTCGTGGATGAGGTAGTCGGTCTTTTCCCAGCCCAGGCACGGGTCGGTGATCGACTTACCAAAGACGCCGCCGTCGACCGGCTGGTTGCCATCCTCCAGGTAGGACTCGATCATAAAGCCCTTGACCAGCTTGGAGATTGACTCGTTGCGGCGGCAGCTGTCGAGCACCTCCTTGCAAATGCGATACTGCTCCAGCGGACGCTTGCCCGAGTTGTCGTGGTTGCAGTCGATGACCGCTGCCGGATTGGCATAGCCGGCGTGCTCGGTATAGCGCTCGGCCAGGCGCTCCAGGTGCTCGTAGTGGTAATTGGGGTAGGTGCGACCGTCGAGGCCGATGTAGCCGCGCATGACAGCGTGCGCAAGCGGGTTGCCGTCGCACTCGACCTCCCAGTTGCGGAAGATGAAGCTCTGGTGCGCCTGCGCGGCGTAAATGGAGTTGAGCATAACGGTGGTAGAGCCGGCAGTGGGATTCTTCATGCCGACGGGCACCGAAATGCCGCTCGACACCAGGCGATGCTCCTGGTTCTCGACCGAGCGTGCGCCCACGGCAACATAGCTCAGCAGGTCAACGAGGTACTGGTAGTTGGACGGATAAAGCATCTCGTCGGCGGTAAAGAAGCCCGTTTCCTCAATAACGCGCAGGTGCATATGGCGGATGGCCTTGACGCCCTCGAGTAGGTCGTCGGGAGCCTCGGGGTTGGGGTTGTGCAGCAGGCCCTTGTAACCGGTGCCCTTGGTACGCGGCTTATTGGTGTAGACGCGCGGAATGATGACGAGCTTGTCCTTGACCTCCTCGGCGGTCTTGGCCAGACGATTCATGTACTCAAGTACCGAGTCCTCGCGGTCGGCAGAGCACGGGCCGATGATGAGCACCTTGCGTGCGTCCTCGCCGGTGAAGACTTTGGCGACCTCGGCGTCAAATGCCTGCTTTTTGGCGGTAAGCTCGGCTGAAAGCGGCATTTCCTCGCGGATCTCCATGGGGATCGGCAGCCTGCGTTTGAATTCCATGGCCATAGGGGCCTCCTCAATCTACAGAAAGAGCAATAAGCGGATTGTCGAATGCTCGGCATTATCCGCTGTCGCACGCTAAAGTGCAAGCCCTTGTCACCCCGAAACCTGCCAAAAAGGACAGGTTTATTTTGGCAGGTTTTATCTGGGGAAACGTCAGCTGGACCTGGAATGGAATGATGCCACGTTGCTTGGAAGGGGCTGTCAATCAGGTCCCAGGGGGGAGGCGGTTCGAGGGCCGCAAAATAAAAGCGGGGGCGCAGGTTGTCCTGCGCCCCCGTTCTCGGGCGTCATTCGTTCCCTGCGGCCGAATCTACGCCGCCTCGTCGAACTGCGAGTTGTACAGGTCGGCGTAGAAGCCTCCTTGGGCGAGCAGCTCGTCGTGTGTGCCCTTCTCGACGATGTCGCCGTCGCGGATCACCAAGATTACGTCGGCGTTGCGGATCGTGGACAGGCGGTGCGCGATAACAAAGCTGGTACGGCCCTGCATCAGCGCATCCATGGCGCGCTGGATGAGCTCCTCGGTGCGGGTATCGACGTTGGAGGTCGCCTCGTCCAGAATCAGCGCCGGGCGGTCGGCCAAAATGGCACGGGCGATGGTCACGAGCTGGCGCTGACCCTGCGACAGGTTAGTGCCCTCCTCGTTAATCATAAAGTCGTAGCCGCCGGCGAGCGTATGGATAAAGTGGTCGCAGCGTGCGGCGCGTGCGGCGGCTTCGACCTCGGCATCGCTCGCATCGGGGCGTCCGTAACGGATGTTCTCGCGGATGGTGCCGTTAAACAGCCAGGTATCCTGCAGTACCATGGCAAACTCGCCGCGAAGTGCCGCGCGGTCCCAGTCGCGCACGTCGACACCCTCGACGCGCAGCGAACCGCCGTCCACATCGTAGAAGCGCTGCAGCAGCTTGATGAGCGTGGTCTTGCCGGCGCCGGTGGGGCCGACGATGGCGATGGTCTGGCCGGGCTGCGCCTCGCAGCTAAAGTCGTGGATGATGGTCTTGTCGGGCGTGTAGCCAAACTTGACATGGTCAAACTCCACGTGACCGGGGCGCTTTTCGGGAATCTGCGCGTCGGCCTTCTGCTCCTCCTCGGGCGCGGCCAGGAACTCAAAGACGCGCTCGGTGGCAGCGGCCATCGATTGCATCGTGTTGCTCACGTTGCCCAGCTGCTGCACGGGTTGCGTAAAGTTGCGAACGTACTGGATAAAGCTCTGGATGTCGCCGGGCGTGGCATTACCGGTCAGCGCGAGCTGCGCGCCCACCACGACGACGCCCACGTAGCCCATGTTGCCCACCAGGCTCATAAGCGGCATCATCAGGCCCGACAGGAACTGCGAACGCCAGCCACTAATAAAGAGGCGGTCATTTTGATGGTCGAACTCTTCGATCGAGGCCTCGGCGCGGTCGAACACCTGAATAACGTTCTGGCCGGCAAAATCCTCTTCGATAATGCCGTTGACGGCGCCCAGGACCTGCTGTTGCTCGCGGAAGTACGGCTGCGAGAAGTGAATCATCACGGTCAGGATAATTGCGGCAGCCGGCAGCGTGAGCACGGTGACGCCGGTGAGCGGCAGGCTGATCGACAGCATCATGACGAGCACGCCGATAATCTGCGTCACCGACGTGATGAGCTGTGTCACGCTCTGGTTGAGCGACTGGCCGAGCGTATCGACGTCGTTGGTGATGCGGCTGAGCACGTCGCCCTTGCTGTGGCCGTTGAAGTAGCTCATCGGCACGACGGCGATCTTGGCGGCGATCTCCTTGCGCATGCGGTAGCAGATCTTTTGCGTGACGCCGGTCATGAGCCAGCCCTGGATGAGGCTGCAAACAGAGCTTGCCAGATACAGGCAGAGCAAAAAGCCGAGCGTCTTGGCGATCCAGGCAAAGTCAACGTCGCCCGTACCGTTGACCTTGGCGACCAGGCCTTCGAATAGCTTGGTCGTAACCTGGCCGAGCACCTTGGGTCCCACAATGTTAAAGACGACCGAGCACACGGCAAAGGCGACGGCGGCAAGCACGGCAATCTTGTGCTGGCCGATATAGCCGAGCAGCTGCCTCATGGTGCCCTTAAAGTCCTTGGCCTTTTCGCCGCGACGCATGCCACCCATGCGGCCCATGGGACCACGCTGGCGGGTGGACTTGGGAATCTGAGTCTTGGTCTCGTCTGCCATTAGTGCTCGCCTCCTTCCATAACGGCTGCAATTTCTTCTTGGGTGAGCCCCAGCTCCTCGGCGGAAAGCTGCGACTGTGCGATCTCCAGGTACGCCGGGCAGCTGTGCAGCAGCTCCTCGTGCGTGCCGGTGCCCACCACATGGCCGTCGTCGAGCACGATGATCTGGTCGGCGTGCATGATGGTCGCGATGCGCTGGGCCACGACCACGAGCGCGGCGTCGGTAACGTTTTTGGCCAGCTCTTCGCGCAGACGCGCGTCGGTCTTGTAGTCGAGGGCGCTAAACGAGTCATCGAACACCACGACCTCGGGCTTTTTGGCCAACGCGCGGGCGATGGCCAGGCGCTGGCGCTGACCGCCCGAAACATTGGAGCCGCCCTGGCTGATGGGGGAGTCGTAGCCGCCCTCGCGCTCGGCGATAAAGTCCTCCGCCTGGGCGACGCGTGCCGCCCGGTGCATGTCCTCGTCGCTCACCATGTCGCCGGCAAACTTAAGGTTGCTCTCCACGGTGCCCGAGAACAGGCGCCCCTGCTGCGGGATGTAACCAATGCGGCGGCGAAGCTCGGAAAGGGTCATATCGCGCACGTCGATGCCGTCGAGCGAAATGCTGCCGCCGGTGACGTCGTACAGGCGCGGGATGAGCTGCACGAGCGTGGACTTGCCCGAACCCGTGGAGCCGATGATGCCGAGCATCTGGCCGGCATGCGTGGTGAAGTTCACGCCGCTGATGACATCGGCGCGGGCATCGGGATACTGGAAGCTCACGTCGCGGAAGGTGAGCTCACCGCGCGGCGCGCTGGCAGCAGGCAGTTTGGGCGAGGCGGGGTCGTTGATGCTCGTGGGGCAGGTGATGACCTCTTCCACGCGCTCGGCGGCGACCTCGGCGCGGGGCAGGATGACCGACACCATGGTGAGGATCATAAACGCCATGACGATCTGCATGGTGTAGGAGATAAACGCCATCATGTTGCCGACCTGCATCACGCCGTCGGACACGCCCTGCGCACCAAACCAGACGATAAGCACGGTGATGCAGTTCATGACGAGCATCATGAGCGGCATCATAAAGCTCATGGCTCGGTTGGTGTAGAGCTGCGTGGTCATCAGGTCGAGCGAAGCCTTGTCAAAGCGCTCGAGCTCATGCTCTTCGCGGTTGAACGAGCGGATGGGCATAAGACCGTCGAGCAGCTCGCGGGCGGTAAGGTTCACGCGGTCCACAAAGCTCTGCATCTTCTTGAACTTGGGCATGGTGAGGCCCATAAGCACGCCGACAACGGCCGAGACGGCGATGATGGCCACGGCGATGGTCCACTCCAGGCCGGTGTGGTTGGCCAGGACGCGCATGACGGCGACGATGCCCATGATGGGCGCCAGTAGGCACATGCGGATAAACAGGGTTGCGGCCATCTGAATCTGCTGAATGTCGTTGGTGCAGCGGGTGATGAGCGAGGCTTGGCTAAACTTGCCCACCTCGGCCGGCGAGAAGTGCATAACCTTGTTGAAGGTCTCGCGGCGCAGGTCGCGGGCGATGGAGCAGGCGGTACGCGAAGCCACGGCACCGGTCAGGATGGTGGCGACGAGCGACACCAGGCACAGGCCAAACATCGTGGTCGCCATGCGGCCCAGGTAGGCGTTCTGCACGTCGGCGGGGTCGATGCCCTGCGCCTTGTACTCGTCCTGCACATAGCTCACAGCGCGTTGGGTCACGATGGAACCCGACATGGAGCCCATTTTGTCCGCCATATCGTTAGCGCCCTCGACGAGCTTGCCCTGGTCGATTAGGCCACCTTCAACGCCTAGACGCAGGCTCTTCATGGTAATCTTGCCGCCGTCGGCATCAATCTGCTTTTGCATGTTCTGCGCCGCTGCGGCCTTCTGCTGCATCTCGGCGAGCTGCTCGGGCGTCATCGCCGCCATCTGCTCGGGGGTGGGCATGGCCTGGGCAGCGTTGCTGTCTTTCTCGCTGGACGTGCCGGCCATGTCGCCCATGGAGTCGGCGTCGATGCCCTGGTTGAAGGCGAGCACGACGGTCTCGGGCAGGCTCATGATGTCGGCAATCTTGCCGCCGTCGGCGCGCTCCTCCTCGGTGCCCTTGTACGTTCGAATGCCGTTATTGTCTGCCTTGCTAAACACGGCCTCCACAGCCTTGGCGTCCTTGGCGCTCATAAAGAGTTCGAGGTCGTCGAGCGATTCGGTGCGGATGGTGTCGGGCACGGGCGAGGCGATGCCACCTTGCTGCACGCCCACGTCGACGATGTCGCTCATATAGGTAGGCAGCGCCAGATCGGCGTTGCAGCTGATTACGATAAGTACGATAGCTGCGAACAGTGCCAGGATATGCTTTTTAAAGAGTCTGAGAATCCTCACTCGGCATCTCTCCTTTCTTGATTGCGGTCGATAATTTCGTTGGCACGTCTTAGAAGGCGCACCATCTCTTGGGTATCTGTTTCGCCGAGCTGCTCGAGGAAGGCCGCGGTGCGGTCCTCGAATTCCCGACGTTTGATTTCGAGGACCTGGAATCCCTTGTCGGTCACCGTGACGTGTACGCGACGACGGTCGGTCTTTGAGTGCTTGCGCTCGACCCAGCCCTTGGCTTCGAGGGCGCGCAGAATATTGGCGATACGGGCGTTCGAGACCCAGGCACGATCAGCGAGTTCGCTCGGCGTGAGCGAGCCGCCAGCGAGCATGAGGGCGCGCATGACAGCCATCTCGCCGCCGAGAGCTTTGTCCGCAAAGCGCGAAATACGCTGATGCATGCTGCCAAACTCAGTTAAGAGCTGACGCCCAAGCTCATGGAAATCGGTATCTTCCACCGAAAACCCCTAACACTAGAAACTATTTTCGGTGAAAGATGATACCCCCGCTCAACTATCCCATTCGGTAGATTTCTAGGTATGTCCCAAAAATCTACTTGGTTGCTAGGCAATATAAAGAGCGTATAAAAACTTAAAATCATTCAAAAATTGTAGCGTTTTAAAGAATTATCATGCACACGGATAGGCGAGGGGTTGTCACCACCATGACGACTGGGACTCATATAATCGCCACGTGCGATGCTCCAACTTCCCGCAAGGAGACACCTAAATAAAGGGGGATGGAGTCATGGCATTTGACTTCACGGGCAAGACCGCGATTGTCACGGGCGGCACTCAGGGCATTGGCCTCGAGATCGCCAAGGGCATCGTCGCGGGCGGCGGACATGTCGCGCTCATCGCAAGGAACGCTGCTAAGGGCGAGGCCGCAGTGGCCGAGCTTGGCGAGGGCAACAAGTTCTATCAGCTCGATGTCGCCGATGCGCCCAAGGCGCGCGAGACCGTCGAGCAGATTTTTACGGACCTGCCGCAAACCAACATCCTGATCAACTGCGCTGGCGTCATCAGCACCAAGAAGTTCGACGAGATCGATGACACCGAGTGGCGTCGCACCATCGACATCAACCTCAACGGTACCTTCACTATGATGAACGCCGTGTACCCGCACTTTAAGGCGGCCCATGCCGGCACTATCGTCAACGTGAGCTCTGTTGCTGGCAAGATCGGCGGCGGCCTGCTCGGCACCGCTGCCTACGCGAGCTCCAAAGCCGGTGTCAACGGTCTAACCAAGGCAGTCGCCAAGGAAGGCGGCAAGTTTGGCGTCCGCTGCAACGCCGTGTGCCCGTCGCTCACGTTGACCGATATGACCTCGATTCTCTCTGACGAGAATTCTCAGCGCATCATCAACGGTATTCCTCTGGGCCGCGCCGCCCAGGCCAGCGAGCCTGCGCAGATGGTGCTGTTCTTCGCTTCCGACCTCGCCAGCTTCGTGAACGGCGAGATCGGTGACTGCGACGGCGGCATCGTCCTGGACGGGTAATACCCCGCGATGATTATTCGGCGACGGCTCCTGCGACTCGGGACCGTCGCCTTCTTTCTGATATAGGCGCATGCGGCTACGATTCGCATGCATCCAAAGGAGATATATATGAGTGAATCGACTGCGGTGGAGGCGCCGGCGGCAAAGGAGCCGTTCTTTAAGATGTCCTCCATCCCGGGTGCCAATATTTTGGTGCCGCTTTTGCTGGGCTGCCTGCTCAACACGCTATTCCCCGACCTGTTCAAAACGCTCGGCAGCTTTACGCTTGGTATGACCCAGCAGGGCGCAGGCCCGCTCGTGGGCGCCTTTTTGCTCATCGTCGGTACGACGATTTCGTTTAAGAGTGCTCCTGCCGCCGCTGCCCGCGGTGCCATCATCATCGCCGTCAAGCAGATCGTGGTCGTTGCCGTGTCGCTGCTCATCCTGTATGTGTTCAACGACAACCTGTTTGGCATCTCGGCCATGGTAATGCTGGCCGCTTGCACGGGTGCCAACAACGCTATGTACGCTGGACTGATGGGCACCATGGGCAACGAGGCCGAACGTGGCGCCGTCGCCATCACCACGCTGGTTGTCGGCCCTCCGGTCACGATGATTGTGCTCGGCGCTGCCGGTCAGGCTCCGATCGGCTGGTCGCTCGTGGGCGCCATCCTGCCGATCGTCGTCGGCATTATCCTGGGTAACCTCTTCCCCAGCTTTAAGAAGATGATGGCACCGGCACTTTCCGCCATCATCGTGCTCGTCTTCTTTGCCATGGGCTCGACCATGACCTTTGGGCAGCTCATTAATGGCGGTCTTCCCGGTATTCTGCTCGGCGTGATCTGCTCGGTGGTCTTTGCTATCCCCGTTATCGCGGTCGATAAACTCACGGGCGGTACGGGTGTCGCAGGTGCGGCCATTTCGAGCTGCGCCGGAGCCAATGTGGCCACGCCTGCTGCCATGGCAAGCGTCAACGAGGCAATGTACGGCGGTGCGGTGCTCGCGACGGCTACCGCACAGGTTGCAGCGTGCGCTATTGTGACGGCCATTTTGACCCCTCTGGTCACCAGCTGGTGCCACAAGCATTTTGAGGGCCAGGGCAACGGCGATAGCAAGGCAACGACCGACAAGGCCTCCGCAGCCGCCTAATGCCAAGCGGCAATCAAAGCTAAAAACTAGCCATGCCACAGGGCGGCCCCGGGGGAAATCCCGTGGTCGCCCTGCAGTTTCATGGGGTCTCTGGGGCACTTTACCCTGCTAAAACTGGCATAACAGCTAGAGTGAACGTCGTACAAAGGCAAGCAAAAATACCAAACAAATCGGTGAACGGTAGTTGTTCACGCTCTCATTTCCTGCGGGTTTGTAAAAAACGCCCTTATGATATAAAAAAAGAAACATATAACAGCCCAGATGGAGAGGGTCGCTATGTTATCCTTCTCAGACGGGTGAAATCTTGGGTTTTTGGGTTGTAGTTCCAAGGTGGACAAACGTTTTTCTCTGCACCAACGTGTGGTGAAGAACGGAAGAAGCCGGTAGTGCAAACCGAAAATTCAAGAATTCAATAAGCAGCGGTGTGAGAGAACGCCGCATTACACGTAACTAGGAGCGTGGTTACACAATGCAGGAGGCATGGGAAGGCTTCAAGGAAGGCATTTGGACGGGAGAGGTTGACGTCCGAGACTTCATCCAGAAGAACTACACCCCCTACGAGGGCGACGAGTCGTTCCTCGCCGGCCCGACCGAGCGTACCAAGGAGCTGTGGGGCGAGGTTCTCGACCTGCTGCTTAAGGAGCGCGAGCAGGGTGGTGTCCTCGATATGGACACCAAGACCGTCACGGGTATCGTGAGCCACCCCGCTGGCTACATCGATAACGCCCACCGCGAGAAGGAGACCATCGTCGGCCTCCAGACTGACAAGCCGCTCAAGCGCGCGCTGCACGTCAACGGTGGTATCCGCATCGCTTGCCAGGCTGCCAGCCAGCACGGCTATAAGGTCGACGAGAACGTTGTCGAGCGCTACACCTTCGAGCGCAAGACCCACAACGCTGGCGTCTTCGATGTTTACACCCCCGAGATGCGTGCTTGCCGCTCGGCTCACATCATCACCGGTCTGCCCGATGGCTATGGCCGCGGCCGCATCATCGGCGACTACCGTCGTGTTGCCCTGTACGGCGTCGACTACCTGATCAAGGACAAGGAGGCCCAGAAGGCTTCCACCCCGACGGTTATGACCGCCGACAACATCCGCGATCGCGAGGAGCTGCAGGAGCAGATCCGCGCCCTCGGCGAGCTCAAGATGATGGCCGAGACCTATGGTTTCGATATTTCCAACCCTGCTACCAACACGCAGGAGGCCATCCAGTGGATGTACTTCGCCTACCTCGCTGCCGTCAAGGAGCAGAACGGCGCCGCTATGTCCATCGGCCGTACCTCTACGTTCATCGACATCTACGCTGAGCGCGACCTTGCCAACGGTACCTTCACCGAGGAGCAGATTCAGGAGTTCGTGGATCACTTCATCATGAAGCTCCGCATGGTCAAGTTTGCCCGTACCCCCGAGTACCAGGCCCTGTTCACCGGCGATCCGCAGTGGGTCACCGAGTCCATCGGCGGCATGGGTGTTGACGGCCGTACGCTCGTTACCAAGATGAGCTACCGCTACCTGCACACGCTCGAGAACATGGGCACCAGCCCCGAGCCCAACATGACCGTTCTGTGGTCGACCCGTCTGCCCGAGAACTTCAAGAAGTTCTGCGCCAAGACTTCTGTCGCCAGCTCCTCGATCCAGTACGAGAACGACGACCTCATGCGCGTTTACCACGGCGACGACTACGGCATCGCCTGCTGCGTGTCCTCCATGCGCATTGGCAAGGAGATGCAGTTCTTCGGCGCCCGTGCCAACCTGGCCAAGTGCCTGCTGTATGCACTCAACGGCGGTGTTGACGAGGTCTCCAAGAAGCAGGTCGGTCCCAAGTACCGCGCCGTCGAGGGCGACACGCTCGATTACGACGACGTTGTGGCCAAGTACAACGACATGATGAAGTGGCTTGCTGGCGTGTACGTCAACTCGCTGAACATCATTCACTACATGCACGACAAGTATTGCTACGAGCGCATTCAGATGGCTCTGCACGACAAGCACGTGCATCGCTGGTTCGCTACGGGCATCGCTGGCCTTTCCGTCGTGGCTGACTCCCTGTCCGCCATCAAGTACGCCAAGGTCCACCCCGTCCGTGATGAGAACGGCATCATCGTCGACTTCGAGACCGAGGGCGATTTCCCCAAGTACGGTAACGACGACGACCGCGTCGACCAGATCGCTCACGACGTTGTGCACCAGTTCATGGAGTACATCCGCATGAACGACACCTACCGCAACTCCGTGCCCACGACCTCGGTTCTGACCATTACCTCCAACGTCGTGTACGGTAAGAAGACCGGCTCCACGCCCGACGGCCGCAAGGCTGGCCAGCCGTTCGCCCCGGGTGCTAACCCCATGCACAAGCGCGATAGCCACGGCGCCATCGCTTCGCTGTCTTCGGTTTCCAAGCTCCCGTTCCGCGATGCTCAGGACGGCATCTCCAACACCTTCTCCATCATCCCGAGTGCGCTCGGCAAGGAGGACCAGGTGTTCTTTGGCGATATCGACCTTGATCAGCTGGGCGAGTAACTATTGTTAGTGCTATACTAACAATAACGATTACTGATTAGCGCGCCGGTTTCGGCCGGCGCCTATCAATCGAAGGAGACACATTATGAAGGTTTCTGAAGTTTCCGAGACTCAGGCCGATAACCTGGTCCACATGCTCGACGCTTACGCCGAGAAGGGTGGCCACCACCTGAACATCAACGTCTTCAACCGTGAGACGCTGCTCGACGCTCAGGCTCACCCCGAGAAGTACCCGCAGCTGACCATCCGCGTTTCCGGCTATGCCGTGAACTTCCACACGCTCACCAAGGAGCAGCAGGACGAGGTCATTTCGCGTACCTTCCACGACAAGTTCTAAAGGGACTCAACTCCCACCGGAGACCCGGTAAGGCCTACGCACTTTGCCTCTCAAACGTCCTCGCCGCTTCGCGGCTGCGGAATGTTTGCGAGACAAATTGCTCCCGGCCTTGCCGGGTCTCCTGCGTTGTCGCCCTTTAGGGAACCACGCTAAATTAAATTGGTGTCCTCGGACATGCAAAGGGCTCCGCTGCGCGCTTCGCGCGGCGGAGCCCTTTGCATCCGGCGGAATGTTTTGGGAAGTAACCCAAAGCGGCCCGACTGGGGTCCTGTGTAGTCACCCTTTAGGCGGAACTCTCCTTATTATTTGTGCGCGTGGGGTTCGTGGTTGGGTCGTGCCCTTTTCTGCGGGTGTGTTGTTTCGTTTTGCTTTGGCTGTTGTTGGGGTATGCTTTGTTCGTATGTAAACGTATGACATGTTGATGGGGGAGGGTGCTATGGCTCGCGAGGGCGCTCGTTCTAAGGATTCGGCTAAGCCTGGCATCAAGGAAGTTGCAGCGGTGGCGGGGGTTTCGCCTACTACGGTATCTCGCGTGCTTAATAATCGCGGCTATATTAGCCAAGAGACCCGCGATAAGGTCCATGCCGCGATGAAGCGCATCAACTATACGCCCAACGATATCGCCCGTGCCATGCTCAACGGTCGCCTGAATCTAATAGGTATGATCGTCCCCTATGTCAGCAGCCCGTTTCATGCCCAAGCGGTCCAAGCCGTTGAGCGTACCCTGGCCGAAAACGGTTTTAAGATGTTGCTGTGCAATAGCGCCAATCGACCTGATCTTGAGCGTTCTTATATCGATATGCTTCGGCGCAATATGGTTGATGGCGTCATCGTCAACTCGCTTAATATCGGTGCCGAGGCGTATGCCGAGATGGGCTTGAGTCTGGTTGGTATCGACTGCGACCTTGGCGAGACCTCTGTTCAGATTGCGAGCGACAGCTATGGCATCGGCGAACTTGCCACGCGTCGCCTGATCGATGACGGGTGTTCGCGCATCTTGTGCCTGCGTAACAATAGCCGCATGCGTATGCCTGCCAATAAGCGTACCGATGCCTACCACGATGTTGTGGAGCAGGCCGGTTTGCCCGTGCTTGTCCGTGAGGTCGAGTTCGTTAAGTCCGACGACGAAAAGAGTGCGGTCGTTGCGAAGATCCTCGATGAGAACCCCGATATTGACGGCATCTTTGCGGGAGACGACACGATGGCGGCCATCTGCCTCAACGTGATGAAGCGGCGCGGCTTGAGCGCTCCGGACGATATTAAGGTCGTGGGCGCGGATGGCGCCCGCCGCACTATGACGTTTATGCCTGACTTAACAACCGTTCGTCAAGATATCGATCGCATCGGAGAGCTCGCGGCGCAATCCATCATCGCTCTTGTTAACGGTGAAAAGCCCGAATCGAATACCAAGCTCCCCGTTGAACTCATTGAGGGCAAAACCGCGTAGTTCATCCCGTGCCAAAAGAATTCCTCAAACGCCTCTGATGACCGTTCGCCGGCATATGTCAACCGTTTGCCGACGACTGGAACTGCGAAAAGACGTATTGATGTGAAAACGTTTGACATATGAAAACGATTGACATATCTTGCAGATGTACCGAGTTAGTATCTCGTGGGAAAGGAAGTCTCGGATGCATAAGGTGTATTACCAGCCTGAGGGAATTTGGGTAGGCGACATCATGCCGTACGGCGAGGATGGCACGTTCTATCTCTATCATCAGCGCGACACGCGTAACCCCGGACCTTTCGGAGAGCCGTTTGGTTGGGCACTCGCTACGACCAAGGACTTCGTCAATTACAAGGACTTTGGCGAGAGCCTTGAGCGCGGCGGCGACGAGGAGGTCGACCAGTACGTTTATGCCGGCACGGTGTTTAAGGTGGGCGACAAGTACCATGCGCTCTACACTGGTTGCAATCGCGATAAGGTCCGCGCACGTTTGATGAAGCAAGTTCTTCTTCACGCAACGAGTGACGACGCCGTCAAGTGGGAGAAGAACATCGCCGAGACGCTGCTTCCGCCCCAGGAGGGTTACGATGACCGCAACTGGCGCGATCCCTTTGTGCTTTGGGATGAGGAGAACGAAGAGTACATGCTCATCCTCGGCACGCGTGTGGGCGAGGACAAGCGTCTGATGACCGGTCGTCTGGTCAAGTTCACCTCCAAGGACCTGGATACCTGGGAGTTCCAGGGCGACTGGTGGAATCCGGGCCTGTACACCATGTTTGAGATGCCTGATCTCTTTAAGATGGGCGACTGGTGGTATCTGGTGTTCTCTGAGTACAGTGATGGCAACAAGACCCGTTACCGCATGTCTCGCTCTATCAACGGTCCCTGGATCACTCCCGCGGACGATTCCTTCGATGGCCGCGCGTACTATGCCGCACGTACCGCATTTGATGGCGAGCGCCGCGTTCTCTTTGGTTGGGTTCCTACGCGTGACGAGGGCGGCGACCCCAGCTCTTACCTGTGGGGTGGCACCTTTATGCCCCTCGAGATCGTTCAGCGTGCCGACGGAACGCTTGGCACCAAACTCCCCGACAGCATGCTTGGCGCCTTTGGCGAGGCTAAGGCAGTCGAGGCCTTTGAGCTTTCCTGCGAGTCGGGCAAGGTCGAGCAGGTGCTCGCTGCGGATGCCGGTTCCACCTATATGCTCGACGCCGACATCGAGCTCGCCGGTGACGCTGCCGGCTTCTCGGTTAAGCTCGCCGAGGACGCCGAGTCCGGTCTTGCCTATGAGTTCCGCGCCAACCTGCGTGAGGGCAAGCTCGAGTTTACGGCGGCCCCCCAGTATCCGTGGTTCCAGGTCAACAACATGGGCCTCGAGCGTCCGTTGTTCTTTAAGGGCGAGGGCACTCATCATGTGCGCCTGGTCGTTGACGACGATATCGCGACCATCTTTGTCGATGATGTTGCGCTTAACGCGCGCTTCTGCAATAAGCAGGGCCAGGGTGTGGCGCTGACGGTCACCGACGGTACGCTCAAGTGCGCAAATGCAACGATCGCGTCTCTGTAATGGCATCAAAACGTTTTATGATTTCGTAAGGGAATGGAGAGGAACATGGACTACAAAGTAGTGTCTCAGCAAGTCGTCGATAACGTCGGCGGTCTGGAGAACATCGAGGGCGCCACGCATTGCGTTACGCGTTTGCGTCTGGTGCTCAAGGATACGAGCAAGTACAACAAGGCCGAGCTCGAGAACATCGATGGCGTCAAGGGCGTGCTGTACAACAGCGGCCAGCTCATGATCATCTTCGGTACCGGTACCGTCAACAAGGTCTACGATGAGTTTATGGCTCTGACGGGCGTTAAGGAGATCAGCGCTTCCGAGGTCAAGGGCGCCGAGGCGGACAAGAAGGGCAAGTTCTTCTCGGTCCTCAAGGTATTCTCGGACATCTTTATCCCGATCATTCCCGCTTTCGTCGGCGCTGCTATCATCATCGGCCTTAAGTCGCTGATCGTTGCCAACGGCCTCTTCGGCATGGAGGGCAGCCTTGCCGACCACAGCGAGTTCCTCAAGAACCTCGCAAGCTTCTTTGCCATTATCGCCACCACGTTTGACTACCTGCCTGTCCTGGTTATGTACAGCGCGGTGAAGCGTTTTGGCGGTAACCCGATTCTGGGCATCCTCGTCGGTATCGTCATGGTTCACCCGAGCCTTATGAACCGCAACACGTTCGTTATGGACCCGACGGGTGCTGAGTACTGGAACTTTGGTCCGCTCTCCATTCCCATGGTTGCTTTCCAGGGCGGCGTGTTCCCTGCAATCCTGACTGCCTGGTTTATGGCCAAGGTCGAAAAGATTGCCCAGAAGTACATCCCCGAGGTCGTTTCGTTCGTCTTTGTCCCGACCGTTACCCTGATTCTAGCTAACGTCGCCCTGTTCACCGTGTTCGGCCCGCTCGGCAACCTGATCGGCGACGTCCTCGCTGGCGTAATCGATGTCCTGTACAACAGGATGGGCGTCTTTGGCGCCTTTGTCTTCGCCGCGTTCCTGCAGCCGCTCGTCGTTACCGGTACACATCAGTTCATCCAGGGTATTGAGGCCAACCTCGTTGCCACGACCGGCTTCAACTACATCCAGGCCATCTGGTCGGTTTCCATCATCGCCCAGGGCGGCGGCGCCATCGGCATGTATCTCATTCACAAGAAGCATTCCAAAGAGCGCAACATCTGTATGTCGTCCTTTATCCCGACGCTGGTCGGTATCTCCGAGCCCGCAATCTTTGCTGCAAACATGCGCTACTCGATCATCCCGTTCGTCTGCGCTTGCATCGGTGCAGGCTGCGGCGGTGCCTTCGTGAAGCTCTTTGAGGTGCGCGCTATCGGTCAGGGTCTGACCGGTGTGCTTGGCCTGCTCATCGTTACGCCCGAGACGCTCGTGTGGTATGTGGCCGGCAATCTCATCGCCTTTATCGTGCCGATCGTCTTGATTTTTGCCTACAACAAGGCAAAGGGCGTGCCGACCACCGATGAAGAGGGCGCTGGCGCTGGCTTCGACGTTAGCTTCTAGTTGAGCCGTTCGGCGTAATCTGAGGATAAGTCCATTTGAGGAAGGGCGTTCGGCTCGTGTGAGTCGAGCGTCCTTCCCTATAGACGAGAAAGCCAATGGCGATGTTTAATCAAAAAAATAAGGTGACGCGCACGGACTATGGGCAGTGGCGTGCCGGACAGGATGAGACGGCAGGTCGCATCGCGTCCGACCCCGATAGGCTCCTGTTCCATGTGGAGCCTGAGCTTGGCTGGCTCAACGACCCCAACGGTTTGGTGCAGATCGGTGATACGTATCACATTTATCACCAATACGATCCATTCGATGCTGCGCATGGCGGTCCAGTGCTTTGGAATCATCTGACAACAAAGGATTTTGTGACGTACGAGAATTGCGGCCCTGTGCTGTTCCCCGATTCCGATTTGGATTCGAGCGGAGCGTATTCTGGTTCTGCCTTTGTACACGACGGCAAGATTCACTACTTCTATACCGGTAACGTCAAGCATTTTGACCGCGATGATTACGACTACGTGTTGACGGGCCGTGAGCAAAACCAAATTCATATGGTTGCCGAGAATCCTGACGAATTGGGCGAGAAGCATATGGCTGTTGGGCCGGTCGATTACCCCGACGATATCGGTACGCACGTACGCGACCCCAAGATCCTTGAGCACGATGGTATCTACTACATGGTTTTGGGCGCTCGTACGAAAGACGACCGTGGCTGTGTGCTTGTCTATACCTCGAGCGATCTAGAGGGCTGGAGCTATGCGACGCGCATTGAGCTGGGCGAGAAGTTTGGTTTTATGTGGGAGTGCCCTGATCTATTTGAGCTTGATGGCGAGCTAATTCTCGTTTGCTGTCCGCAGGGCGTGCCCGCCGATGGTTGGCGTTACCGCAATCCGCACCAGTGCGTGTGGTTCTCCGTCGAGGCCGATTGGGAGGCGCCGAGCTTTAAGATCACCGGGCAGGGCATGCCCCCGATGGTCGATGCCGGCTTTGATTTCTACGCACCGCAGTCCTTTGAGGATGCTGCGGGTCGGCGTTTGATGATCGGGTGGTCTGGTTGCCCCGATGCGACGGCAGAAAACCCGACGGTGGCACGCGGGTGGCAGTGCGCGTTGACGGTGCCGCGAGAGCTGAGCATACGCGATGGTAAGCTCTGTCAGCAGCCGGCGCACGAGATTGAGAAGATGCGCGGCGACTGCGTTCGCGCGACAGGCGGTGAAACCGTTGAGGAGCCGGGCCGCCTGTTTGATCTTGTGGTTTCCTGTGAGGGCGCCAAGATGGTCGAGCTCGAAATCCGCAAGGGTGTCTTTGTGCGTTATACGGACGGGATGCTTACCCTCGATATGGGTGACGAAGGCTATGGGCGCGACCAGAGGTCGATTGAGCTCGGCGAGCTTCGCGACCTACGCGTGCTTTCGGACACTACGATGGTCGAGATTTTTGCAAATGGCGGCGAGGCGGCACTTACGAGCCGTACCTATTCGCCGGCGGTTCCGGCGATGGAGCTGCACGCCGAGGGTGCGGCATCGATGAATTTCTACCGCCTCGTGCATTAACCGTGCGTGGAGCACGATTGGATTTGCTGGACGGAATGTGTCGCAGTTGTCGCGGCCAACTACCGCTTACCGCATATAGCGACCGTTTGCGGAATAAGTAACCCTCCTTAATAAACCGTGTGGAATCCTAGATAAGCACGGAGTTTTCCAGGGAGACGCTGTCCTTTGTTGTGTGCAAGGGGCGGCGTCTCTTTGGCGCTTGGACGCCGTTGTGCAACAGTGCGGCGGCGCGTGCCATGTATTGAAAAGCCAATGTCGAGATGGGTCGTGATAATAATGGGCAAGTACGTAATCGTGGTTGAGTCTGGGTCGGATGTGACGCCGGAGCTCTGCGAGCGCTACGGCATCGTGCGCGTGCCCATGCATGTCACGATTGGTGACGAGACCGTCGAGGACGGCTCGATCGATCCGCTCGAGATTTATTCGCGCTGCAACGAGTTTGGCGTGATGCCCAAGACCAGCGGCTGCGCGCCTGCGGATTTTGCTCACGTGTACGACCGCATTCACGCTGAGCAGCCCGATGCGACTATTCTGCATCTCGCGTATTCCGAGGCCACGACCTGCTCGCATCAATCATCGAAGATCGCCGCCAAGGGTCGCGACTACGTGTTCTCTATGGACACGCGCTTTGTCTCGGTAGGCCAGTCGCTCGTTGTCGTCGAGACCGCCAAATACATCGAGGCTCACCCCGATGCCACCGTCGACGAGATCTTTGCATTTACGAATTCCGTCATGGACCGCGTGCTGCTGGGCTTTGTTCCTACCGATCTTGCCTTTCTTAAGGCGGGCGGTCGCTTGTCCAACGTCGCATTCCTTGGCGCCCATCTGCTCAAGATTAAGCCCTGCATTGAGGTGACGGGCGGCAAGTTCGTGGCGACCAAGAAGTTCCGCGGCTCTATGCTCAAGTGCGCCCGCGCCTTTATTGACCACATGGTTGCGAAGGGCGAGATTGACTACTCGCACATTGGCCTGGCGTATTCGGTGGGCCTTTCCCAGGAGCTGCGCGATGACATGGAGGTCTATGCGCATGATCTGGGCTTTAAGGACGTTACCTGGACTCAGGTCGGCGGCGTCATCTCGAGCCATTGCGGCCCGACCGCCTTCGGTGCGGTGCTCACGCTTAAGGCGTAAAGGCCGCAGGCGAGCGTTCTTCAGCCTGACATCTCGACGTAGCCCCCAGCCATGGTGATGGGGGATAGATTAAAACGTGCCGTTCTAGTCCGAGACGTTTAAACGCAAACGCATGGGCTAGAATGGCTCTGGCATTTTAATTGGTTACATCCAAGGAGAGGCAAGGTAGCGCGAATGGCAGAAATGACGCTTGAGGGTGTGGACGCTCGTCCCGAGGACTCTGCGTTTGCCCTTGGCCGCGTGCATTCGATCGAGACGATGGGAACGGTCGACGGACCCGGCATCCGCTTTGTGGTGTTTGTTCAGGGCTGTCCCATGCGCTGCGCGTATTGCCACAATCCCGATACCTGGTCCGTTAAGGGCGGCACTATGGTGACCGTCGAGCATCTGATGGACGAGTTCCAGAGCAACCATGAGTTCTACCGCAGCGGCGGCATTACCGTTTCGGGCGGCGAGCCGCTCCTGCAGCCCGAGTTTTTGGCCGACCTGTTCCGTGCAATGCACAACAACCCCGATGGCCGTGTACATACCTGCCTAGATAGCTGTGGCTATGCATTTGACCCCAACCACCCCGAGAAGTTCGATGCCGTGCTCAACGAGACCGACATGGTACTGCTCGATATTAAGCATGCCGACCCAGTCGAGCATAAAAAGCTGACCGGTTGCGATCCCGCACGCATTCTGGCGTTTGGTGATGAGCTCGCGCGTCGCAAGATTAAGGTCGTTATCCGCCACGTGGTGGTGCCGGGCATTACCGACACGGTGGAGGAGTGCGAGAAGCTCGGTCGCCTCATCGCTCCATGGCACAACGTGGTGGGCCTGGAGATGCTGCCGTATCACACTATGGGTGTTGTCAAATATGAGCAGTTGGGGATTCCCTATAAGCTTGAGGGCGTACCTCAGATGGATACCGCTCGCATGCCCGAGCTGCGCAATGCCGTCATGATGGGCATGAAAAAGCGCCGCGCGGAACTCAGGTCGGCCATCGGCTAACAAGCCCGTCCCAAATTGACTACCTTTTAAGATGTGTAACAAGGCAGGCTGGATTAGCGAGGATGGTTACTACTCGACATGCGATGCGGGCCTTATCGACATCGATGGCTGTACCTATGTCATGGGTATCATGACATCGATGCCGTGGAGCGACCGCTCGAGCGAGGTTACGGCCGCGATTGCAAAGGCTCTGTTTGATACGCGAGCTGCACTGGCCTAGCGTGTTCGTTTGACGAGGTCAAACAAAATGCTGGTACCATACCGTGGTTGAGAATTTCGAATAGGTTTGGGGAATGGCATGGCTACCATTGCGATTATCGGTGCGCTCGAAAAAGAGATCATGCAGATTAAGGAAGAGCTGAGCGACGTTTGCGAGGCACGGGAGGCAGGCTTGACCGTTGTGAGCGGTGAGCTCGACGGCCTGACAGTTGTCGCCACAACGGCGGGCATGGGCACGGTGAACGCCGCCGCTGCAACACAGCACCTCATTAGCAAGTATGCTCCGCAGGCTGTTGTGTTTTCGGGCATTGCGGGCGGTTTGAACCCCAAGCTCCATATCGACGACGTGGTCATTGGCAAACGCCTACGCTATCTGGATACCGATACCGCGCTTATCGCCGAGTCCGCACCGGGGCTCGAGGAGTTTGGCTCGACGCCCGCGCTGGTCGATATTGCCGCCGACGTGCTTGCTGAGCGTGGGTTTGTTGACGCTTCGAAAAATGCAGTCGCTTCGAACGAGGGCACCAAGCAGTTCCTGGTCGGCACGATTGCCACGGGTAACCGCTTTGTGACGGGCGCTACCATGCGCAACGACGCTATCGAGGCGACGCATGCCGATTGTGTCGGCATGGAGGGCGCGGCAATTGCCCATGTCGCGACCAAAAATGGTGTCGATTGCCTGGTGTTGCGCGCTATCAGCGATAATTGTGACGAGGCGTACGATGCAATTTGCGAGCGCGAGTTCGATCTGTTCGAGTACGCGCGTGTCGCAAGTGACATCACGCTCGATATCGTCCGCCGCATTGCCGCTGCGCAATAGCGCGTCTATTTGTAAGAACCTACGACCAAGGAGTGTCCATGGCCGATTCCATTAACTATCAGCTTGCCAAGTTCGTCGCCAGCTACGGCAAGGTTTCGCAGATCCCCGAGTCCACCTGCCCCGAGGTGAGCTTTGTCGGCCGCTCCAACGTGGGCAAGTCGTCCATCATGAACAAGCTCTTTGGCCGCAAGAACCTGGTGAAGGTTTCGAGTACGCCGGGCAAGACGAGCAACATCAACTTCTTCGAGGCCGACGACGTGCACTTTGTGGACCTGCCAGGCTACGGTTTCGCCCGCCGTTCCAAGGCCGAGCGCGACCGTTGGGCCGAGCTCATTGGCGACTTCTTCGACTCCGAGCGCAGCTTTAACCTGGTTGTGTCGCTGGTGGACATTCGCCACGACCCCAGTAAACTCGACCATGACATGATCGACTACCTACAGGGCAACGAGTTCAACTTTATCGTTTGCCTCACCAAGGCCGACAAGCTCAGCCGCACCCAGCAAGCCCGCCAGGCAGCAGCCATCAAAAAGCAGCTCAACGTCCCGGCCGAGAACGTGATCATCACAAGCTCTCAGACTGGCACCGGCATCGACGAACTCAAAAAGCGCATCGCCGAGGCTTGCCTCTAGTAAGGGCTCTTGGCAGGCAATAGTTTGCATCTATCTATATCACCCCAGTGATAGTTGATGGTACACTATCACTGGGGTGATATTTTTGTTCGGAGGTCGATATGGAGTTATGGCACGGATCGGACGTTGTTGTCGAGCATCCATCGTTGGATAAATGTAGGCAATTCAATGACTATGGGCGCGGGTTTTATTGCACGCCGCATGAGGAAATGGCAATGGAATGGGCGTGCCGGACTGAGTCTGATGGCGTTGCCAATCGATATGAGCTTGATTTAGATGGCCTTGCGATTTTGGATTTGGAATCAGGTGAGTTCTCGATTCTCAACTGGCTTGCAATTCTGGCGAATAACAGAGAGTTCAATGTTTCAACGCCAGTAGCACGCGAGGGGCTTCGCTATCTACTTGATAACTGCTTAATTGATACATCTCCTTATGACGTTATTCGAGGCTATCGTGCAGACGATTCTTATTTCTCGTTTGCAAGACAGTTTGTCAACGGCATGATTTCGCTCCGACAACTTCAGCGCATTATGCGCCTGGGCGATCTAGGCATTCAATATGCTCTTATGAGTGAGCGCGCATTCTCGGCGATTAGATTCTGCGATTGGAAGCCAGCTTCGGGATCTAAGTTTTATCCCAAGCGTTTTGAGCGAGAGCAGAACGCTCGGCGCAAGTACTTGGACACGGTAAATGGATTTGATTCTGAAGGTATCGACATCAAGGATTTAATGGCGGGGAGGGTTGATTTGGATGATCCAAGAGTTAACGAGTTGTGGTCCGAGTAGGACGTACCCCGTCTACTACCTCGAGGACGCAATGAACAACCTTGGCGACTGCTTTGACTATGCCGTGAACGACTATGGAGCGGAAGGGTCCGAGATCGCTGAGCTCTTTTGCCTGAGCGGCGTAGCTCGCGAGTTTGAGCGCGGCAACGCATGGGTCGTATCGGGAAAATCAGGTGTTGAGCTGTTCGCACTTATCGCCGAACGGTCGGGATATCAAAGCGGGTCTATACCGGACCGCACCTATCGTTTTGAGAAGACGCCGGAGTATTGGACGGGCTGGATATTGGCATATCTGCAATGGCGTCTGGGCGAGTCTTTCGAAGACCTGCTGCATGCCGTTCCGTTCGATGCGCTGTGCAATATGTATTACCCCTGGCACGAAGCCTCAGAGGAGCGTGTGGCGCGTCTTGTTTGCGATATAGCGAAGAAAACACCTCGTCAAACCAAACTGGCGCTAGCAAGGAAGAGGCTTAAGAAAACCCAGCAAGACCTGGCATACGAATCGGGCGTATCACTCCGCTCAATCCAAATGTACGAGCAACGCCAGAGAAACATCAATGAAGCTTCGGTAACAAGCGTAAGAGCCATAGCAAAAGCCCTCCACTGCAACATCGAAGATCTCCTAGAGCCAGTCTTCGAATACAAAGAAACCAGCGCAGCCTAACCCAATTTATTGCCGAGGTTTGTATCTAGTAAGCAATCCTTACCAGCAAGAGTCCCTACCAATAGAAAGCGGCTTAAAGGGCCGAAATCGTATGAATGGCATTGCGACTTCCAAATGGGTGACTGCTGCTTGAAAAGCTATAGAAATAGGGGCCGATTTAACGGCCCCAAGCATCGCATAAATGGCATATACGTTTTATCAACTATTTCTTGTTTTTAACCCATTTGCAGATACGCCAAATAAACACTCCGATGAGAATCCAAACGAGAGCGATCATAATGTCTGAGCGTGCAGGAATTGGGATCATTGAACTTCCTCAATTGATGTTAGTCTAGTTTGCATAGGTGTGGAGCGTGCTGCCTTCCATGGTCGCTTGCAACACGGCGATACCGGACGTCATCCCCATCGATTCATAGTTGAGTCGATATGTCGCCTGTTTCGAGTTCCATATAAAGGACTCGTTAGTTACCGTACAGCCGATAGTCGTATAGTTTTGTCCCCAAGCGCTGGTAATGAGCGAGTTCGCTATCTTGATCTTGAATTCGCGATAAATAAAAGGACTGTTGTAATAGATAGTCCAAGTTCCAGATGCGTTGTTGTAGTAACTGTCCCATATCAGGCTGGGCTCATTGGTTTTTTTAATTCCTATTACTGCAACGGTCCCATCCTTAAGCTTGATTTGATGAGACTGCGCGGGACCTTTCGTTAAATCAAAATCTTGGGTTGCGCCAGAAATTGCGACAGCATCGCTTTCTGCAGCATAAGCAGTCGAAGGGCTAAACGAGAAACATATCGGTAATATCAAAAGTATCGAGAGGAAAAACGAAGCTTTGAGTGTGCGTAACACTTTGACCACCTCCATACTGCGATGCATAGTTAAATAGTAGCATAGATAAACAGTTTATTATGTAACTTAAAAAGCCCCTATCTGCCCGGCGCCCCTTCAAAGCGTGGGTTCCTGTAGACATCCTCAGCAAGGTAAACGCAGGGATGGTCGGGGTGTTCCCCTCAAAATTATTCCGCAGCGCGAAGGCCTCTCGTCCGTGGCTCCGTTGGAGCACAAGATTAAATCAGCGAATGCGATTATCCTTTCGAGGCTGCGCAGGCCCCCTTGGGGCTTCCCCTGAAAACAATCCGCAGATCGAATTGCCCCGTCGCGCGAAGCGCACGACGGGGCAATTCATGATCGAGGACGTTTTCAGGGGAAGCCCCAAGGGGGCCGGTGAGAGCAATGAGGCAGGGCGCTACAGGTACTCGATTTGAGCGCCTTCCGTGTCGCACGTCAGAATATGCGTGTCGCACTTAGGGAACTGTTCGCGCAGCTTGACCTGCAGGAACTTCGCCACGATGGTGTCGTCAGTCACGGACATGAGGGTCGAGCCGGAGCCACTGATCCAGATGGTCTTGGCACCGCCGTTAAGGCAGGTGTCGCGCACGGCGTTGTAGTCGGGAATCAGACGGCGACGATAGGGTTCCTGGATGCGGTCGTCATTGGCGGCGGCAATCAGGTCGAGGTCACCAGTCTCCAAGCCGCGCGTCATGCCGGCGATGCGGCCCATTTGCCATACGGCGGTGGAGAGTGGAATCTCCTGCGGCACAACTTTGCGCGCCTCGCTCGTATGCACCTCGTAGGGCGGAATCACGGTAATAAAACGCAAGCGATCGCTTACCTCGTAGCGCAGGCACTGGGGCAGCGAGTCGGTCGGCGTAAAGGAGCAGACGGCGCCGCCCAGGATAGCGGGGGCGACGTTATCGGGATGGCCCTCGACCTCGGTGGCAATGCGGACGAGCTCGGCGCGGTCGACGGTATGGCCCGTCAGCGCGGCGGCTGCCATGATGCC
>URNM01000004.1 GCA_900549185.1 uncultured Collinsella sp. | reverse complement strand
GCCCTCCCGACGCCCTCCCTAGCGGAGCGTGGGGCCGGAGAGTGCCTTGAACCCGTCGCCGACCATCTCGCCCCCCGTTCCGTGGGCCTTCTGTAGTGGTGTGTACCCCCGACTGTTCGACGGATGTCGTACGATTGAACGTTTTTCGAACTTTTTTAAGATGGGTGCGGCAGGATCGAGCAGATTGTTCGCGCGAGAGGCTCCCCGCCGCCGCGCCCGGTCTCGGGTTCGATGCATCGACATCCGTCTCAGGTGGTGTCTCCGCTGCGCGACATTGCAGGGGGCAAAGCCGAGATGCCATGGGGCGCGCCGAGGCTTTGCCCGCGGGGCGAAGATTCTAGGGGTCCGACGTGGCCTGGAGGGGAGACGGACATGCAAGCGCTTATGACTGAGGAGCTGGCCGAGTGCCTGCCGCCGCTGTACGCGACCGAGGGAGGGGCACTCGCCCTCGACCTCACAAACCCGGAAGGCGAGGACCACCTTGACCTCTGGTGCTCGCTTACCATCAACCTTTCGGGTGACCCCTTCGCCTCCACGTGGCGCATTCACACTTGTGCCCGGCATCATGGACATGGGCGTCGCCAAGTCGGCCGACGGGGCGCAAGCCCCTGTTGACTCAACGTTCGACGAGATAAACCGCATGTTCTCAAAGCTCGGCTTTATCGATTACAATTCACGCCTCGCGCAAGGGCCGTTCTACTCCCCAAACCTAATCTGCCTGTCGCACGCATCGAGGCGACGGGGCGGCGCCTTCTCGCGTGAGTCAATTCCTGTTTTACTGGTGCGGATCCCAACATGCCCTTATGCATGGTGCCCTGCCGCTTTCGAAACTTCAAAACCATTCGATTTTCGAAACTGAGTGGGAATAAGTTATCGGTACGCTTTTTTATAAAATGTAAAAAAGCACCCCCATAACTGATGAAATGGACGCTGAGAAAAAAGGGGGCGCATCTTGCGTATATACCGACGTGAAGATCTACCTCTATCTTGCATCGCGCGGGTATGAGCTTTCTGTGGGCCGTATTGGGAAGCTCGAGTGTGACTTCATCGCTCGTAGGCGCAATGCTTACGCCTACATCCAGGTCTCTATGTCGATTGCCGACAGAGGCGTCGAGGAGCGCGAGTACAGGCCGTTCGGCCACATCAGGGATGGTTATCCGCGCTACTTGTTCACGCTTGATCCTCTATTGCAGGAGAGGGATGGCATCAGGCACCTTAACATGGCGTCGTTTATGCAAGATGGCGGTGATCTTATTTGAGCGGCGGCCAGATTCCTTTGCTCCCTAGTGCGCAAACAGCGCGGGTATCAAATGAGGACCATTGCCTCACGTAGAATCGATAGATTGAAAACTTGTTTTGATGTTGACAGGCTTTTGGCCAGTGGCTCCTATTGTCGAGTGGGAGTAGCTGAAACGAGGCGATTGAATAACTCCATACGTTTTGGTTAAAACAAAAAATATGCCGCGCGCCTGCGGCATGAGGGAGGGAGATTTCTATGAATATCGTTGTATTGAGCGGCAGTCCGCGTAAGGGCGCCAATACCGACACCATGGTTGAGGCGTTTGCCGAGACCGCGCGCGAGGCCGGCCATACGGTCGAGGTCATCCGCGTTGCCGGCAAAAAGATCGCTGGTTGCTTGGGGTGCCAGTATTGCTTCGCCCATGAGGGCACTTGCGTGCAGAAGGATGACATGGGCGACGTGATCGAGCCGCTGAAAGGCGCCGACATGGTTGTCTTCGCTTCGCCTATCTACTGGTTTGATATCACTGCGCAGGAGAAGGCCGCCATCGACCGCCTGTACGCCTTCGGTGCTACGGGCTTCCCGTTCACCAAGACGGCCCTTTTACTCGATAGCCACAGCGAGGGCGTCTATGATGCGGCGATCGCCATGTACAAGTCAACCTGCGCGTACTGCAAGTGGGAGGACCAGGGCATTATCACCATCAGCGGTATGACCGAGCGCGAAAGCATGGCATCGTCGCCCAAGTTGGAAGAGGTGCGAGAGCTCGCTCGCAAGCTCGCCTAAGGACAAGAAGAACGCATGGCAATCGGTGTTGGCGGAAAGCCTACTTCCCTTACCAAGAGGATTACTGATTGCCATGCGTTGATGTCCTTATGGACAATCTCCGCGTGCTAGGAGACTTTCTCGCTCAGGAACTCCCTGAATGCGGGGATGTCAAAGCCAACGAGACCACGCCCACGTTCCCCGATGACGCCGTCCTCGAGAAGGCGGCGTTTGTATTGGCTTGCGTAGTTGCTGGCGACGCCCATGCGTTTGGCTATCTCCGAGACCCTGCTGGGGCCAGAATCGGGCAGCATCGCGAGTAAAAACTCAATGTCTTTATCGGAAAGCTCTCGATAGGTCGTTTCGAGAATGCGATCATGCAGCTCCATGCGTGCGAGTAGGGAACCCTGCTGGACATCGGATGCACTGATTTGGGGCGAGTTCTCCGAAACATCCCAAGTGCGATATCCGACGAGCTGCATCATGTAGGGGAATCCGTCGACGGCCTTCACAGCATTCTCGAGCGCTTCTGGTGTGATTGAACGTCCTCCGGCCTCAACGGTTTTGCGAAACGCGTTTGCAATTTCAACGTCAGTGATTCGTCCTAACTGATGATATTGGGAACGCCTGAGGAACGAGACGGAATCGTTACGCAGCAACGCCGATACTTTGTAGGGCAGTCCTGCCATGAGTAGGGCAACTTTTTTACCTTCGCGTACAAAGTGCTGGTAAACAGAGGCAAATTGAAGCATTTCTTCGAGATCGACGGTGACTTCATCGATGGTAATGAGAAGTCCGATGTCATGTTTTTCGAGTTGCTTAAAGATGCCATTCATGCGTGTGCGCCAGTTGCCCTGGACCTCTTGAGCATATGTCCAATCGATGCCCACTGGACCAATTTGAACACCGTTTATGCGCGCATGAGGCTGTGAGAGGTAGCTATCTGCGGCTTCTTTGGTTCGCTCGATAATATCTTCGAGCATGCCTGGCATGGCGGAGACATTTGCTGCGATCCAACCGTGTTCAAGCGCCGTTTCTGAAAGGAGCGAGAGAAGCACCGTCTTGCCCGTTCCCCTTGCGCCCGTAAAAATGGTCGACAGGTTGGGATCTCCCGGGCCGTTGATAAAGCCACGGTTGATGTCACGCAGAATATGCTCGCGACCCGCTAGAAAGGGAGGGACGCTTCCGAACGTCGGGGTAAAGGGGTTCTTGCTGTACTCCATGGTGGCTCCTTTGCAAGTTTTGCTAATTTTTGCAAGTTTTGCTAACTTTTGCAAGTTTTGCTAACGACTGACCAAAGGGCATCGAAGCAGTGGCGCTGACATTTTTTACGCAGAAAAATAAGCAGAAATCAATTTATCTGCGTTAAAAAATAGTTGAGAAGAAAAACGACGAGTCCCGGGCGCAATGCCGTTGCGCTCCGGGCCTCGTCGCTTTGCGAAGTATCTAACGGTCTCGTTGCCGTGGTACCTAGTCAAACAGGCTCGGCATGTCGTTTTCCTTCATGAGGGCACCGGCGGAGGGGAGGCTCTGCGCGGTGAACTTCTCGGCCGAGACGCCGGCGCCAAGAATCTCCTCGGTTGTGCCGACGGTGGTGACCGAGCGGCCCTTCTTGGCGGTAAAGGCCTGGACGCCTTGCGTGTTGGTGGTCGTTTTGGTCTTGAGCAGCGACGTGTTGAAGTTCATCAGGCGGTAGTCGCTCGAGACCAGCGCGATGTCGCGATCGTCCTTGAGCACTTGGGCATACAGCAGTTTGCTGCCGCCGTAGATGGCGTTCTTGAGGCGCTTGCGGTTGGTCTTGGTGACGTATCCGGCAAGTGCGACGCGCACCACGCGGCCGTTCTCAAAGACGAACAACACGTCGGCCTTGTAGTCCTCGGGGTCGATGACCCAGATGACACTCTCGTCGGGTTCCATCTCAAGATCGGTCGGCAGGTACGAGCCCAGCTGGGCCGACTTGGTGTCCTCAAACGCCGCAACCTTGCACTTGTACACCTGGCTCTTGTTGGTAAAGACCAGCAGTTCGTGGGTGTTGGAGGACGGAAACTCGATAAAGGGTTTGTCACCGTCCTTGTACTTGAGCGTGGTCGCCTTCTTGAGCACTCGGTCGGTCATCTTTTTGAGGTAGCCATCGCGCGAGAGCATGATGGTGACCGGATATTCCTCGACCTCGGGCTCCAGGCTTACCTCGATAACCTCATGGGGCTCGATCCTACCCGTGCGGCGCGGCATCACGTACTTCTTGTTGACCGCGGCCAGCTCGTCGCTGATGACCTTCTTGATGTTGTCTTCGCTCGAGAGAATCTCCTCAAGCTCGGCAATCTCGCCCTCAAGCTTGGCAATGTCCTTGGTGCGGTTGAGGATGTACTCCTCGTTGATGTTGCGGAGCTTAAGCTCGGCAACAAACTCGGCCTGGGTCTCGTCGATGTCGAAGCCGCGCATAAGGTTGGGTACGACCTCGGCCTCGAGCTTGGTGCCACGGATGATGGCGATCGCCTTGTCGATGCCGAGCAGGATTGCCTCGAGGCCGTGCAGCAGGTGCAGGCGCTCGGACTTTTTGCCCAGGTCAAAGTTAATGCGGCGACGCGTGGACTCAATACGCCACTTGACCCACTCGTGCAGAATCTGGCGCACGCCCATAACACGGGGATAGCCGTCGACGAGCACGTTGAAGTTGCACGAGAACGAATCCTGCAGCGTGGTCGAGCGATAGAGCTTGGCCATGAGCTTGTCGGGGTCGACACCGCGCTTAAGATCGATGGCGATGCGCAGACCCGAAAGGTCTGTCTCGTCGCGGATGTCGGCGATCTCCTTGACCTTGCCCTCCTTGGAGAGCTTGACGATGCGCTCGATGATGACATCGGTCTTGGTGGTGTAGGGGATCTCGTAGACCTCGATAATGCGCTCTTCGGGAATCCAACGCCAGCGGGAGCGGATCTGGAAGCTGCCAAGGCCGGTCTCGATAATCTTCTCCATCTCCTCGCGGCGGTAGATGATCTCGCCGCCGGTCGAGAAGTCGGGCATGGGCATGTACTCGAGCAGGTCGCAGTCAGGGTCCTGCAGGTAGTGCATGGTGGCGGTGCAGACCTCGTTGAGGTTGAAACCGCAGATGTCGGACGCCATGGCGACGCCGATGCCCTTGTTGGCCGAGACGAGGATGTTGGGGAACGTGGTGGGCAGCAGGCGCGGCTCCTTCATGGCACCGTCGTAGCTGTCGACGAAGTCGACCGGGTCCTTGTCGATGTCCTTGAAGATCTCGGCGCTGATGGGGGAGAGCTTGGCTTCGGTATAACGCGAGGCGGCGTAGCTCAGGTCGCCCGAATAGTACTTGCCAAAGTTGCCCTTCGACTCCACGAAGGGCGCAAGCAGCGCTTCGTTGCCCGTCGCCAGGCGCACCATCGTCTCGTAGATCGCGGCATCGCCGTGCGGGTTGAGCTTCATGGTCTGGCCCACGATGTTGGCGCTCTTCTGGCGCTCGCCCTTGAGCAGGCCCATCTTGTACATGGTGTAGAGCAGCTTGCGGTGCGAGGGCTTAAAGCCGTCGATCTCGGGGAACGCACGCGAGACGTTGACGCTCATGGCGTAGGGCATGTAGTTGACCTCGAGCGTCTGCGTGATCGGCTGGTCGGTGACCTCGGAGTGCAGGCCGATGACGTTTTCGGCGTTGACCTGCTTTTTCTTTGGCTGGTTCTTCGTCTTCTTCTTTGGCACGATTTCCTCTTGAACTTCTTATGGGCCGTCGTTATCGATTTGCTGCTACTGCAGGTCCAGCTGGTCCAGGTATTCCTTGCCGTGCTCGGAGATATGGCGTTTGCGGCCTGCCTCGTCGTTGCCCAGCAACAGGTTGAACATGGTTTCCATCTTGGTGACGTCCTCGGGCTCCACCTTGATCAGGCGGCGCGTCTCGGGGTTCATGGTGGTGAGCCACATCATGTCCGGATCGTTCTCACCAAGACCCTTGGAGCGGTTGATCGAGCACTTTTGGTCGCCGATCTCCTTAAGGATGCCGTTCTTCTCGAGCTCGGTGTAGGCAAAGTAGGTCTTCTCTTTGCAGTTGATCTCGTAGAGCGGCGACTCGGCGATATACACGTAACCCTCGTCGATAAGCGTGGGCACCAGGCGGTAGAGCATGGTGAGCACGAGCGTGCGGATGTGATAACCGTCGACGTCGGCGTCCGTACAGATGATGACCTTGTTCCAGTTGAGGTTGTCCAGGTCAAAGGCGCCCAGGTTCTTGATGCGCTTGTCCTTGATCTCCACACCGCAGCCCAGCACGCGCATAAGGTCCATGATGATGTCGGACTTAAAGATGCGCGGATAATCCTCCTTCAGGCAGTTGAGGATCTTACCGCGGACGGGCATAACGCCCTGGAACTCGGCATCGCGCGAGGTGCGAATGGCACCTGCTGCCGAGTCGCCCTCTACGATGTAGATCTCGCGACGGTTCTTGTCCTTGGAGCGGCAGTCGATGAACTTCTGCACGCGGTTGGCCATATCGGTCTTCTGCTGCAGGTTGGTCTTGATGCTCTGGCGCGTTTTCTCGGCATTCTCGCGCGAACGCTTGTTGATGAGCACCTGCTCCATGATCTTGTTGGCGGCGTCTTTGTTCTCGATCAGGTAAGTCGAGAGGCGCTCCTTAAAGAAGGCCGTCATAGCCTGCTGGATAAAGCGGTTGTTGATGGCCTTCTTAGTCTGGTTTTCGTAGGACGTCTGGGTGGAGAAGCAGTTGGTCACCAGCACCAGGCAGTCCTGGACGTCCTGCCATTTGATGCCGCTCTCGTTTTTGTTGTACTTGCCCTGTTGCTTAATGTAGGCATCGATGGCGCTGGTCAGAGCGCTACGGGCAGCCTTCTCGGGTGAGCCGCCGTTCTCGAGCCATGACGAGTTGTGGTAGTACTCCTGCATCATGAAGGTGCGCGAGAAGCACATGCAAGCAGTGATTTTTACGTTGTAGTCGGGCAAGTCCTCGCGATCGCGACCGCGACGGTCGGCCTCGATAAAGAAGGGCTCGGTGAGGTAGTCGGTACCGACCTTCTCGAGCACGTAGTCTTCGATGCCCTTGGGATAGCAAAAGTCCTCTTCGGAAAACTCGCCATCGTCACCTTCAATACGCAGGCGGAAGGTCACGTTGGCGTTGACCACGGCCTGGCGGCGCATGGTCTCGCGATACCAATCGTGGGGGATGCTGATGGAGGTAAAGACCTCAAGATCGGGGCGCCATTTGATGGTGGTGCCGGTACGGTCCTCGTCGCTGGGCTCAATCTCGAGTGCCTTCTTTTTGGCGCCAACGACCTTGCCCTTCTTAAAGTGCAGGGAGTACTTGTTGCCGTCGCGCCAAACCGTGACGTCCATGTATTCGGAGGCGTACTGGGTCGCGCACGAGCCCAGGCCGTTGGTACCGAGCGAGAAGTCGTAGTCGCCGCCCTGGTTATTGTTGTATTTGCCGCCGGCGTAGAGCTCGCAAAAGACGAGTTCCCAGTTAAAGCGCTTCTCGGAGGGGTTCCAGTCGAGCGGGCAGCCGCGGCCATTGTCCTCTACCTGAATGGAACCATCGCGAAAGGCGGTAAGGGTGATGAGCTTGCCGTAGCCCTGGCGCGCCTCGTCAACGGCGTTGGACAGGATCTCGAAGGCGGCATGCGCGCAGCCATCGAGTCCGTCCGAGCCGAAGATGACGGCGGGGCGCAGGCGTACGCGCTCCTCGTCCTTGAGCTGGCGGATACTGTCGTTACCATAGTTTGCGGTGTTTTTTGCCATACTCGCTCTCTCGGTGCTCCTTTGCTGCGTTTTAGTCATATAGATAGTCAAGGTAGCATAGCCCAGCCCACAGACGATTCCAACCAACACGAAATCCATCGAACAATCGTTCGATTAGATAATGAATGCTTGGAATGCGGGAGGGACCTGTCCTGTCCTATCCAAACATCTGCGGCAGGTCGATGAAGACGGTTCGATCGCTTTCGCCAGCTTCGAAGCCCGAACGGGAGAAGAATCCATAGCGATGGCACTTGAGTCCCGTTGCCTCGACTTGGGCGATTTCCTCGTCGACCATTTTTTGCGTGATGGGGGATTTGCGGAACTTTGCTTCGTAGAATGCGTAGCCCTCGGGGTCTTGCGTTACCACATCGAATTCGCCGCTCGTTTTGTTTGCGGGGTCGTCGTACCAGTACTTGCCTATGGCGTCGAAAGCCGGTTCGATCTTGCCGGTCCTGTTCTGCCGCACGAGGTATTGACGGCAGATCTCCTCGAACATATGAGGAACGTAGTTTTCCTCGAAGTCTTGGAAGACGTGACGATCATAGAAGACTTCCGGGTCGAGCAGCTGACGCGCTGAGGCATTGCGGAAAACATAGCGATAGTAAAAGAGCGAAAGCGGATCCACTACAAAGTAGCCAGACTTGCGCTTGTTCGTAGGGTCGTTGATGGGTGCACGCTTTTGGACGATTTCGAGTGACATGAGCTTGTCGAGCACGTCTGCCATGGCCGGACCGCTCGAGACGTGCGACTGTGCCAGCACGTCCCCCCAACGGGAGTAGCCTTGTGCGAGAGCCCCGAAAACTTCGTTGGCGTTGGTCATCTTCGAGATCTCGGCGTTGAGATAGGACGGCACCTCGCTTTCTAAGCGGGCGCCAGGTTCCGTGACGAGCTCGATGATGTTGTCGCGTACGCTTTGGGATTGATCGATGAGGCGATTGTAAAAGGGGATACCGCCAAAAACGCTATAGAGCCGCACCTTGTCCTCGGGCGAGAACGCGGGATAGAACTTCGCAGCGTCAAAGTAATCCATGGGCTTAAGCTCAAGCGCGAGATCAATTCGCCCGTAGAGGGGGCTTTCATGCTCGATGAGGGATTTCATAATCTCAACGTAGGAGCCGCACAGGACAATGTTTAAACGTGAGTCTTCCCTGTGGGCGTCGATTGAGGTCTGAAGAATGCTGTCTAAGCCTTTAACCGCATCTCTCAAGTAGGGGTATTCGTCGAGAACGAGGGTAATGTTCTTGCCTTTAGCTTGGGCAAACAGAAATTCGATGAGCTCGCGGATGCCTGTGAAGGCGAGCGGAGGAAAGCTCAGCGCTTCAGCAACAAGGACGGACAGACTCTCGAGGTTGTCTGCCTCGGAGGTTTGGCGGCACTCGTAATAGACCGTTGCGACGTCCGACAAATCGGTTAGCGCCTGCTTGATGAGCTCACTTTTTCCGACGCGACGCCTGCCGTAAATGAGAACATTGCGCTGCTCGGGTGCTTTGAGCGTTTTCTTAATACGGGCGAGCTCACGCTCCCTGCCAATAAATTCCACTTACTCGGTTCCTTCCGACTCGGTTTTGTCCAAGTTAATTGTATCGCATGGATCAGTTTATGCTCGAGTTTACTCGGACAAAACCGAGTCGGTTCTGCCCGAGTAAATTTGAAGGCGGCCGAATGCGTCTTGCTGCGTTTGCGGTTGGATACGTTGTCGAAAACGTGTCGTGCGGATTGTTGGATCGAATCGAACATTGGGACAGACGTCTCGTTTTATGGGCCGGGGGCGTGCATGTGCGAGTTCTTTTGGCCCATAAGGAACGCTGGTGGGTCGTTATTTGGGCCACGGGTCACTTCGCCGGCGCCGTGTTTCGTCATACGCTCATAGTGGAAGCCGATGCCACGGGGTCGACTTGGGACTCGGGCAATGGATGAGCTGCAAGCCGAAAGGAGCGGTGAGAATGATGAGGCCCATGACAAAGAAACTGCTGTTAGGAATTCCCACCGTGACGCTTTCGGCCGTGCTGGCGTGTACAGTGGCCGGCTGTGGCGGTAGTGCTCCGAGCGGCTCGCCTGGCGGTTCGGGCGGCAGCGCGCCTGTGCAGGAAAAGCCCAGGGCCTATGATTCGCAGACGGTCGAGGTGGCAGGCATTACCTATGAGTCGGTGGCTCACGGTACGTTCTATCGCGGCGATGCCAAGCTGCAGGACGGCTTTTACCTGCACATCAAGATCACCAACAACAACACAAAGAACAGGACGTTCAGTTCCTTTAACGTGCATGCTGCCCAGGGCGATCTTGAGGCAGGCGACCCGTTGTTTACTTCCGGCAAGGCGGCCGTGCTCGACTACGTTGCAAGCGAGGCTCCCGATGAGCTGCACGAGGGCATCGACCTTTCCGAGAGGCCAGATATCGGCCCGGGCGAGACCGTTGAGTACGTGTATTTCTGGGCGCCCAAGACGGCGTACTACGGGCCCATCACTGTCGAGTTCGTAGACGCTTATGCCCCCGCCAAGAATCATGAGGCCATGCACTTTGACACCACGGGATGCGAGACCAAGGAGTTCAAGGCGGCCGGCGGCGTGGCCGATTCTGGCGAGAAGGCAGATTTAACGGGCATCGACTGCGCATCGTACAGCATCGAGGCCGCCGATGGGTACACACTGGATTCGTCCGACGAAGAGCGCGAAAAGGCAAACTTCTTCCACGACGAGACTGGAGGACGCCTGAACATCAGCATCTTCCCGCGCTCGCCGGAGGAAGAGGTTGCAAGCCTAGAGCAGGTCTACGAAGGCAAGGAGACAACAACCGACCAGGTCGAGTACAACGGCATAACGTGGCTGCGCTTTACCGGTCCCGACAACGGCCATACGCTGTTTGCGACGGCTCCCGCGACGGGCGAGACCGTCCGCGTGTCGATTGGCTGGAAGATCGATTGGGACGCCGCCGCGCCCATGATGGAGGCATTGAAGCTCAAGTAGCGGGTTGCGATTCCCATGTCAGGCGACTCAGGGCTGGCTCCGAGTTATCGGGGCCAGCCCCTTTTGGTGTTCGATGAGCCGAGTCGGCGTCTCTCGCAAAGGTAACTGAGAGCTAGTGAGGCTTATCAGAATTGACCTCATTGGCGGTGTCTTTTTCGAGCGCCGTGCGGCGGGCACTGTAGGCGACGAGGCCGGCGCCTGCCGCGGCGAGTGCTGCTGCGGCTGCCGTAAGGGGAGCGTTGACGTCGCCCGTGCCCGCAAGCGCGCCCGCTTTTCCGGAGCGCTTGTTATTGCCGTGATCCTTGCCACTGCTGGAGCTGCTTCCGCCGGAGCCGCCGCCCTTGTCAGTACCGCCGCCACTCGTGCCGCCATCGCCGTCGACCGTCATCGGGGCGTCGTGAAGTTCTGTCGTATCCGCGCTGTCGCATACGCCGACCTGAACTTCTGAGCGTTCGCATGCCGCGTCGGGCACATGAAGCTCGTGCAGTACGGCACCCAGCGCCGAGTTTGCGCCCGGTCGAATTTCCTCGAGCGTTACGGGATCGAGCGCCACCAGATCACGCGCCTTCGCATACAGCGTTACGCGTTTGCCCACTTCGTCGCTCCAACTCTCGGGGATGGCGAAGCTCATGCGGAACTGTGCCGTGCAACCCGGTGCCAGCACGGCGTTGCCGTTGTCGGCTACCAGCGGGTGCGTTGCAAAAAGTGCGCCCAGCGTCTCGAGCGCGTATTTCACATGTGCCATATCGTTGGCCGAAGCGTCCTCGGCAAGCTCTGGATCGTAGATTGAAGCCATGCGTGCGTTCACGCCGAATCCGATGGATGCGCTGGAGAACGGCTGGCTGGAGTCCTCTCGGTACAGATCGATCGTGCCGGCGGTCAGCAAGGTGTTGCCGTCGTTTCGCACCGTGACCATAAAGGATTCGCCTGCTGCTCCGGGCACCACCGCGCCCGAGGTAGCGACCGCGCCCGTTGGAGTGGCACACGCCACCAAGGGCACTTCGATGCCGTGCAGCTCTGCCTCGCTCTTCTCCGCGCTCACAATGTGCGTGGCGAGTGCGGAGAGCATGCCTCCCGACGTCAAAAATGTCGTTATCTGATCGACGGGATGGTCCAGCTCGCACATCACGAACGGCTCCGTGAACAGATCACCTGCCAAGGTACTGGCGAAGATGCGGAAGTGCTTGCCCATCACTGCTACCGGGTTGCCTTCTTCGTCGTAGGTTTGTCCCACCTTGCCATCGGTGTTCTCTACATAGAGCACGCACCTGCCGTTGTTGCTTACGCTAAACGATGCCGGGCCACAGCCTGCGGCACCCACGGGCTGCGTTGCAAATGCCGATGCGCCTCGCGTCCAAGTAATATGCTGCAGTTGCTCGTTGACGGTTGCCAAAAAGCCCGAATGTTGTGGCCACGGCACCGCGTGGGGTACTGTGGCATCTGGTGGCATAACGCCCCAACCCGCGATGGACTGGCCGATCACGGCATACGATGCGCAGCCACAACCGTTTGCAGTTTCGTATGCAACGGGCACCACCATTTTGCCGTTGATATTCTCGGGTACGCCCAGCTCGATGCTCGATGGCGCTTGCGGAAAGCGGAGGACCTGACGGAACGTGAGGCTGTCGCCCAAATCATCCGACCACAGGGTGAAGCACTCCAGCGCAACCTCTGCCTCGCTGCCGAGCGCCTTTTCTGCGGTGGTTCCGCGGCGGTGGAGGTAAGCGCCCGACAGGCGCCCGTCGACCAGCGTCTTGCCCACTGTGATGCGTGGACACTGCAGACAATGGTGGCCATCCTCCTGAAGGCGGCCGCGCGAGATGCTGCGCCACGACGTGTGCGACATCACGCGAACTCCGCCGTTGCTTATGCGCAGGCGCACAACGGACAGTATGCCGGCTGTGCTTGCCGTATCGAAAAGGGTGTTGTCGCCGTCGGGGCGCTCGCCCGAGACCAGCAGCACGTAAGCGTCCTGGTTTTCTCTTCCGTCCGTATATTCCACTACGTCGAAGTCGTAATCGAATATGCCATCGCGCTCCACGTCGTTCTCGCCAAACCCAAGGGGAAAGTCCACGGGCATGGGGGCAGACCACGTGCCGTTTGCCTTTGTGTGCACCACCAGGCGCGAGCGGCCATTGTCGCCGTAGCGCACCGAGGCGATACGGAACAGGCATTCTACGCCGGCGATAATCGCCAGCTTCATGTGGGCTTCGCTGAGCACGCCAGTAAACAGCACGTTGTCGCTCGAGGGCTTGATGCCGCCACGCTCGTCCTCCGATACACCGGCAGAATTGGCGTTGGGGTCCGCAACGGCGTCCTTCGCCTGCCCGATATGGGTGTACGCATACATCGGCGCGGCGTTTTCGTCGTTCTCTATCAGTGCGTGGACGAAATGCTCGACCTGTCCCGTGTCGTCGCTCTCCGCGTCTGCTTCGAGCTCAATGCGCGTGATTGCTTGATTCCAATCGCGTACGGTAGACGTGACGTTTATCGCGGTGGCTGCAACCTCGGCGCGCGCGAGCAGCTCGGAATTGGTGACGATGGTGGCTGACGCGATAAACTGCGGCACGCCGCCCGCCTTGATGTTGCCGGGCGTGCCGAAACGGGCATCCAACGTGTAAGGCGTATCCCCACCCAATGCGAGCTCAGAGCGCTGGAGCACATACTGGTTGCCATTGTTCACCGACATATTCCACGAATCGAGGAGTGTGGGCCACGACCCCGACCAAGCCTTGGTGGTCCACTTGAACATTACGAACTGGAGTATCACATCGACATCGACGTCTGCACCTACGCGCAGCCGCGGAAGCTGGTGTCCATCTGCCTTCTCGTACCCAATGAACAGCGTGAGGGATGCGGCGCCGCGCACGGCAGACGAAGCGACGCCTGCAACGCCGGCGCCAAAGGTGACGGCAAGCCCGATCTGGATGGTGAACGAGCCCGAGGTGTTTGAATAGTCGAGCGAAATGTTTTTAAAAAACGCCGCGCCGCTGCCGTGCGTGTGGGCACCCACGGCGAGCGCCAGCTTCGCCAGCACCCAGGGGTTGACGTTTAGGAAAAACGGCACCGGCCCTAGGGTAAACTGCTCGGTCCAATTGAGGTCGGTTCTTACTTGAAAGAGTGCCTTAATATTGCCGTATGCGGGGTCGTTGTTGTCGCCCCAGGTTTTGCCCACCCAATCGTAGGCGAGCGAGCCGTACAGCTGTGTGGCGATATCCATCGTGAACAGCGGCGTGCAACGGTGGCGAAGGAGCTTAGTGTTTCTTGGATCGGTGCCCGAACCGGCACTCATACTCTTGTACTGATTCCACTTCCCCTCCATCTCGTCGAGGTAGCGGTTTGCCTGCTTGGCGCCCGATTCACGCGGCGATTTCTTCCAGTATTCCGGATCAGGGTTGCCCGAATCGTTTATATAGCTGGCTGGTTTGTATCCTCCGCCAAACAGCACGTATCCGGCAAACGAGAAATCGAACAAAATGGGGAACGAGGGCATCCAGCAGGTGAACTTGTTGCCGCCGATGCCGGGAAACGCCGCTGGGAAATCAAACGGAGTGACCTCTTGGTCCATGGTGGTGGGGACGATAGTGGTCGAGCCCGATTCCGCCTTTGCCGCCGGCGCGGTGACAACGGCCATGGGGGAGGAGAGCGTGTAGGTTTTACCCTGATAGTCGAGGACAAAGCGCAGCTTGCACCCTTCTTCCAGAAGGCTCGACGCTGCATCGAGGAACTTATCTTCGAGCGTGAACGTCGCCAGATTATCCGCGCCCGATGCGCTGGCCTTGACTTGGCCAATCTGCGTGACGGTTTCGGGTGAGCTGCCCGCGGCAGGCGTCACTTTGTTGATGCGCAGCGTTGCCTGTCCACCCTGTGGCAGATGTGCCTGCACGGTAAAGGCGTGCGTATCGGGCTGCTCGTTTGCCGTGTCGTCCTTCGGCAATGTCATGAACGTGGCTTCAGCGTACTGGATGTCCCACTCGTCGAATGTGAGCTGGCGGAAGTACGGCTCGCCGTCGGAAAGCGGACGCGTGGGCGCGGTTATGGCGGTGCCGCCCTGGATGCGCGCAAGGGGAATCTCGACATCACGGTAGCCCGCCATGCTAATGGAGATGCCGCCGTTAAAGTCGTACGCGTCGAGAAGCGTTGCCTCGTCAACGTAGCCTTCCGAAAGCGAGGCGATCTCAAAAATGGCGGTGCCTTCGTCATCGGTCGTGGCGGTGAGCTGCTTGCCTGCGGCATAGCGCGATGTGAGCGTGACCTGGGCCCCCGTGATGGGCGTATTCTTGTTGGCGACGTCGGCCACGACCACACCAAACATGGTGCGCGAGAGAACGAGCACCCTGAAAGGGTCTTTTTCGTCGGCATAGGCTTCGGTGGGCGCGAACGGCAATATGAAGGCGTTTGCGCTTCCCGGCACGCGCGGCAACATAATGCTCGCCAGCGAGGACGCTCCGGCAACGAGTAGCGAACGGCGATCAAGCATTTTGGGCTCCCATCCCGCAGATATCGGTGGAAATAATCCAATTTTGCGAGAAGGTGCCCCGTGGTGGTAGTGCCGTTCAAGGGCCAAAATGTCCAAATTGATCGAGCGAAAGCGCCAGGACCCCAGAGCGCTTTCGATACGACGGGCAGTCTGCCGCTAGCGCAACATGTGGGCAACCAGCTCGGCGCGAGTTCCGATACCAAGCTTGGCATACACTCCTGATAGGCGGTTTTTGACGGTGCCCGGCGATACTCCCATATGGCGTGCGATTTCGACGTTGGTCCACCCACGACAGGCGAGCATGGCCATGGTGAATTCCGTGGTCGTTAGATCGTCGGCCACGTCCTCGCCCGAATCGGGGTTGTGGATGCGCCGCCAACCGTAGCTGAATCGATACGTGATCTCGATGATGCGCGCGAAGTCGTCAGGGTATTGCGTTTTTAGGCACGCCTCGATGAGCCCCTGTAAAAGACCGTGGTGCTCGCCAATGAGCTCAATAAGGCCGTCGGGACGCGCAATGTTCCAAGCGGTTCCGAAGTGTGCCTTTGCGGCGTCGATGTCCTTGAGGCTCATGCATGCCATGGAGGCTGCCAGGTGCAGGAACAGTTCCGAGATCGGATAGCTTCCCTGTTTCATGATCAGGGCATTTTCCGCCATGCCTAGGCTGCGGCCGTATTCGCCGCGCAGATACAAGTCGTGCGCCATCATGTAGCTGGCGAACAGGCGCAGGCCTTCGGGCAGATGCGCCGCAAGCGGATAAAACTCTTCGGCAGAATACGGGGAAGGCAAGTGTAGCAGGACGCTTGCGGCCGAGGCGAACAGGATGTGCATGGCGTGGTCGGCGAGCGATTCCTCGTCAGTTGGCGTATCGAGGATGCCCGCAAGACAGCGGCGGGCGTCGGCGATACGGTTGAGCGACAGACTGGCGTATCCGCAGATAAAGCATGCGGAATAGCGCAGTGCGGAATCGGTGGCGTCAAGATAGGGGCGCGCCGTCTTGGCAGCGAGGGCGGCCTGTCCGCGAAAGTACAGCGCTTCTGCCGCGGCGATGGTGCGCGAATCGGGGTCGGAAATGCCTGCAACCGCAGCGTCAATCTGCCCCGGCACAAAGGCGGTGCACATCAACGGCATGGGAACGCGTGGGTGGCCATTGCAGTCCATCTTCCATCTCCCAACAGCTGGCAACAATAGCAGCAATTGTACTCCTGTTGCTCGGGACCCCTTTCGTTTTACTGTTCGGTTAACGCTTCGGATCGTTTTGGAAGGCTTACAAGCATGGTGGTCCCGTTCTTGGAACTTGTTTCGACCTCTACCGTGCCACCGTGAAGTGCTGCAATCTCCCAAACAAGCGCTAGCCCGAGTCCTGCGCCGCCGTATGCCCTGCTGCGGGATTTGTCTAGACGAAAGAACGGCTGGAAGATGCTCTCACGGTACTGTTTGGGTATTCCCGGGCCCTGGTCCTCGACTCGCAGGAACACGTGGCTGTCGTTGTCGCAGATGGAGACGTTGACAGTCGAGTCGGTGCGGCTATAACGGATGGCGTTTTCGACCAAGTTGAACACCAGCCGATAGAGGAGCGTATCACTTCCGATTGTCAAAGCGTCTCCAGCACAATTGAGGGCTATGCCCTTATTTTCGGCAAGTGGCGCAAGGTCGGTGAGGACCTCTTCGGACAAGGGACCGAGTTCAACATCGTCCTCGAAAGGAACGCTGCGGAGCTCACTCATCTCGAGTAATACCTTGGTCATTCGAGACATGCGCTCGGTTTGTTCTTGTAGCAAGCCGAGCAGCTCGGCTGTTTCGGGCTGCAAACCGGAGTGCTCGGAGATGAATAGTTCAATCTGTGCTTGCATAAGGGCGAGCGGGGTGCGCAGCTCGTGTGCGGCGTTGCCGGTAAACTGACGCTGTGCAGAGAACCCTTCGCCAAGACGGGCGATCATGTCGTTGAAAGAGGCGCTGCATCGTTGTAGCTCGGTGGGCACATCTTCACTGAGTCTGATTTCGCTTAGGTTGTCAGGCTGCACGCGCTCTACCTGGGCGGCAAAAGCCCGTAGCGGTTTGAGTGCACGGCCGCTCACAAAGTATGCCAGCGCGCCGCCAAGGAGTGTGACTCCAGCCGTGATGTACCAGGTTGTCGTGCCAAAAGACTCCTGTGCGTCGTTTACGACGATCGTGATCTTGTCATCGGGGGTCGCTTTCGTTGGGTCGAACGCCTGAGGCGAATCTTCGCCGGTTGCATTAAGGGCCGAGATGTCACTGCCGATGGCATCCATGTAGCGCATGCCCGTATAGCCGACCAGGCAGTTCGTCAGCACGCATGCCGCACACGTGAGCAGTGCCGTCATAATCGTTATGCGCCATTGCAGCGAAAGCCTTTTCATTCGCTATCCTCCATAACGTAGCCCTCTCCAATCCGATTGCGAATTGGGTCGTATCCCAAAGCGCTGCGTAGCTTTTTGCGGAGTGACGAGATATGAACGCGGATTGCGTTGCTAAAGCTGTTCACGCTGCTATCCCAAACGTGCTCGATAAGCTCCTCTTGGCTTACCGGACGCCCCTGATTAAGCATCAGGTATTCCAAGATTCCCGTTTCCTTGCGCGTAAGAGATAGAGCCTCACTGTCCACGGAAGCGATGCGCGCCTTGGTGTCAAAGCGGAGCTTTCCGCAGGTTAAGACTATGTCGCTTTGTGTAAAGCGTCTGAGGGTAAGGCTGCGGATCCTTGCCGCAAGTTCGTCCAGATGAAACGGCTTGGTGAGGTAATCGTTGGCGCCGGCATCGAGTCCGGCGACTTTGTCGGATACTTCGCCATGCGCGGACAGAATCAGTACCTTGGTTTCGCAGTCGGTTTTCCTAAGTTCCCTGAGTACGGTCATGCCGTCGATGCGGGGAAGGTTGAGGTCGAGCACCACGAGGTCGAAGGCCTCAACGTCCAGTAGGTCGAGCGCCTCCTGTCCGTCGTGACAGCAGTCGACGCTGTACGCCAAGTTTCGCAAGCTGCGCGCGATTGCATCGCACAGTGCTCGCTCGTCTTCGACGATCAAAATACGCATAACAGTCTCCTTGCACATTTCAAATCACGCTTAACACGGATTTTATGGTCGATATGGTCCAATGGTCGCGTAACGAAAGGAGTGATCAGGTTGTTCAAAGCGGTAAAACCCGTGGTACAGGTCGCTTTGTTGATCGTCGGAATTGCCATGGTGTGCTTTGGCGTTATGCGTGGCGAGGCGGATGCCGTGCTGGCCAAAGCGATTAGGCTGTGCTTGGAGTGTATCGGAATTGGATAAAAGAGAAAACACTGCGTCGCATGTTTTGGCTCGATTTCGCGGATTCATTCAGGCGGCTGCAACACTTATTACCAACATTCACCTGCCAAACTTTGCCAAAGGAAGCATCTATCAGGGCGCGGGAAAAACAGTCTGCGTACCTGGACTTAATTGCTATTCGTGCCCCGCGGCATCGGGTGCGTGCCCCATCGGGTCGTTCCAGTCGGTGGTAGGTTCATCCAAGTTCAACTTTTCTTACTACGTCACCGGTACGCTCATTTTGCTCGGCGTGCTGCTGGGACGCTTTGTATGCGGCTTTCTGTGCCCGTTTGGCTGGCTGCAGGAGCTGCTGCACAAGATCCCCGGCAAAAAGCTTTCGACAAAAAGGCTCAAGGCGCTTACGTATATCAAATACGTCGTGCTGCTGTTTGCTGTGGTATTGCTGCCTGTGCTGGTGGTCAACGATCTGGGGATGGGAGATCCGTTCTTTTGCAAGTACATCTGTCCCCAGGGTGTGCTCGAGGGCGCCATTCCGCTGGCGGCTGCCAATGCCGGAATTCGATCTGCGCTGGGACATCTCTTTACTTGGAAACTTGCCGTTCTCATTGCCGTGGTAGTGCTGAGCGTTTTGTTCTACCGCCCCTTCTGCAAATGGATTTGTCCACTCGGCGCATTCTATGCGCTCATGAATAGGGTGTCCCTACTGGGGATTCGGGTTGACGCATGCAAATGTGTCTCGTGCGGCAAGTGCTCAAAGGTTTGTCAGATGGACGTTGATGTGGTCCGCGCGCCCAATCATGCCGAATGTATCCGGTGCGGAAAGTGCATCGGGGTCTGTCCCGTCGACGCCATCAGCTATCGCTATGGCCTGGATGTGTCGGCGGAAAAGCTCCCCTTGACCGCCGATAAAAAGTAAACAAGCTTCGACAAAACGGAGGAATGACCATGAAGCTTTCTAAGATTGCGGCTCTGTTTATGGTGCCAGTATTGGCCTTGTGCCTTGTGGCGTGTTCGGCGCCCAGTGGCAATGCGAGCGAATCTGCGAGCTCCGATCCTAAGATCGCAGAACTCACTGCGCAGAAGCCGACCAATGCCGATGAGGCCGCCGAGCTGTATGCGAAGCTCATGAAAAAGGAGAACGATATCCTTTCGAGTGATAACGCACTGTGGGAAAAGGTATTCAATGCGGCAAATAAAGACTCGGCAATGATTGAGGACGGCAGCAATTACGGCGATTTCCTGCTCAAGACCATCGACGGCGCCAAGGATGAGTTCACGGCGGATGAGCTTAAGACGCTCAAGGCCGGTGCGCAGCAGATCAAGGAGATCGAGGACAAGCTCGAGAGCTTGGAGAAGGAGTTCCCCGGCTGTGGAAGCACGCCGAGCGCAGGCGAGAGCGTCGACGCTTCGGCCGCTGGCATGACGGCTGGTGCCAATGCTTCGAGCGAGGCGACGAAGTTCCCCAGCTTTACGGGCAAAGACCTGGATGGCAACGACGTGAGCAGCGACGAGCTGTTCTCTAAGAACAAGGTCACCGTCATGAACTTCTGGTTCACCACTTGCAAGCCGTGCGTGGGCGAGCTGGGTGATCTTGAGAATTTGAATAAGGAGCTTGCCGAGAAGGGCGGCCAGGTCGTGGGCGTCAATTCCTTTACGCTCGATGGCAACAAGGGCGAGATTGCAGATGCCAAGGACGTGCTGAGCAAGAAGGGCGTGACGTATAAGAACATCTGATTCAAGTCGGATAGCGAGGCCGGTAAGTTTACGTCAAATTTGTTCTCGTTCCCGACAACGTATGTCATCGATCAGAATGGCAACATCGTAGGGGATCCCATCGTGGGAGCCATCAGCTCCGCCGAGCAGCGCGCAGCACTCGACAAGCTTATCGACCAGGCGATTGCGAATAGCGAGCAGTAGAAAGTGCGTAAAGCATAGCGAGGATCGTGCGCCGCTGTGCGAAGTAGTCCGCTACCTTTCAAGATAAGCTCCACCATATAGAGGCCCCACTTGGGGCCTCTTTTTTTGGGCGCCGTCCCGTTCGTTTTTTGGCGCGGTTCGTTACATTCCTCACTGGCGCCGGCAAAAAATGGGGATAGAGTAGGACAAACGCGTCGAATACGAACGGCGGAGGAGAGCGGGCAGGGTGCCTGCGCAGGAGAGGTTGCCGTCCATGCTGGAGCTCAAAGGAATTTGCAAAAGGTACGTCACGCAGTCGTTTACGCAGGTGGCGCTCGACAACGTAAGCCTGTCTTTTCGCGATAACGAGTTCGTGGCCATTCTGGGTCCCTCAGGCTCGGGCAAAACTACGATGCTCAACGTTATCGGCGGACTCGACCACTTTGACTCGGGCGACCTGCTGATCGACGGTATTTCGACCAAGGACTTTCACGATCGCGATTGGGATGCCTACCGCAACAACCGCATCGGCTTTGTGTTCCAGAGCTATAACCTCATTCCGCATCAGACCATTTTGGAAAACGTTGAGCTGGCGCTGACGCTAACGGGCGTGGGGCATGCCGAGCGCCGCCAGCGTGCGCGCGAGGCGTTGGAGAAAGTCGGCCTGGGCGAGCACGTTAACAAGCGCCCGAGTCAGCTTTCGGGCGGGCAGATGCAGCGCGTGGCCATCGCCCGCGCCCTGATTAATGATCCCGAGATTGTGCTGGCAGACGAGCCGACCGGCGCCCTGGACTCAACGACATCCGTGCAGGTCATGGATCTGCTCAAGGACGTGGCGCGCGACCGTCTGGTGATTATGGTCACGCACAATCCCGAGCTGGCGTACCAGTACGCTACGCGCATCGTCAATCTGGCGGACGGCAAGATTACCGACGATTCCGACCCTTTTGATGTTGCCAAGGCCACGCGCCGTGAGGCCAAGCCTACGCGCAAAACCTCGATGAGCTTTGTGACGGCGCTGGGGCTTTCTGCCCGAAACCTTATGACCAAAAAGGGCCGTACGGCCATGACGGCCTTTGCAGGTTCGATTGGAATTATCGGTATTGCGGCAATCCTGGCGCTCTCCAATGGCGTGAACAATTACATCAAAAAGGTCGAGGAGGATACACTCTCGAGTTACCCGCTTACGATCTCCAAGCAGGACTACGACCTGTCTTCCATGATGGGCGGGCAGGGGGCTGCGGATGATGACTCGCCTGAAAACGTGGATTCGTCTGACGACGGCGCCGGCGGCAAGGCTCAGGGAACCGATAAGATTCCCGTGGTTACGGCCGTAAAGGATATGTTTGCGAGCGTTAAGTCTAACGACATGACGAGCTTTAAGGCATGGCTTGACGACGGTGGCGACGGTATTGACAAAGAAGTCAATGCTATCCAGTACGGCTACGGTGTATCGCCGGTTGTCTATCGTGCCGGCAAGGGCGATGAGAAGCCTGTCCGGCTGGTGCCCAACGCCATGACCGAGGCCATGAGCGGAGGCGCGAGCTCGGCGGCAACGGTGAGCATGGAATCCATGGGAACCTCGGTCTTTAACGAGATGATTGACGACCAGCGCCTGCTCGACAGCCAGTACGATGTCGTCGCCGGTCATTGGCCCACGTCTGCCAACGAAGCCGTGATGGTGCTTTCGAGCCGCGGTACGGTGGGCGACTATACGCTCTACAGCATCGGCGCGCTGGATATCGATGAGCTCAACGACCTGGTTAACAGTGCTATGACAGCCGACGGCAAGATTGAGACGCCCAAGACCGGCACCGACTTTACCTACGATGATGCGTTGTCCACGACGTTCAAGGTGCTGTCGCCGGCCGATGCCTATCGCAAAAACGAAGAGACCGGCATGTGGACCGATATGTCTGGCGACACCGACTTTATGGCCGCCAAGGTTGCCGACGGTATCGACGTGCACATTGTGGGCGTGGTGCGACCCAACGAGACCGCCAACGCGAGCGCGTTGTCCCCGGGTATTGCCTACACGCATGCGCTGACTCGCCAGCTTATGGAGCGCGCCGCCGATTCACAGATTGTGCAGGAGCAGCTCGCCCACCCCGAGACGGATGTCTTTACGGGTAAGTCTTTCGATGAGCTGCAAGGCGAGGCCAGGCAAGGAGTGGATCTGGGCAGCATGTTCAGTGTGGACGAGGCGGCGCTCAAGAGCGCGTTCTCGTTCGATGCTTCTGCGCTCTCGGGTGCGGCCGGCGGTATGGACCTGTCGGGTCTTGACTTGTCCGGTCTGGACATTGACCTTTCGGGAGTAGGGAGGGATATCGACTTCAGCGACATCATCGCCAAAGCGCCAACCCCCGATTTCTCAGGCGTCTTCGATGGGTTGGAGCTTACGCCCGAGCAGATGCGGCAAGTGGGGGTGCTCGCCAACCAGCTGTTCACGGGTTTTATACAGTCGGAACAGTTTAAGGCGCTGTCACCCGAAGATCTTAAGGACACGTCAAAGCTTGCTGCCGCATTCTCGGCGTATCTTGAGCATGATGCCGCAGCCCAGCAATGCCTGGCACAGCTCAAGGCGCTGGGCGGCGATGCTCTTGCCGAGCGCCTGAAACAGGCGATGACCGACTATGTGCAAAAGCAGCTGGCTCCGTATCTGCAGCAGGCTATGGATCAGATGATGAAGTCGATCAGCGACCAGATTGCGGCGACGGTGTCAGCTCAGCTCAAGGCAGGCGCGGCAGGGCTCATGGACCAGATGGCGACGCAGATGTCTTCGAGTATTGCCAACTTGGCGGGCGCCATGCGTGTGGATGCGAGCGCCTTTGCCAATGCCATTCACTTCAACATGGACGCCGAGGATCTGAGTTCGCTCATGATGAGTTACGCCAAGGCGTCGAAGCTCACCTACGACAACAATTTGACCACGTTGGGCTACGCGGATGAGGCGGACCCCATCTCGGTCAAGATTTTCCCGCGTGACTTTGAGGCCAAGGAGCGCGTGCTCGATTACATCGATGCGTACAACAAGCAGGTCAAAGCCGCCGGCCACGATGAGCAGGCAATCTCGTACACAGACTACATGGGTATCATCATGGGTTCGGTGACCGACATCGTGAACACCATCAGCTTGGTGCTCATCGCATTCGTGAGTATCAGCCTGGTGGTGAGCTCCATCATGATCGGCATCATCACCTACATCAGCGTACTGGAGCGCAAGAAGGAGATTGGCATTCTGCGCGCAATCGGCGCGTCGAAGCGCAACGTGGCCAACGTATTCAATGCCGAGACCTTTATCGAAGGTCTCATCGCCGGCGTCTTTGCCATTATCGTCGTGGTGCTCGTGAGTTTTCCGGTTAATACCTGGGCACTTGCGGCCAAACAGGTCCCCAACCTGATGAGCCTGCCCGTGCAGGATGCGCTGGTACTCATCGCGATTTCGGTGCTGCTGACGGTTGTTGCCGGCCTGCTGCCGGCCCGCAGCGCATCCAAGAAGGACCCTGTCGAAGCCCTGCGCTCCGAATAATGTGACAAAGGGACAGTTCCTTTGTCACATTGAGCGGCTTGTGAATTCGAGGTCTAATACTTTTCCGACAAGTGAACGAGTCAAAATGGACCCCCGAAGTATCGACACTTTTGAGATACAATTTCCTGCGGTTTCGATTGTTGAATCCTGCGGTTTTGGCGTCAGAAAATGTCGATGCTTCGGGGGTTCAAAAACGGTCGTTCACTTCTTGGAAAAGTATTAGACCTCGTTATATTGGCGGCGTTCGCGAGCGGCAACCAGAGTGCAGCCTCCTAGTTCTTCTTTGCAGAGAGCACAAGGCTAATCCGCGACGCTTTCGCACACGGGCTCCAAGGCGTCTTGCGCGATGGCAAGCTGCTCGGCGCCGCCCAGGCTGCGCGCGAGATTGTTATCGCCGTTCTTGAGCAAGCGGCCGGCAGCTTGCGTGGCGAGCACGCTGGCTGGAGTTCCCTTTGGCGAAACACAATGTCGTTGATCATTTGGAGTGGCAGGATCAGCAGACATGCTACGAATGCCATGATGAGCACAATCGCTGCGATCTTGCCGTTCGTGAGCATCAGTAAATCGAAGGTGAATGGTTTTACGAGAAGTGAGCGACCTATTCTGGACCCCTGAAGCATTCGCACTTTTGGATGCAAAAACCGCAGGATTTGAGCGACAAAACCGCAGGAAATGGCTCTCCAAAAGTGTCGATGCTTCGGGGGTCCGATTTCACTCGTTCACTTCGCGGGAAAGTATTCACCTTCGTTGCGCAGGGACGGCTGGAGGGGTAGTTGGTGCCGGGTGACCGCTTCTGTCTTGGGCGGATTGTCGACTTGGGCCTCCGACGCGCCGTGCTAGAGGTGTCTTGCCGCGAGCTTCTCGAGTTCGGTGTCGCTTACGTTGTTGAGGACGCCGCCGTCAACGATCTTTGCGCCTGGAGCGCTTGCCCTAAGGGTCGACGCCGTCTTGCCCATTCCGCTCCCGCCCGAGGTGGCAAACAGGACGATTGTTTTGCCTGTCAGGTCGTAAGACTCGAGGAACGTATTGACAATCGCCGGCGCCACGTACCACCAGATGGGAAATCCCAAAAAGATGATGTCGTAGTCTTCGATGTGCTCGACTCTGGAGGTTATGGCAGGACGGCAGGAGGGGTCGGCTGCCTCGAGTGTGCTGCGGCTTTGTTTGTCACGCCAGTCAAGGTCGGCGCTTGTGTATGGATTGGCGGGCACAATGGCGAACAGGTCGCTGTCCGCTACACGAGCCAGGCGACATGCAACGTCCTTCGTGGTTCCCGTTGCGCTGAAATATGCCACAAGTGTCTTAGCCAATGGAGTTCCTTTCGTTGCTGCGGTTTGGGCCTTATGCTGAGGTGCATTTGGCGCTGTCTCATGACCGCGATGCTGTGCGGCTTGTCCTGCATTCGGTTGAGACATTGCGTAGCCGGTAGATGAGATAGTCAAGGCGCTCGAGTTTCTGCTGTCCCGAGTGAATATCGTCGAGCAATTCGCGACGATACCGTTTTAGTAGACAAATACGCGCGCAGTCGCTGGCGGCCGAGCTGTACAGCTCGATGAGATCTTCGCTGCAGCCGACGTCGTGTAGGCCGTCGATGATGCTGTCGTCCATGTCATTACTTTCTTGCTTTGACTTTGGTGGTGCCGGCAAGTGGTTTTTCGCCGGGACGGGCCTTGGGACCAACGAGCTCGTGCGGTTGATAGGGCTCTTCGAGGAAGTCGATCTCGGCGGGGGAGAGCGTTATGCCGAGCGCGGCTACGGCGTCGTCGACTCGCTCGGGCTTGGAACAACCCACGATGGGCGCCTCGACCCCACGCGCCCAGTGCCACGCCAGCGCAATCTGCGCCATCGACACGTCATGATCGGCGGCGACCTTGGCCACGCGCTCAACGATGGGCATGTCGATGGCGCGGTCGTGGTCATACTTATTGGCCATGGTCGTGTCGGTGGTGCCACGTGTGCTCGAGCTTTCCCACGTGGGGCGGCAGAGGTGTCCCGACGCCAGGGGACTGTATGGCGTAAGGGCCATGTCAAACTGGCGACATACCGGAATCATCTCCCGCTCGTCCTCTCGGTACAGCAGGTTGTAGTGGCACTGCATGCTCGTAAAGGGCGTCCATCCGTGGTCGCGTGCGACGATCTGCAGGTTGTGCAGCTGGTAGGCATACATGGCGCTGGCGCCGAGCGCGCGAACCTTGCCCTCGCGCACCAAGTCGTTGAACGCCTCCATGGTCTCTTCCATGGGAACGTCGTAATCGAAGCGGTGGATGATGTAGAGGTCTAGGTAATCGGTGCCCAAGCGCTTGAGCGAGCCTTCGATCTCGCGTTTGATGGCGTCGGCGGAAAGGCCGCCCTCGTTGAAGTGAACCTTGCTGGCCAGCACGACGCTCTCGCGAGCGATGCCCAGGTTGCGCAGGGCGGCGCCTATGTATTCTTCGCTCGTGCCAAAGCTGTAGCAGTTCGCGGTATCGATAAAGTTGATTCCGCTGTCGAGTGCGCGTTTGATGACGGCACGCGTGTCGTCGGGTCCGATGGTCCACTGATGAAAGTCAGGGCTGGGTTCGCCAAAGCTCATGCCTCCCAGGCAGAGTTTAGAGACTTTGATGCCGGAATGGCCAAGGGTTGTGTACTGCATGATGCTCCTATTTCTGGTTCTCAACGTCGGGGTGCCAGGCGGCATATTGCGCAAGCTTCTCGGGCGTGCGCTCATAGAACCGTTTCCCGCGATTGAGGGTAGCCATGGCGGTCATGTCGCTATCCGTGAGCTCGAAGTCGAAGACATCGATGTTGTCGGCGATGTGCGTTGGATTCTTTGAGCCTGGAATGACGATATTTCCCTCTTGGATATGCCAGCGCATAATGATTTGAGCAGGCGTTTTGCCATACTTGACAGCGAGGTCGCGCACGACGGGCTCGTCCATGATGTCGCTGTTGCCGCGCCCGCCGAGCGGGTACCACGCCTGCAACGCAATGTCGTGCTGGGCGAGCAGCTTCTTCAGTTCGGTCTGCGGGAAATACGGATGGCACTCGACCTGAATGAGGGATGGAACGATCTCGCAATTTGCGAGAAGCTTCTCGATTTCGTTCTCGTCGAAATTGGAGATTCCGATGGCGTGGAGCTTGCCTTCCTTGTACGCGATCTCAAGCTTCTCATAGCCCGCCAAGTAGTCGCCTGCGGGTTGGTGCAGAATCATGAGGTCGATGTAAGGTGTGTTCAGACGCTCGAGCGTTTCGTCGACGGCGGTGTCGCTGTTGTAAAAATAGGGCCAGAGCTTGGTTTCGAGAAACACGTTTTCGCGCGGCAAGTCTGATTCGCGCACGCCACGACCCACTGCTCGCTCATTCACGTATGCATTGGCAGTGTCGATGAGCTCATACCCCATGCCGAGTGCGGAGGTAGCCGACGATTGGGCATCGTCGGGTTTAAGCAGATACGTGCCAAGTCCTAGCTGGGGAATTTTGATGCCGTTATTGAGCGTGATGTATTCCATACGTTTCCTTTCTCGATGGTTCTCTTCTGTAACGATAGTTTCGAGATTCGATAATGTATATTGCTTATAGCAACTAGCTAGATATACGGATTACGTATGTAGAATGAAACGGACCGAATGAGGTTCTCCGTTGTGCACGAAGGGGCAAGTATGGAGCTGCGAACGCTGCGTTATTTTCTTGCTGTGGCCCGCGAGGAAAACATGACCGAAGCTGCCAACGTGCTACATGTGACGCAGCCCACGCTCTCGCGTCAGATAGCCGATCTTGAGCGCGAGCTGGGCGTGGAGCTGTTCGAGCGCACCAATCGATCGTGCGTGCTCACGAGCGATGGCATGCGCTTGCGCCAGCGTGCCGAGGAGATTGTCTTGCTGGTGGAACAGACCGAGCTAGAGTTGGCGGATCGGGAGCTCGGCATTGCGGGCGTTATCCGCATTGGCGCCGGCGAAACCAAATCGATACGGTTGGTGCTCGATGTTTTTGTAGAGCTGCATCGGAGCTATCCTGGAGTGACGATTGAGCTCTATACCGGTAACGCCGATGCGGTGGAGGAGCGCTTGGAGCGTGGCTTGCTCGACTTTGCGTTGTTGCTGGAGCCCGTTAACGTCGAGAAATACGAATGGATTCGCATGCCCGAGGCGGATCGAGTCGGTGCTGTTGTTGCTGCGAGCGGTCCATGGGGCGGCCGGGACGTGCTGGCGCCTGCGGACGTGGCGAATATGCCGCTGCTGGTGAGTTCGCGCACCTCGAATCGAGCGCTGGACCTAGAAGCGTGGTCGAGTGGCGTCCTTAGCGTCGATGAACTCAACATCGTGGGGCATTTCGACCTGATCGGCAACGCGTCACATCTGGTGCGTTCGGGCGTTGCGTGTGCGGTTAGCATTGGAAGCTTGCTGCAGATAGATGAAGGCAGCGATTTGCGTTTTGTCCCATTTGAGCCGCCGCTTACCATTGCGTCGTATCTGGTATGGAAAAAATATCGCCTGCGTTCTCGCGCCTGCGAAGAGTTTCTGAACCGTTTGAATAGGATGTGACAAGGGGGCAGTCCCTTTGCTGCATTGATTTGAGAGTAGATGTTGATGATTCTATCGTTGGCCCCTATGGAGGGGATTACCGGGCATGTGTTCCGTCGCGTGTATGCGGAGTGCTTCGGTGCGCTCGATTGCTATTACACGCCGTTTTTGCCGCCGCCGCGGGTGGGAAACCGCTTTGGCGGCAAGGCGTTTAAGGAGGTCGATCCGGCTAACAACCAAGGGCTCAACGTGGTGCCCCAGCTCATGTCCAAGAACGCGGACGAGTTTGTGTGGGCGGCACAGGTGCTCGCCGACATGGGCTATCGGGAGGTCAATCTCAACCTGGGTTGCCCTTCGGGAACGGTTGTCGCTAAGGGCAAGGGCTCGGGTTTCTTGCGCAATCTCGACGAGCTCGAGGTGTTCTTGAGTGACGTGTGCGAACGTTCGCCGTTGCCGGTGTCGGTAAAAACCAGGCTGGGGCTGGAGAGCGACGACGAATACGAGCGCGTGCTCGAACTGTACTGTCGCATGCCGCTGGCAGAACTGATCGTGCATCCGCGTGTACAGAAGGATCGCTATACGGGCTCCCCGCGCAAAGAGTTTTATGGCGAGACGTTGGAGCGGGCACCGTTTCCGGTGGCATACAACGGCGACATTTTTGATCTTGAGGATATGGACGCGCTGGTGGAGGCCTATCCCGGCACGCGCCATGTGATGCTGGGGCGTGGCCTGCTCGCGAATCCCGCTCTGGCTCGCATGGTTAAGGGCGGTCCTGCTGCCACGGCTGCTGAGCTGCAGCGCTTCCACGACACGCTGTTTGCGGCCTATGCAGAAGAGATCGGCGGCAACGCGGTCTTTCGTATGAAGGAGTGGTGGTTCTACGCCAAGTGCGCTTTCGCCGACCCCGCTACCGTTCACAAGCTCGTACGTAAGACCAAAAAGGTCGACGAATACCGCGCCGCCGTCGAGCGCGTCTTTCGCGAGCAGCCACTTGCGCCCATAGCCCGCTTCCATGGCTAGTTAGTCGTTGGGGACGTTCTTTAACGACTAGTCATTCAAGAACGTCCCCAACGACTATGTTGCAAAAGCTGTACGCCAGCATCCAAAGATGTCGAAAAATGTCGACTTTGGATGCTGGCGTACATGTATGGATTCGGTGGGGAGTTGAGTCTAGGCAATCATTGCATCGAGCGTGATGAGCTCCCTGAGTCGCTCCGTGCGTGTTTGCCCATGGCGCTTTGCTTTTGCGTCAAACGCATCAAGAACAGACTCACCCACACGTGCCGATAAAACAACGCTTGGCTCATCAGAGATCGATGGCCTTCCCAGCTTGATGGTGCGACCCTTTGGCCACTCATCTTTTTCGTATGCCTCCGCGGCTTTCTCCAACTCTCCGGGGGCAAACCCCATCATCTTTTCGAGCTGCTTAGCGTCCATAGCGTCTCCTATCGATCGACCCCGATTTCCCTGAGCACCTTGCGAGTAGGAGGGACAAGGGCATGGTAAATGATGTAACCATCTCGATTGGGGCAATATCGAGCGATGAGCTCCATGAGACGGTTTCTTCCATCAAGTCCAACGAGAACGTAATCGATACCTCCGTTTTCAAGATCACGCCTGAACCATGCAAAAGCGGAGTTCCAGGCGCAGGTGATATCCGTCTCCGTCAGCCCGTGTTTGAGGGCGTGGGGGTGGATTGCGATGAGCTCCATAAGGGCCTCTCTTTTTGTATACAGTTTTGTAGACAAAAATGCAAGCAGTTAATAGGGTTAAGCGGCCTGTTTTGATTGGATCTCTCGATGCAAGGTCGACACCGGAGGCTCCACCACTTCTTCGTTTCTTAGCTCGGTATGCGAACGTCCGTTGAACTCCCAGAGGGGAGCGTCTTCATAGATTATCGAGAGGAGCTTGGAGATCTCCGCTGTTTTATTGCGTTCGTAAAACTCGGGCCGTACGACAATCAATAAGAAAGCTGCGTCTTCGGTAATTTGCTGTGCTGTCGGCGTTCCGTTGAGTCCAACGGAACGCAAAAGCTTTGTCATGATGAAATCGAACTCATCTTCTCTTGCATGGAGATCGGATGCCTTAAGCTCAGGGTCTCTCAGGACGTACTGCTTGAGTCGTTCGACAGATCGACTGCACTTTATATGCCCGCAGATGACTTCGTCATAGCTGAGCCTTTTGATTGGAAGACGTTCGTGACCGGCGAAGATGGCTGCCACTCTGATGCCAACGCGCCGTTCGCGCAGCGCGCGCATTTCACCGGTGTATTCGCTGTGCCGTTCATATTTTCGATAGGAGTATCCGTAGTCATTGTAGTAATAAGGGGCTTCATCGACAGCGTCATCGAGCTCAGGCGCTATGAGATAGAGTTTTCTATCTCTGGATATGATGCAGGGATTGTCGATTTGCCCCGATTCGTTCCTGATTTGCCAAATAGTTTCATTTATCTCAAATCTCGAGACTGGATTGGGGGCACAGGAGCTGTAGACCTCAATAAGCTCATCGAGTGAAATGATTCCACAGGCATCTGTGTAGGCGCGGGCGAAGCGCCGTACTTCTTGATTTGATTCAAGCGCACGGCGCTCCCAAGCATCCAAAGTGTCCTGCGGACTTCGATAGCGGGCATGACGATCGATGCGCAACGCGCTCCAATGGTTATCCGCGGCAACGTTCATCAGATCTAAGCGCAGGTCTTTGTCGGCGATGTGAGCGAGCGACTGATAGTGTTCTAGATCAAGCTCCGGTCGAAACCCCATGTCTTCCGGAACAATTCGTGCGAGCTTTATGCAACGCTTGAGATAAGTCGGGCCCAGGCTTGGGCTAAAGTGCTGCTTGAGGTGGCAAGCGATGGGCGAGAGTAAGCCATTGAGATTGGAAATGGGGTATCCGGCAATCTCTTGCTCGAGGCGGCGCCCGATGAGCAGAGCCCCTTCCGAAGAGGTCTCATGGTTGATGCCTTTCTGGCCGAGGTGTTTGGCCTCGACAATCCTGCTGATATCTGAGCAGGTATTTGAAATAATGTCGGGTGAAAGGGTTGGAATCTTTTTAGCCATAGCGATGCACTCCTGTGTGACTCACGGAAAAGAAACAGTCTGATTGTGAGCGCCGTTCTTTGATGGCGACGGCGAACAGGAGCGCAGCCTGTCTGAGATGGACGAGTGCAGTAACCACCGATCTTACTTACTGAGCTCGCTCCAGCGTGTCATTGGGGACCTCCGCAGGAGCTCTCGACCAGTCTCATACCTCGATGCGAGTATAACATAAATACCAAACGCATGTTCGATAAAGTTGAGAAACTGATTCTCACTAGTCGTTGGGGGCGTTCTTTAACGACTAGTCATTTAAGTGCGTCCCCAATGACTATGGGACGGGCGGGATGCGCGCACTAGAGCAGGTTCTTCTGTACCCACGCGATGATGTCGCTCGACTCGTAGAGCGGCTTGCCGTCGATGAACAAGCAGGGAACCTGACGCTTTCCGCCGACGGCGATGAGTGTCTGCTCGGCTTCGGAATCGGTCGAGATATTGCGCTCGGGGATGGTCACGCCGTTATCGGCAAGGAAACGCTTGACCTTTATGCAGTACGGGCAGCCGGTCATAACGAATAGTGCGAGCTCATGATTAGTAGCCATAGGTCTCCAATCGGTTGAGGTTTTGATTGAAATACCCAAAGCCGCCGCGGTCTATGCGCGCGTCAACGACGACTCGATGGCCTGTACCAGAAACGCCGTGGCTCCGGTGCCGCAGGGCTTGTCGTAGTAGTCAACAAAGCGCTGGTCGGCAAGATAGCCGTGGGCGAGGCCCAGGTACGCTTCGTTCTGGGGTTCGCGTCCCCAGTTGAGAGCAATCCAGCGACGATGCATCGCGACAAGCTTGCGAGCCTCGCTTCCATCCGCATCGCCGTCACCCATGGCAATCGAGAGCTGACCTAGAATAGCGGGTTCAAGTTCCTTCATGTCGCTCCATGTCTGAGGATCCATGTCCAGTAGCGTCTCGTTTGCTGCATCGATAGCCTCATTGCCATAGCGCGCCCGCGCTTCGGCACCGTAGCGCTCCTCGTTTTCCTGCACGGCGCGCCAGCGCTCCAGTTGCGGCAGCACGGCGCCCATGAGCGAGACGGCTTCGTCGAGCGACATGCCGGTGTTTTGCGCCAGCCGCGGGGCACAATCCTCAATCATCGCCTCCATGGTGGTGTCGTAGGTGTACTTGCCGTGGTCGTAGCACCACTTGCAGTAATGGTCGGTCGTGGCGCCCGTGGCGTCGGTGCCGCAGTCGTCGGGCGTGAGTATCATGCTGCAGCTCTGGCAATAATGCTCGGGCATTTCGAGCAGGTGGGGCAGCGGCTCTCCGGTTACGGCGGCAATGAGCTTCATCATGTCGATACCCGGGGTGACTTCGCCGCGCTCCCAACGGCTGACGGCTTGGCGTGTGACGAAGAGCTTGGCGGCGAGCTGCTCCTGGGTAAGGTGATGGGCGCGACGGATGGCAATGAGCTTTTCTGCAAAGGCCATAGCGGCTCCTTTCTGCTGGTTGGCGGCTTAAGCATACGCGGCAGCAGGTGCCCTTCCAAGCAACCGTTGGTTGCACGACGGGGAACCGCGGCGAAGAATTGCGCGCAACGCCCCACACCTTCATGCCGTACAATGGCCGGCATGGAACCTATTGCACACATACATACCGACCTGCCGCAGAAGTTCGGCATCCCACGCAACAGCTTTTTGGCGCCCCATCTGCAGGGACGCATCGTTTTTGAGCCGGAATTTGCCTCCAGCGCAGCAGTTGAGGGTCTGGACTCCTTCTCTCACCTATGGCTGCTCTGGCGCTTCGAAAACGGCACGCCCGGCGGCACAGCTAAGGACATAGCTGCCGATGCCAAGACGCAGGACAGGTCTGGCACCAATGCCAAGTGGTCGAAAACCGTACGCCCGCCGCGCCTGGGTGGAGCCGAACGTGTGGGCGTGTTTGCCACACGCAGTCCGTTTCGCCCTAATCCTATCGGTCTCACCTGCGTTAAGCTCGACCGCGTGGAGCTTACCGACGACGGCCCCATCATCCATGTGCTGGGGGCCGATCTGCGCGACGGCACGCCCATCTATGATATCAAGCCCTACATTCCGTTTGCGGACTGCCACCCGGATGCAACGGGCGGCTGGATTGAGGATGCTCCGTGGCAAGAGCTCGACATCGAGTTCCCGCAGACGCTGCAGGATATGGTCTCGCCCACAAAGCTCCCCGGCCTGGTCGAGGTCCTACGCCAAGACCCGCGCCGTGCGGGCAGCAAGCACGAGCCAAACCGCATTTACCACTTGGCTTACGCCGGGCTCGACATATCGTTTACGGTCGACGAAACCCAGCTAACCGTAGTCGCCGTCAACGACGCGCAAGGCTAACCTGCCATTCGTCCGCACCCGTCAAATTAAGCGCCAAACCCCGCGCCAAAACCGCCCGTGCTGGTGGACAATAACGCCTACCAAAACAATCCGCTTTGCACGGGAGTTCAGCATGAAATACGACTTTAGCTCGCTTATCGACCGCCACGGCATGGACTCCATCGCCGTTGACTCTTGGGGTGAGATGCCCGGTATGGCTCCGAACGCACCCGACGAGGGCTTCGACCGCATCCCCATGTGGGTGGCGGATATGAACTTTGCCACGGTGCCCACGGTCCAGGATTACATCATTCAGCGCGCTCAGCATCCCATGTTTGGCTATTTCAATCCTCGCGACGAGTACTTTGACCGCATCATCGAATGGCAGAGCCGCCGCAATGGCGTCGAGGGCCTGGCACCTGAGCATATCGGCTACGAAAACGGCGTGCTGGGCGGTGTCGTGTCGACGCTGCGCGCGTATGTCCAGCCGGGCGATGCGGTGTTGGTCCACAGCCCCACCTACATCGGCTTTACCAAGTCCATTGAGGCCGCGGGCTATCGCATTGTCCACAGCCCGCTTAAGCTCGACGACCAGGGCGTGTGGCGTATGGACTTTGAGGACATGGAGCGCAAGCTCGCACAAAACCACATCCATGCCGCGGTGTTCTGCTCGCCGCACAATCCCTGCGGCCGCGTATGGGAGCGCGACGAGATCGAGCGCGCTATGGACATCTATCGCCAGCACGATTGCATGGTAATCTCGGACGAGATTTGGTCCGATATCATCCTGCCGGGACACAAGCACATCCCGACGCAGTCGGTGAGCGAGGATGCCCGCATGCGCACGGTTGCCCTCTATGCGCCGAGCAAGACGTTTAACCTGGCGGGTCTGGTCGGCAGCTACCACATTGTCTACAACGAGACGCTGCGCGATCGCATGTGCGCCGTGTCCGACAAGACCCACTACAACGAGATGAATGTCCTCTCCATGCATGCGCTTATCGGTGCTTACCAGCCGCAGGGCTACGAGTGGGTGAACGAGCTCAACCAGGTGCTTGCCGGCAATATCGAGTACTTCTGCGATTACGTGGACGAGCATTTTGAGGGCGTGTCCTATTCGCGTCCGCAGGGCACGTACATGGTGTTTCTGGACTGCACCGAGTGGTGCCGCGAGCATGGCCGCGATATTCAGTGGCTGCTCGACGAGGGAGCGCGCGTGGGCGTGGGGTATCAGGACGGCCGCCCGTTCCACGGACCCTGCCACATTCGCGTGAATCTGGCGCTGCCGCTTTCGCGCGTGAGAGAGGCGTGCGACCGCCTGGACCGCTACGTTTTTAATGCACGGTAAATGAGAGCTTCGCGCGGGGCCTTCTGCCGCGTCGGCGGGAAGGCCCCGTACGGTAAGGCGTCTGTAACCATTGGGCGCTCGAGTGATTTCATTTGCTATTATTTTTTAGCATTTCAGTCCGTGAATAGGATCGTCTGGAGCTCGATGAAAAGACCTCGCCGCTCGGTTGCCATATCGTTGTTTGTTGCGCTTGCGGTAGCGTGTGCCTTTGTCGTAGCGATAGCCGGCTGTTCCGGGTCGAATGACGGAGCCTCGACGTCTGCATTAGAAAAACTGGACGCCTCGCAAGTCAAAGACGACGACCTTAAGACGCTCAACGTCGGCAGCGACCTCTATCCACCGTTTGTGTATACCGACGAGTACGGCGATATCGTTGGCCTGGATGTCGAGATATTGACCGAGGCTTTGGCCCACATTGGTTACAAGCCAAAATACCAGCTGATCGATTGGGAAAAGAAGAAAGAGCTGCTGGCGAGCGGCGAGCTCGATTGCGTCATGGGCAGCTTTAGCATGACGGGTCGCGAGAACGAGTATTGTTGGGCCGGCCCGTACCTTGCGAGCCGCCAGGTAGTCGCGGTCGATCCCCAGAGCGATATCTACACGCTTGCCGATCTTGAGGACAAGGTTGTGGCGGTCCAGTCCACTACCAAGCCCGAGGACATTTTGCTCAATCGTACAAATGAAAACGTTCCGCAGATCAAGGAGCTCTACAGCTTTTCGGACCGCTCATGCCTGAACCCGGCGCTCGTCGAGGGCCTGGTCGACGCCATCGCCGCGCATGAGTCTTCGCTGCTCACCTACGAAAAAGACTATGGTGTGACGTATCGCATTTTGGATGAGCCGCTGCTGGAGGTTGGTTTGGGCACCGCTTTCGATCTCAACGATACGCGCGGCATCGACGTTAAGCTCACCCATGCCTACCAAGAAATGCTTGTCGATGGCACCATGGAACGCCTGGTGTCAAAGTACTTTGATGACCCTGCACCATTTTTGAATACGGAGGGCCTGTCATGATCGATGCGCCCGACCACGCCGTAGGGGAGCGGGACGATCGTTCGGCATGGGTATGGCTCATTGCCGCCCTGTTGGGGATAGCGCTCTCGGTTGTTGCCGGCATGATGAGCTACGGTTACACGACAGCCCAGGCCGAGCAGCGCTTTGCCGACGTTGTCGATTACGTGGCGACGCAGAGCCTTTCCTACGATGCATTCAATAGCGCCTATACGACCAAAAACCTGATTCGCGTTATGGAGATCGCCGGAGAGGCGGCGCGCGATATGGAGCGCGACGGCTCGGTGGATAACGCCGCGCTGGAGCAATATGCTGACCAGTTCAACGTGAGTGCGCTGATCGTGACGGACGCATCGGGCAACTTGGTGTCCGAGTCCTCGACGGATGGCGTGGGCTACGAGTCGCTTGCTACGTATCTCAAAGAAGCGCCCGTGTTGGAGGTGGCAACCCATCCGCTTAAGTCTTATACCGATAGTATTACGCTTGCGGATGATTCGGTTGCAGACATTGGTTGCGTGGCCCGGCAGGATGGCGAGGGTATCGTTATCGCGGTAAGGCATCGGAGCGCGAAGGCGGTTGCAGGCAATACGCTCAAACTGCAGAGTCTGCTTGAAGGTTATGAAACCATCGATAGCGGCAATATCGTGATCGAAAACGATGGCAAGGTCGTTGCGACCAACGCCGTTGAACCCACCATCTTGGGCGTGTTCGACCTGCCTGCGACGGACGCCATCATTGTCGACGAAATTAAGGATCGATGTCTGCCCGGCAAAGTCCGACTGGTCAACGTCAACGGCGAGTGGTATTTGGGCACATACGGCAAAGCGCAAAAATTCTACGTGTACACCTATGCCTCGGCGCAGCGCTACTTTGAGGTCGTCGCGGCTGTCGCTGCCGGCGTGCTGGTGCTTTACAGCGGTGTTGTAGCCTCTGTTGTGATGGTGCGTCGCCGCGCTGATCGTCGACGCTTGACAGACTTGCTGCAGCAGGAGCGCGACTATGGCGACAAGCTGGCAAAGGCGGCGCGTGAGGCCTCGTCTGCCAACTCGGCAAAGACGGAGTTCCTGCGTCGCATGAGCCACGATCTGCGCACGCCCATCAACGGCATTCGCGGTATGGTTGAGGTCGGCGATGGCAATGCGGACGATCTGCAAAAGCAGACCGAGTGCCGCTCAAGGATCTGGACGGCATCGGGATTGCTGCTCGACCTTGCCAACGAGGCCCTGGATATGAGTCGTCTGGAGAGCGGGCAGATCGAACTGGAGCTTGTTCCCACAAACTTGGTGACCCTCAACCACGAGGTGCGCGATATTCTGGAGCGCCAGGCCGAGGAGCGTCTGGTGACAATTATCTGCGACCAGCAGACGCTTAATCATCCCTATGCGCGGGTGAGCGTGACGCACCTCAAGCGCTTGTTGCTCAATATTGCCGGTAATGCCGTTAAGTACAACCGCCGGGGCGGCTATGTTCGCCTGGTGTGCCGCGAGGTGGAGCCAGTGGATGGCGCCCCCGTCTATGAATACACGATCGCCGATAACGGTATTGGCATGAGCGAGGAGTTCCAACAGCACCTCTACGAACCGTTTTGTCGCGAGGAGCAACAGGTGGAAGGCGCTTCATCGGGAACTGGTCTGGGTGCGCCTATCGCAAAACAGTTGGTCGAGCTTATGGGCGGAACCATGAGCTTTACGAGCATCTTGGGGCAGGGGACGACGTTTACCATCCGTCTGCCGTTTGAGAAGTGCGAGCGCTCCGAGATTCCTCAGGCTGTGCGCGTGGACGCGGGGGATGGCGATGCGCTCCAGGGCTTGCGCGTTTTGCTCGTAGAGGATAACGACCTGAATGCCGAGATTGCACAGTTTACGCTCGCCCGCGCCGGTGCCGTCGTGACGCATGCTAAGGATGGTGAGTCTGCCGTCGAGATGTTTGCCGCGAGCGCGCCGCACGAGTACGACGTGGTGTTGATGGATATCATGATGCCCGGTATCGATGGCCTTGAGGCCACGCGTCGGATTCGAGCGCTCGATCGCGAGGATGCCGCGACCACGCCGATTATCGCCGTGAGCGCCAACGCCTTTGCCGACGATCGCAGGCTTTCGCGTGAGGCGGGCATGAACGCGCACCTGAGCAAGCCTGTGAGCTCGCAAGAGCTCGTTGAGGCGCTTGCGCACATAGCCGCCGACGCTTCATAAGCATATGGCCCGGTTCCGAGGTGGGTTGGAACCGGGCCATATTGCTATTGATGAGGCCTGTTGAGGGGCTTACTTCTCCTGAATCTGCTTGCCGCAAAGATGCTCAATCGAAATCTCGTAGAGTTGGACGCCCTTGATGTCTTTGGCGATTTCCTCCTCGACTTCTTCGGCAGAAGGGTAGTACTTAAGCGCGAGCTGGCGGACTTTGTCCTCGATAAACGCAGGCGCCTCATCTACCAGGCGACAACGGCCAAAGACCACGGTACTCATAACGTAGGGAGCCCAGTCATCGTCCTTGTACCACTCGTTACCGTAAACGGTAAAGCAGATCTTGTCATCGCGCTTGAGTGCGTCGACCTTGTGGCCGGCTTTGGCGCCATGGAAATAGATCTTGTCGTGCTCGGCGTCGAAGAAGTAGTTGACGGGAATGGCGTACGGGTAGCCATCATCGCCGTTGACGGCAAAGACGCCGCGCTTGCAGGTGGCGAGCAACTTGCGCGCTTCCTCGTCAGTGATGGCGCGTTTCTTTCGACGTAAGGGCCTAAACATCATTGGCTTCCTTTCTGCTGCGTATGGTGGTTGAGCACAAACTATAGCGAAACAGCTCCGTATTTCTTGATGCGGGCGAGCATGTTTTTGAGCTTGTTAAAGTCGACCGGTTTGGACAGATGGGCGTTCATGCCGGCGTCGTGTGCCGCCTTGGCGTCCTCGGCGAAGGCGTTGGCGGTGAGCGCGATGATGGGGATGTCGGCTGCATCGACCTTCTCGCTCAGGCGAATCGCGCGGGTTGCCTCGTAGCCGTCCATGCCCGGCATCATGATGTCCATCAGAATCGCATCGAAGCTGCCGGCGGGACGGCCGACGTATAGGTCGACCGCTTCGTTGCCATCGGCGGCGCGAGTTACGACAATGCCTTCGCTTTCGAGCAGCGCCTGGGCAATCTCGGCATTCAATTCGTTGTCTTCGGCGAGCAGCACGTTCATGTCGGCGAGCGAGCAGTCGAGCGCCCTCTCGACCGTATCTGCCCGCGTCTGAGGGTTCTTGTCGATATCGAGCGGAATCTGGACGTTGAACGTACTTCCCACGCCAACCTCACTCGAAATCTCAATCGTACCGCCCATCAGTTCGATAAGCGACTTGACGATTGGCATGCCCATGCCGGTTCCTTGGAACTTGCTGCGCGCATTGTCACCTTCTTGTGCAAACGGCTCATAGATATGCTTTAAAAACTCGGGAGCCATGCCAATGCCGGTATCCGAAACGCTAAAGCAAAAGAGCGCGCGCCCGTTATCGAGTGGCTTGGTCTTTGAGCTAAAGGTGACGGAGCCGCCGTGCTTGTTGTACTTAATGCTGTTGTTTAACAGGTTGATCATAATCTGTCGGATATGGGTGGGACTGCCGATCATGTATGGTCCCGTGGCGTACGGCAGACTATTGTCCTGCATTGTGATGCCGTTATCGGATGCGCGGAGCTTGCACAGCACCAGCGTATCGTCACAGAGCTTTTTGAGGTTAAAAGGCGCATGTTCCAGTGTTAGCTTGCGGTCTTCGATTTTGCCCATCTCGAGGATGTCGTTGATCAGCGAGAGCAGGTGATTGGCGGCAACGCGCGCCTTGGCACGGCTCTCGCGGGCGACTTGCATATCGCCTTCCTTCAATTCCTCGATCTCGATAAGGCCCAGGATGCCGTTGAGCGGCGTGCGGATGTCGTGGCTCATGCGCGTGAGGAATGCCGTCTTAGCGGCGTTGGCGGCATCGGCTTTTTTGCGCTCGGTTCGAGCGCGCACGAGCGCCCAGATGAGCAGGACGATGCCGACCGACAACATACCGATGAGGGTAGCTGCAATGGCGGTGCGGTTGCGATAAAGGAATTGAAGCGTGTTGGATTCCTGGGCCGTGTACGACGTGGAGGAGAAATTGCTTGCGGAGAGCGATTCTCCGGCATTGATGATGCCCTTGTTGATGATTCCCAGCAGCTCGGGCTTTCCGCGCGAAATCCAGCACGAGAGCTCACAGGTGTCAGGGAGTTCGACCGTCTCGCAGTCCTCGAGATCGTAACGGTCACCGATGGTTTTTACGCGTGAACTGGGAGCGACGATGCAGTGCGCCGTTCCCTTCCTGAGGGCGTCGAACGCTTCATCGTCGGATTGGTATTCGGTTACGGTCGCTGTGGGGAACAGACTTTCAAGTGCATTTTTGTTGACAAACGATGATTTGGTACAGGCGATGTTCTGAAGGTCTTTGTTCAGGTTGCTGCCGGTGTAGATGGCGGTGAGGGATATGGTCCCCAACGATATCGACTGCACAACGCCTGTTTGCTCGGCAAACCAGTAATCTCGGTATACCGGCAGCGCAACGTCTATGCTTCCCTTTGACAGGGCCTTTGACATCATCTTGTAGCTATCAAAGGCGACGGTTTTGACCGTAATGCCAAATTTATCGTGTAGCGTCGTCGCAAGCGATGCGAGCGAGCCTTCCATTTCGCCGTCTTCGTCCTCGTTGCAGTAGGGGAGTTTGCCCGTAATGTAGCCGAGCGTGATGGTGTTGTCATTTGCTTTGAGCCAGGAACGTTCGGGGCCGTTGAGCGATGATGAACCGCTGTTTTGGGTCGAGTAGTTAGATTTGACTTCGTCGTTATAGCGTGGGTTGACGCGGGCGATTGCCGTCATGGCGGCATTGATGTCGTTCATCAGGTCGGGGCGGCTTTTGGGAACGGCAAAATAGTAATCATTCGAGCCAAGGTAGAACATGGGTGACGCATCGGGCGACGAGATGGTGTCGTTCATGATAACGGCATCGACCTCGTTGTTTGCGAGCGCGTCGAAGAGAACGGAGCCTCCGTCATACTCCCTGTATGTGCAGGTGATTCCTTCGTTGGCGAGCTACTGCTGGCCAACGAAGGTTTGCATAACGCCGGGGTTGCAGCCGATAGTGAGACCCTGGAGTGCTTGAGGGTCACCCTTTGCGAGGTCGTCACGGTCGGGCCTGGCGTAGATGTAGTAGCGCTCGGTGCCCTCGGGGTTCGAGGAAAAGAGCAGCTTTTGGGCGCGCTCCTCGGAGTAGGAGATGTTGGGCATGAGGTCGATCTCGCCCGCCTCGAGCATGTCCATAAGCCTGTCTCTTATACACATCTCCGAGCCCACGAGACACTGAGCGATATCGTAT
>URNM01000003.1 GCA_900549185.1 uncultured Collinsella sp. | reverse complement strand
GCCCGGCAGTCATCGGGGACGTTCTTAAACGACTAGTCATTGGGGACGTTCTTGTTTGACTAGTCATTTAAGAACGTCCCCAATGACTAGTTCCGTTTGCGGGGGAGGCGTGGGACAATACCGAGCGAATGCGATTGGTTGTTTGGGAAAAGGGGTCGCGATGAACAAGTTGAGGACGCTTGCCGATGTGTTGCGACAGGCTGGCTTTGCGCGCATCACGGGCCTGTTTCTTATCTTCTATCTGCTGTGCTCGACGGCCGTCTGGCTGTCCGAGCCCACGACCCTTACGTTTGGCGATGGACTTTGGTTTAGCTTTGAGACGGTCTCGACGATCGGCTTTGGCGATATCCCCGCCGAAACGCCGGTTGCCCGCGGCGTTACCGTTATCCTAAGCGTCATCAGTATCTTCTATATCGCCATGCTTACGGGCGTGGCGGTGAACTACTGCAATACGCTCATCAAGCTGCGCCAAAAGGACACCATGGCGCGCTTTATGGACGATCTTGAGCATTTGGAAGAGCTCGATTGTGACGAGCTCGCCGACCTGTCGCGCCGCGTGCGCGAATATCGCCGCCGCCAACGCTAGAACGGGCGCCGCGCGTCACGACGAGGGGGACTGAAATGAATATCACCGTGTATCTGGGTGCCAGCGTCGGTAATGACCCGGCGTTTCTACCTGCGGTACAGGAGCTGGGCAACTGGATTGGCACCAACGGCCACGCGCTGGTATACGGCGGGTCCAAATCGGGCCTGATGGGCGCGCTCGCCGATAGCGTGCTCGATGCTGGCGGACATGTGACGGGCGTGGAGCCGAGCTTTTTTATCGAGGCCGAGTTTCAACATGACGGTATCGACGACCTCATCGTGACGAGTGGTATGGCGGAGCGCAAGGCCAAGATGATTGAGCTCGGCGATGCGTTCATCGCCTTTCCCGGTGGGACGGGCACGCTCGAGGAGATTGCCGAGGTTATGTCCGCGGTGTCGTTGGGGCACCTGAGTGCTCCGTGCATCCTGTATAACCTGGACGGTTACTACAACGACCTCAAGGCACTGCTCGGGCACATGATTGATAAAGGGCTATCGAGCCCACGGCGCCAGCAGGGCATCTACTTTGCCGACGATTTGCGCGAGATTGCTTCGATTATCAACGGATAAGTCTTGAGCCTGCCCCACTATGGCTCCCAATGGTGCCGTTCGCGGCGTGGATGGTTGGCTCGTTCGGGCAACGCTCGCTCTACAATAAAACGTATCTATGTCGACTTTGACCGCGGGAGGACCCGATGGATAACCTTGCCAAACCCACAAACCGCGCGCTGTTTTTAGTTAGCGTTGCCGTGACCGGTGCGTTCGCAGGTGCCGCGGTCTGGCTGTTCTTTTTTGCGATGGAGCACGGTATCGACTATCTATGGACCGAGATTCCGCACGCGCTGGGCGTCGCTTCGCCCGAGCTCGCGAACGGCCCGTTTGGCTTTTTGCCGTACCCGTTTTTCGTCTGCATGCTGGGCGGTCTGCTGATTGGCCTGTACGAAAAGATGACGGGCACCAAGACCGATGACCTTAACCAGGTCATGACCAAGGTCAAACAGGATGGGTGCTACCCCTACGAAAATCTGGGCAAGCTGTCGCTTGCCGCGCTGTTGCCGCTGCTGTTTGGCGGCAGCATTGGACCGGAAGCTGGACTGACCGGCGTCATTGCGGGACTGTGCAGCTGGGTCGGCGATCGCATGCGTCGCTTTGGAGCCGAGTTTAGGGAACTCACGCTGCTGGGCACCCAGGCTGCCCTGACGGCGCTCTTTACCGCACCCGTCTTTGGCTTTGTGGCTCCGCTCGCCGGTAGCGCCGACGGCCAGGGTGCCAATGATACTGAGGACCCCGCGTCCGACGAGATCACGATCAAGCTGCCCAAGGCACAGAAGACCGTGGTCTACGGCATTGCGATTGCCGGCGGTCTGGGCACCTACCTGCTGCTTGGCCAGCTTGTGAGCGGCGGCATGGGCATGCCGAGGTTTGAGGCCGCCGAGGTGGGCAACCTGGAGCTTGCTTGGCTCATTCCTCTTGCGCTGATCGGCACGGTCTGCGGCTGGCTGTACTTTGTCTCTGAGCACGCGAGCGAAGCATTTGCCCATGCAATAGGGGAACGTCCTGTCGTCAAGGCCATGCTAGCCGGTCTGGCGCTCGCCATCTGTGGCACGGTCCTGCCCTACACCATGTTTGCCGGCGAGACCCAGGCCGGTGTGCTCATGGAAACCTACCTCAGCATTCCCGCCGGCGTGCTTATCGCGACCGGTCTGTTCAAGGCCATGCTGACGCCCGCCCTCATCAATATGGGCTGGCGTGGCGGTCACTTCTTCCCGGTTATCTTCTCGGGTGTGAGCCTGGGCTACGGCTTAGCCATTCTTACCGGTGCCGATCCGGTCTTTTGCGTCGCCGTCTGCACGGCATCGACGATGGGCGCCGTTATGCGTCAGCCGGTCATGGTCGTGGGCCTGCTGCTCATGTGCTTCCCACTCAAAGGCATCGTCTGTATGATTATCGCCGCCGTCATCGCCGCCGGTATTCCGCTGCCCAAGCCGCTGCGCAAGTAGCATGGTAGCGCGCGCCGGGGGATATGCCATTTGTCGCGGATTTGCGGGGGGCGATCGCGCCCTTCGTGGATTGGGACTCGCGTGGCTACAGCTCGCGTACTCGATAAACCTTGGTGCTGACGGTGCAGCTGATTGCACATAGCGCGAGGGCAAGTACGGCGATGCCTGCACACAGACAGCCCAGACCGGCAGGATCGGGATTCGCCCCGGCAATCGACATGAGCCAGTTGCTGATGGGGTTGGAGGAACTCAGCATTGCCATGGTGCCGCAGCCAAACAGGGCAAACAGGCCAAGGGATAGGCGCAGCGCCTCCATGTGTCCAAATCGGAAGAACAGCGGCTGTGTCAAGAATACCATCATGAGGGAGATGAGCATCGATGCCGCCGAGGCGGTTGCGATTTCAAAGATCGTCTGGCATGTCGAAGGGATGCCCATGGGGTCGAAGAGCGGAAGGGCGAGGATGTTCAGAAGCGTAGCCGCGCATGCCATGACGACCGAGAAGACAACGATGCACAGGTAGCGTGCGCAAATAATGTCTTTGCGCGAGAAGGGCAACGTTGCTCGATAACGCTCCCAGCCGTTTTGGTTATCGTAGCCAGCTAGCGAGTTCATGATTATGATGGGCGACATTGCGCTGACCGCACAGGCGCCGGCGCTCATGCCGGAATCGCCGTCTGTCGCGTTGGCGAGGGTCAACACGACAAAGATGAATAGGCCGACGCCCGTGATGCTCGGGATGAGCGTACGAACGATGGCGAGCTCGGACATAAAGGCACGTTTCATTTCGAAGCCCCTTTCAGCGTGAGGCGCAGGTAGTCATCAATGGTTGCCCGATCGCAGGGAATCTCGGGGAAGGCCTCGAGCGTTTCGCGACGGTTGGGCACGAGCACGTCCACGCTATAGGCGTGGTGGGCGGCACGGGCGCCTTCGACGCAAGCCATAAGCTCGGCAGCCTGCGATTGGGTGCAGTGGGCGATGCCGGCACGGTCGGTAATGTCCTCGCGCGGCAGGTCAAACATAATCGAGCCATTATCGATGCAGATGACGCGATCGGCGGTGCGATCGAGGTCGGACGTAATGTGGCTCGAGAGCAGCACGCTGCGCTGGCCGTCGGCGACAAAGGCAAGCAGCTCATCAAGCAGTTCCTCGCGTGCCATGGGATCGAGGCCCGCGGTGGCTTCGTCCAAAACGAGCAGCTTGGCATTGTGGCTGAGTGCACAGGCAAACTGCAGTTTCATGCCCATGCCGCGGGAGAGGTCCTTGACCTTTGTCTTGGGATCGAGGCCAAATCGGTCGATGAGGCTGGCGAAGGTGTCGTGGCTCCAGGTGGGGTACGCCGGGCTTACGAGTGCCTCAACTGCGGTCACCTTGAGTGTGGAAGGGAAGGGACACGTGTCCAGCACGAGGCCGACACGGGCACGTAGACAACGCTGTGTCTCATCGGGCGCGTCGGCGCCGCAGCGCTGCCCAAACAGGCGCACCTCGCCGGCATCGAGTTTGATAAGCCCGAGCGCGGCGCGAATCGTCGTTGTTTTGCCAGCACCGTTGGCACCAACAAAGCCGACGATCTGGCCAGGCTCCACGGCAAGCGTGACGTCGCGCAGCGAAAAGCGGTCGCTTACAGCGCGTGAGATGCCTTTGAGTTCAAGCAAGTTTTGCATGATATAGCCTTTCTTGCAGATGGCTACTGCATGGTTTCGGGGGCTACCAGGTCGAGCATCTCGTGCAGCTTGTCGCGCGTGACGCCCAGGGTTTCGGCTTGGCTCGCCGCTTTCGCAAGTAGCTCTTCGATATGGCAGAGCTGGTTTTCGCGCAAGAGTTCTTGGTTGCCCTCGGCGACAAAGCAGCCCTTGCCCTGCACGGTGCAGATAAATCCGAGCTGCTCCAGGTCGGCGTAGGCGCGCTTGGTGGTGATGACGCTCACGCCAAGATCGCTCGCGAGTGCACGGATGCTGGGGAGTTTGGCTCCCGCAGCGAGCGTGCCCGAAAGGATTTGAGCTTTGACCTGCGAGGCTATTTGCTCGTAGATGGGCTTGTCGCTCGAATTGGATAGGATGATGTCCACAGCGGCTCCTTAGCTGTTGGGCTACACGTGTATATAACCGGTAAGCACAGTATATATACACTATGCACAGTTAAGCAAGAGACAAATTCGGATTGGGCCGGCTACCCGGGCCCTAACTGATGAATTTGTCCTGATAGGTGCCCTATGGCGGGATTTCGCGGCTACAATAGTGCGGTTACAACGACGTAATGCACTCAATGCAAGAAAGGATCCGCATGGCAAGCCTGTCGGATGAAATCTCGTCGCGCCGCACATTCGCGATCATCAGCCACCCGGACGCCGGTAAGACCACACTTACCGAGAAGCTGCTGCTCTATACCGGCAGCATCCAGACCGCCGGCTCGGTCAAGGGCAAGAGCTCGGCCAAGCATGCCGTCTCGGACTGGATGGACATCGAGAAGGAGCGCGGTATCTCCGTTACCTCCTCGGTGCTGCAGTTCACCTACAACGGCGCCTGCGTCAATATCCTCGATACCCCCGGCCACCAGGACTTCTCGGAGGATACCTACCGTACCCTTATGGCCGCCGACGCCGCGGTCATGGTCATCGACGGCGCCAAGGGCGTCGAGGCCCAGACCAAGAAGCTCTTTAAGGTCTGTACGCTGCGTCACATTCCCATCTTCACCTTTGTGAACAAGCTCGACCACGAGGCTCGCGATCCGTTCGAGCTCATGGAAGAGATCGAGAACGTTCTGGGCATCAATACGTATCCCATGAACTGGCCGATCGGCAGCGGCCGCAACTTCCGCGGTGTGTTCGATCGTCAGACCCGTCGCGTCATTGCCTTTGAGGGCGACGGCCACGCCAACGCCACCAAGAAGGTCGCCGAGGTCGAGGCCGAGCTGGGCGATCCTTCCATGGACGAGCTCATCGGCGAGGAGAACCATAAGAACCTGATGGACGACATCGAGCTGCTCGATGGTGCCGGCGACGAGCTCGACTTGGATGCCGTGGCCTGCGGCAAGCTGAGCCCGGCGTTCTTTGGCTCGGCGCTCACCAACTTTGGCGTGGAGCCCTTCCTCAAGGAGTTCCTGCGTCTGGCCCCGACGCCGCGCGCCTACACCGACACGCTCACCAGCGAGCCGGTCGATCCCTGCCGCGACGACTTTAGCGGCTTTGTGTTTAAGATCCAGGCCAACATGGACAAGAACCACCGCGACCGCATCGCCTTTGTGCGCATTTGCTCGGGCAAGTTCGAGCGCGGCATGGACGCCTTCCATATGCAGGGCAACCGCAAGCTCAAGCTGGCCACGGGCACCTCGATGATGGCCGACGACCGCGCTATCGTGGACGAGGCGTACGCAGGCGATATCGTGGGCCTGTTCGACCCGGGTATCTTTAGCATCGGCGACACCGTGTGCTCTGGCAAGCGCCACGTGCAGTATCCGCAGATCCCGACGTTTGCCCCCGAGATGTTCGCTCGCATTACGCAGGTCGATACGCTCAAGCGCAAGCAGTTCGTCAAGGGTATGGAGGAGCTTGCCCAGGAGGGTGCCATCCAGATCTTCCGCGAGCTGGGTGCCGGCATGGAGAGCGTCATCGTGGGCGTGGTCGGCGTGCTGCAGTTTGAGGTACTCGAGCGCCGCCTCAAGGCCGAGTACCGTGTTGAGGTTCGTCGCCAGCCGCTGCCCTATACGGACATTCGCTGGATCCAGAACGACCCCGACACCATCGATATCCCGGGCCTTTCGCTCACGCGCGACACGCTGCGCGTCGAGGACATGCGCGGCGGCAAGCTGCTGCTGTTTACGAGTCCGTGGAACGTGGATTGGGCAACCGATCACAACCCCGATCTTATCCTGTCGGAGTTTGGCAACGTAGCGTTTTAGTGTGCCGGCGCGGTGGCCTGGCGGGGCTGCCGCGCCGTTTGCTTGCCTGATGCCGTGTGAGCGGCTATCATACCCACCGTCGTCTCAAGACCGGGGCGTCCGAGCAGTTCGGGTCCGATATCCTGCTCGTTAAACCTAAAACCAAAGGAGTACATAATGATCAAGAAGGTCATGGAGGACTATAAGGTCCTGTTGCGGAGCATTCCCGCGGCAACGGTTTCGCTGTTTTTCGTGAGTGTCATCATGATGAACCTGCTGGCCAACAAAGAGCTCATCAGCCTGCCGTATCTGGCACTCGATTGCGGCTTTGTGGTGAGCTGGGTTTCGTTTTTGTGCCAGGACATGATCTGCAAGCGCTTTGGCGCCAAGGCATCCATCAAAATCTCTATCCTCGCGCTGCTGGTCAACCTGGCCGTGAGCCTGTGCTTTTGGGCATGCTCGCTCACGCCCGGTATGTGGGGCGCCTACTACGACACGGGCATGATCGAGGTTAACACTGCCCTTAACGCCACCATCGGCGGCACCTGGTACGTGGTGCTGGGCTCTTCGCTGGCAATGCTCGTCTCTGCCGTGGTTAACTCCACGCTCAACCAGTCGCTCGGCCGTATGCTCAAAAAGAATAACTTTGCGAGCTTCGCCTTCCGCTCCTATGTGTCCACGGGTGTTGGCCAGTTTATCGACAACCTGGTCTTTGCCATTGTAGTGAGCCACACGTTCTTTGGTTGGACCTGGGTGCAGGTTCTTATGTGCTCGCTGACCGGCGCTGTCGCCGAGCTGCTGTGCGAGGTCTTCCTGAGTCCCGTGGGCTACAAGGTCGTGCGCGGCTGGGAGCGCGAGAATGTGGGCTCCGAGTACCTCGAGCGCCACGCAACCGCCTAAGGAGCAAGTATGCGGGTTTTGATCACGGGTGCTTCGGGCGGTATCGGAGCCGCATGCGTGCAGCGCTTTTTGGACGAGGGCCACGAGGTCGTGGGCTTTGATCTGCTGTCGGCGGCGATCGAACACGAGCGCTACCGCCATCTGATTGTTGATGTCCGCGAGCCGGGCTCGTTTCCAGGCGACCTTGAACCCCAAGTGATCGTGAACGTTGCCGGCACGCAGGATTCGGCCGATGACATTGCCGCCAACCTGTGTGGCACCATCAACGTGACCGAGTGCTACGCCTTTGTGGGGGAGGGGCTTGCCGCCAAGCCGGCGCCGGCTATCAAATCCGTGGTCAATGTGGGGTCGGCGAGTGGCCATACGGGATCGGAGTTTCCCGCCTATGCCGCCAGCAAAGGCGGCGTTATCGCCTACACCAAGAACCTTGCAAACCGCCTGGCACCGCAGGCCATCGCCAACAGTGTGGACCCGGGCGGCGTTATCACGCCGCTCAACCGTTGCGTGATGGAAGACGAGCACCTGTGGAATCAGATTATGGAGCTCACGCCGCTTAAACGTTGGGCCACCGCCCAAGAGATCGCCGAGTGGATCTACTTTGTGGGCGTGACCAACCGGTTTATGACCGGGCAGAGCTTGCTGATCGATGGCGGCGAGGCCGGCCGCACCCAATTTATTTGGCCCGAATAGGAAACGCGCCCGATGGAAAGCCGTCGGGCGCGTTTTTGATGTATCGATTTTTAGCCGAGGCAAATCCAGTTGACGGGGATCGAGCCATGCTGTTCGAGTAACCGATTGGCAGCGGAGAAGGGGCGCGACCCCATAAAAGCGGGGAGTTCCGCCGTGGCACGATTGGCCGAAAGCGGCGAGGGGTGCGTGGAGGCCAGACAGAACTTGCTGGTTGCCTTACCCGCGCCGGTCGCGGCGAGTTTGCCCTCGACCATCTGCTGGGCAAAGCGACCCCATGCCAAAAAGACGACCGGCTGGGGCAGCTGACAGCAGCGTTCGATAACGTAGTCGGTGAGCGTGCTCCAGCCCAGCTTGGCGTGCGAGTTCGCGGCATGCTCGCGCACGGTGAGCGTGGTGTTGAGGAGCAGGACGCCCTGTTGTGCCCATGGTGTTAGATCTCCCGTGGCGGGAATAGGGCAGCCCAGATCGGCATTGAGTTCCTTGTAAATGTTGCGCAGGCTCGGCGGCAACTTGGCTTGCGTCGCAGGGACCGAAAACGACAGCCCCATGGCCTGGTTGGGTCCGTGATAGGGGTCCTGACCCAAGATGACAACTTTGACCTGGTCGGCCGGCGTATAGGCGAGGGCATTGAGGATGTCGTCTTGTGCCGGGTAGATGATCTGCTCGGCACGCAAAAGGGCGATGCGCTCGAGCAGCTGGTTCGTGGTGTCACGTACCGGCTGCGGCGCATCGCCCAACCAAGTTGCTATGTTGCGGTCGCGAGTTGCGGTGTCCATGGGGCTCCTTTATGGCAGATGCTCTGTTGGCATCTATTGTAAAGGCGTCCGTAGACCTTTGCGTCGGGGTACAAAAGGCGAGGCGCTTACGAGGCTCGCTCGGGCGTTCCTGCCATGCGGGTATGGTCGTGAGCATGCGCATGAAGTCGCGGGAGCTGCACGGTTGCCGCCATGACGCCGGTGAGGATGAGGGCAGCGCCAAAGAAGGCGATGGGACTCAGGACCTCGCCGACCAGGAAGAACGAGAAGACGGCAGAGCAGACTGGCTCGAGCGAGAAGGCGAAGCCGGTGGTCTCGGCAGGCACGTGGGGCTGCACGAGCGTTTGGGTGATAAAGCCATAGGCAGAGCAAATGAGTGCGAGCGCAACGATAACGACGATCTCGTTCGGCGTGCTGGGAAGTGTAAAGCCGCCAAAGGCGAATGCGGCGATGCCCGAGAACAAGCCGCCAAAGCCCAGCTGCCAAACGCCCAGAGCCAGCGGGTCGACATCTTCGACAAAGCGCTTCGCCACAATGATGTGGCCGGCATAGATAAAGGCCGAGAGTAGCATGATAATCGCGCCCGGATTCAGGCTGGTGAAGTCGGCGCCCGAGAGCAGCAACATACCGCAGGTGACGATGGCGGTGCCGGTGAGCACTTTGCGCTCGGGGGCACGACGCAGCAGGGCGGCGTTGGCAAACGGCACGATCACGACCGTCAGGCTCTGCAAAAAGCCGGCGGTGGAGGCAGAAGTGAGGCTGGAGCCCAGGCACATGCAGGTGAGTTCGGTTGCCATGATGGCGCCGATGATGGCGGCGCGAACCATAAGGTCGCGGTTGATGCGCAACGCGTGCTTGTGGAAGAGCAGCAGGCAGGCCACAAAGGCGATGATGCAGCGTAGTGCGACGATGCTCGTGGCGTTCATGCTGTCCATGCCGATCTTCATGAGGGGGTACGAAAAGCCCCATGCGACGGGAACGGAAAATGAGAGCGCGATTGCTTTTTTGCGATCCATGGGACTCCTTTTGTTACAGAACGGTTTCGTACAAAGGATTCTGCTCCCAGATGTGAATGTAGTAAAGCGAATGTATCTTCAGTATAATTAAGAAATACTAAAGTGAGTGTGAAAAGCGCTGGCAAAACGTTTTACGGCTGCATTGATGTGGAGGCACGATGGCATCGCGGTATCAGATTGTGTGTATGGTGGTCGATTGCGGCAGCCTGAAACGCGCGGCTGACGAGCTGGGCTACACACAAAGCGCTGTGAGCCAGGCCGTCAAGGCGCTTGAGCGCGAGCTGGGTACCACGCTTATCGAGCGCGGCAAGCAAGGTGTCTCGCTTACGCGCGACGGCAAGCAGTACCTGCCATATCTGCGCCAAATCGTAACTGCCGAGGCCGAGCTTGAGGACAAGCGTCAGGAGTTGCTGGGACTCTCCTCGACTGATATTCGTATCGCGACGTTTACCAACGTGAGTCGCACCGTGTTGCCGCGCGTGATCCGCGACTTTGGGGCCCTGCATCCGGGCGTGCACTTTACCCTCAAGCAGGGCGATTACACGCGCAACGCCCAGTGGGTGCACGATGGCGTGGTTGACTTTTGCTTTACGACACGCGGTTTTACCGCAGGGCTCGAGAAGCGCGTGGTCTATCACGACGAGTTGGTGGCGCTGTTGCCTGTCGGGCATCCGCTGGCGGCAAAGGAAAAGGTGACGCTCGCCGATTTGGCGTCCGAGCCGTTTGTGCTGCTGGATGAGGGCGAGCAGAGCCTGGTGCTCGATGCATTCGCGGCGCATGGCCTGTCACCGCACGTGACGAGTGAGGTGACCGACGACTACACCATCATGGCGATGGTGGAGGAGGGCTTAGGCGTGAGTATGCTCTACCGTCGTACTGTGGAGGGCATGCGAGCCGAAATTCGTGTGCGGCCCATCGTGCACGCTCCCTCGCGTGACGTGGTGGCGGCCTGGCGCAGCTGGGATACCATGCCCATCGCCACGAGGCGTTTTATCGACTATATGAGCTCGCATATTGTCAATTAATGACTGGCGTGACGTTGAGTGTGGTGTTTAGCGGGCTGTCGCTTTGGCTTGGGTGACACGATAGGTGCGTGCCGGGTGGCAGAGTAGCACCGCCACGACCATAAAGAACGCCGTGGTGCCCAGGCTGATGGGGTAGACCATCATGATGTTCGCAAAGGTGCGGAAGTGCGGGAACACGCAGAACACCCAATAGAAGCGGATGCCGCAGACGCAGATCATGGTGATGAGGGCGGGCGTGAGCGAGATACCAAAGCCGCGCAGGTAGCCGGACATGTTTTCGTAGAACATGCTAAAGGCGTACGCCGGGAAGATCGAACACACGCGGATATAGCCGATCGAGACGATATTGGGATCGCTGTTGAACAGCGACAAAATCTCGCGCCCCAGGCCGACAATAACGATGATCGTGGTGAGTGCAACGATGCCGCCTTCGACCAGGCAGACCTTGAGCGTTTTGGTACAGCGGTCGATCTGGCGGGCACCGTGGTTTTGTCCCACAAAGGTGGTGCAAGCCTGGCTAAAGCTGTTGAGCAGGTTGTAGCACACGTACTCCAAGCTCATGGCGGCGCTCGATGCCGCCATGACCTCGGTGCCCAGGCTGTTGATGGCGGACTGGATGATGATATTGGCGACGGCAAAGACGGCGCTTTGGATGCCGGCGGGCAGTCCGATCTTGACGATGCGCTTGAGGGCGACGGGGTCGATAGCCAGATCGCGTAGGGTGACGCGGACGACGGAGTCGGTCTTGAGCAGGCGGATAAAGAGTGTGGCGGCGCTGACGGTGTAGGCGATGGCGGTGGCGATGGCGACGCCCGCGACGCCCCAGTGGAGTACGGGGACAAAGATGAGGTCCAGGCCAATGTTGAGGACGGTGGACACGGCAAGCGCCTGCAGCGGCATGCGGGTGATGCCGACGGAGCGGAAGATCGCGGCCTCAAAGTTGTAGAGCAAGATTGAGGGCATGCTGAGCAAAAAGACGCGTAGATAGAGTGAGGCGAGCGGCATGGTTTCGGCGGGAACGTTGAGCGCGGCGAGCATGGGCTCGGCAAAGATCTCGCCCAGCGCGATGACGACAAAGCCCACGAGCGCCATTAAAATCGAGGTATGGACGGCGCGTTTGACCATGTTTTGATCGTTGCGGCCGATAGCGTTGGCGATGACCACGTTGGAGCCAAGCGACATGCCAATAAACAGGTTGAGCATAAGGCTGGTAAGCGGAACATTGGAGCCGACCGCCGCCATGGCGAGGGTTCCCTGGTCGCCCGAGAAGTTACCGATGATGACCGTGGCGATGAGGTTCGACAGCTGCTCCAAGATGCTCGTGGCGGCCACGGGGAAGGCGAACAGGGGAATATTGCGCCACAGCGAGCCGGTGGTCATGTCGATGTGCTTAGATACGGTGTCAGCCATACGCTCTCAATCTCTAATATGCTCTTTCGTGCTTATTTGCGCAGATGATGATACTCCTAATCGACTAGTCATTGGGGACGTTCTTAAACGACTAGTCCTTCAAGAACGTCCCCAATGACTAGGTGGGGAAGGCGTGCGACAATGGTGGGCGTTGTGTTGTTCGCGCTAAGGAGTTGCCATGTTGTTGTGTCCCGTTTGCCATGAGCCACTGGTGGATAACGAGCGCGGTGCTGCATGCGCGGGCGGACACCGGTTTGATCGTGCGCGCGAGGGCTATCTGTACCTACTGCGCTCGTCCAAGAGCGGCGACTCTATGGGCGATCCCAAGTCACAGGCGCGCAGCCGTCGTGACTTTCTGAACCGCGGATACTATGCGCCGTTGCGCGATACGATGGTTGAGCTGGTGCGCGAGCGGGTGCCTGGGCGTGCAGCGTCTGCGAACGGCTCCATGACGCTGCTCGATATTTGCTGCGGCGAGGGCTACTACACCAGTGCCATGGGCGCGGTGCCGGGCGTGGATGCTTACGGTTTCGACCTGGGCAAAGAGATGGTGCGCCTTGCCGCCAAGCGCGGCGATGCGACCTACTTCGTAGCCAACATGAAGGACATCCCCGTGGCCGATAGCGCCTTCGATATGGTGACCGAGCTCTTTGCTCCCTTTAACGAGCGCGAGTTTGCCCGCGTGTTGGCGCCCGAGGGCTCGCTCTACACCGTGGTGCCGGGCGCCCGTCATCTGTTTGGGCTCAAGGAGGTACTCTACGACACGCCGTACCTTAACGATGAGAAGCTGCCGAAGACCACCGAGCTCGAGTTAGTCGGAACGCAGCGGGTGTCTGCGAACATTACGCTTCAGACCCAGGCCGACATCGAGGCGGTGTTCCAGATGACGCCGTATTACTACCGCACGCGCCCTGCCGACAAAGAGCGCCTGGCAAATTTGGACACCCTTCAAACCGACATCGACTTCATCATCGCTGAGTACCGCCACAGCTAACAACCTACCAAAAAGGGACAGGTTTATTTTGGCAGGTTTTATCTAGGCAAACGTAAAGGGCCGACCGCGGAGATGCGCGATCGGCCCTTTTTAGTTGCTTGGCTGCAGAGGTTATGAGAAGCGAGCGCTTATAGGCGGTCCTTGTTCTCGGCCTTAACGGCGTGTGCCTGCTGAACAAAGAACAGGTCGTACACCACGATGACAAAGGCGCCAAAGTTGATGGCGTCGCCGCCAAACGCGGGAAGCGTGAGCACCGCTTGGGCAAGCGTGGCGACCGCGGCAACAATACCGAGCTTAAACGCGCCGTCCACCTGCGAAGGCTTGTTGGCGCCCTTGATACCGGCGACGCCTGCGGCAAGGTCGACGAGACCCTTGGCGATAAGCACGACCGCTGCGAGCGTGGCGTACGAACCGTACGTGGAATCGAGACCGCCCGTGGCGATACCGACGCCGGCGGTGACGAGGCTGGCGATGCCCAAAACAAAGTAGATGAGAGCAAGGATTTTGAGAGTCTTGCGAGTGAAGCTCATGGTTGGTCCTTTCGATACGAGTACGCCAACTTGGCGCACCCAATGTACTGCACATATGGTGAAGCACATTGTAGTTCAACGCGGCGATGCATGCGTTTGAAAGCGTCTCTTGCCTGTACGGTCCAACCTTTCAAAAAGGAAAGCTGGGCGTAAGGCAAATCGATGGCAGCTCATGCGCGGTGCTGCGATGATGGGGCCATGGTAAGAGCTGGTCTCAAGGAGGAGCCATGATGTACGGAACAGGTCAAGTGCGTGAGCCGCGGTCGTTGGGAAGGCGCATGGGTGATTCTGTGATCGCTGCCGTGTGCACGGGATTGATGGCGGTGCTTTGCGTTGGGATGCTGTGGGCCATGTCGCATGTGGGACAATAGCGGACGGTTGGGTGCCGACATAAACGGCGCTCGCGTATTCGTTTTGCTTGCTAAGGAGTACCCATGGGCATCGTCGATCCCTTTTCTGTTGCTCGAGCCGCGGGGCTTGAGCTGACCGGGAAGTCCGAGGGACTCACGCTCACCGACGGCTCGATGGAACTGCGTGCCGATTTTACCCGCATGCTTCCGCGGCTCAAGCAGGGCCGTCTGCAGCAAGAGCTGTTGGTAAAGGCTGCGCGCACAAAAGGCATCGAGAGCCCATGGGCGATTGACGCCACGGCAGGCTTTGGCGAGGATTCGCTGCTGCTGGCGGCCGCGGGCTTTACCGTCGATCTGTATGAGCAGGATTGCGTGATCGCGGCGCTGCTTCAGGATGCCCTGGATCGCGCGGCAGATGATTCGGCGCTTGCGACAGCCGTGGCACGCATGCGTTTACATGCCGGCGAGGATAGCATTGCCGGCCTTCGCCATACAGCTGAGCTGATCGAGCAGGGCGAGCTCGCGGCTCCCGACGTGGTGTATCTGGACCCCATGTTTCCCGAGCGCACCAAGAGCGCGGCGGTGAAAAAGAAGTTTCAACTCTTGCACCATCTGGAACAGCCGTGCGCCGATGAGGAGACGCTGGTCGAAGCCGCGCTTGCGGTGCACCCGCGCAAGGTCGTTATCAAACGGCCGGTGAAGGGACCACTGCTTGCCGGCGTTAAGCCGAGCTATCAGCTTGCGGGCAAGGCCGTCCGCTACGATGTTTTGGTGCCGCCGCGCCCGTAGCCTGTCGAGCATAGGCGGATGCGCGAGATCATTTCCAAGGGTGCGACGTCAGGTGCCAGCCGCCGCAGTATTCGCATTTGTAGCAGGCCAAACCACGCCGCCCGCGGTTTTCGCAGTCGGCCATAACGGCCTCGGCCTCGGCGCGTGTGTCGTAACGGTTTTTGCGTTCGCACGACTTGTAGCGCCAAGCTTCATCGCGCTCGGCGTTCAGGGCGTCGCGGCGCTCGTCCTCGCGTGCAAACAGGTCGCTCATATCGCCGCCGGTAGCAGCGCCCAAAAACTCGCTTTTGGCCTTTGACCAGGCGGCTCGCTTTTTGCTTCCCATCTGCATCGCGCCCCTCTCCAAACGTTGGTATCATTGCTCAATCAAAGTGATACCAATAAACGTGAGGTCGCCGCGCGATGATCAGAAAAACCCTCGATACCGACATTCCCGCCGTCATGGCTATCTATGACGCGGCCCGCGCCTTTATGCGCGCGCATGGCAACGCCACGCAGTGGCCCGAAGGCACGCCTTCTGCCGAGCAGCTGGCCGCCGATATCGCCGCCGGTGGCAGCTATGTGTGCGAAGTCGACGGCCGCGTGGTGGCGACGTTTGCCTTTTTACCGGGCCCGGACGAGTGCTATGACGTAATTGAGGACGGTCAATGGCGTAGCGACACTCCGTACGCCGTGCTGCACCGTGTGGCATCCGACGGCACCGTGCACGGTATCGCGGCTGCGATGTTTGCCTTTGCCAAGGAGCGTGCCGATCACCTGCGCATCGACACACATCAGGACAACCTGCCCATGCAGGGTGCGAGTATTAAGGCGGGGTTTGAGCGTGCCGGCGTCGTCTATGTATCCGACGGCACGGCGCGTGTTGCGTTCGATTGGCTGCGCGAGGTGTGAAAGCCGGGCCTCACGGCAACAAGTCATTCGAACGAAAAATGGCCCCAAACGGGGCCAAATTAAGTTGATTGCGGCGTCTGGGGTGCTTGCCGTGTGGTTGAAAGTGCTGCGCCTACGCGACTATTCCTTGGGCAGCTCACTTCCGCAGTGGCAGCACTTGGTCGCGCCTTCGTGCACCTCTTCCAGACAATACGGGCAGACGGGTGCCGGCGCGGCTTCCTCGGCGGTGGTGCCGGCCAGCTTATCGCCAATCTCCTGCGCCTTGTTAAACGCCTTGACGATGGCAAAGACGATGGCAGCGACAATTAAAAAGTTGATGCACGCGCCAATGAACGCTCCAAAGTCGATATTGGTTCCCGGCACCACCAGCCCCGAGATCTCGGTGGCGCTGCCGCCGGCAATCACGGAGATAAGCGGGTTAATGATGTTATCGGTAAGCGAGGTCACGATGGCAGTGAATGCGCCGCCGATAATCACGCCGACGGCCATGTCTATCACGTTGCCGCGATTAATGAATTCCTTGAACTCGTTGAGCAATGCCTTCATGGTGACTCCTCGCTGTTGTGAGGCTCGCGTTGTTACTGCCCCAGATGAACCCGGGCAGACAAAAAGGGGAGGTGCCGGCTTTCGCAAGGCGCGAACCTACGAAAATCGCCGCGCGGCAACGCAGGGCGATGAGCTCGGTCGGGGGATAGGGCCCGCTTCGCCCGCCGGCCCGTAAATTGTATCATCCAGTGTGGAACGAGGATGCCCGTTGCCGCGTGCGGTGGGCTTGCAATAAGAGGAGAGCCATGTCGAAGCAAGCGGTCGTTGGAATCTTGGCGCATGTCGATGCCGGCAAGACCACGCTGGCCGAGGCCATGCTGTTCAACGCGGGTCGCATTCGCAAGCGCGGCTGCGTGGACGATGGCGATTCGCATCTGGATACGAACGAGATTGAGCGCGAGCGTGGCATTACGATCTTCTCGTCGCAGGCCGTGCTCGACCATGGCGATACCCACGTCATGCTCGTGGATGCGCCGGGGCATGTCGATTTTTCTGCCGAGGCGGAGCGCACGCTGCGCGCACTCGACTACGCGATTTTGGTTGTGGGCGCCAACGACGGCGTGCAGGGGCACACCGAAACCCTGTGGCGCCTGCTCGCGCGCTATGACATTCCGACGTTCATCTTTATCAACAAAATCGATTTGGAGAATCCCGGTCGAGATGTTTTGCTGGCACAACTTGGGCAACATCTTTCCGAGGGCTGCCTGGATGCCAACGAACTGCTGGTGGGCGGCACCGTTCAGGAGGATGCTGCTGCGTTAGACGAGGCGGCGCTCGAGGAGTTTCTTGAGGCGGGTGAGCTTTCCTCCGCGACGCTGTCGCGCATGGTTGCTGAGCGCAAGCTCTTTCCCTGCTTTGCCGGCTCGGCGCTCAAGGACCAAGGTGTGGACGAGCTGCTAGATGGCATATGCACGCTGATGCGTGAACAGGCGTGGCTCCCGGAGTTTGCCGCGCGCGTCTACCGCGTGAGCCGCGGGGATCGCGGTGAGCGCTTGGCTTGGGTTAAAGTGACCGGTGGCACGCTGCATGCCAAGCAGATGATTGACGGACGTTCCGGTGCCGAGGCGTGGGAGCAGAAGGTCGATCAGGTACGCATCTATAACGGCGAAAAGTATGAACTTGCTCAGGAAGTTGCCGCTGGCGGCATCTGCGCCGTGACGGGCCTTGCACACGTTCGCCCGGGTGATGCCCTGGGCGCGGAGCCCGCGGGCAATGCACCTGTCATTGCGCCAGTCCTCACCTATACGGTGCTTCCGGGCGAACACGATGTCCATACGGTGTTCCAGGCACTGGCCGAGCTTGCCGACGAAGATCCCATGCTCGGCGTAAGCTGGAATACGCATCTCGAGCAGATTCATTTGCAGTTGATGGGCGCCGTGCAACTCGAGGTCGTGCAGCGGGTGTTGGCCGATCGTTTTGGCCTTTCGGTTGCGTTTGAGTCTGGCGGCATTCTCTATAAGGAGACTATTTCGCAGCCAGTCGAGGGCGTGGGCCACTTTGAGCCGCTGCGCCACTATGCCGAGGTACATTTGCGCCTGGAGCCGTTGCCAGCGGGTTCGGGCGTGCAGTTTGGCACCGTGACCTCGACCGACGAGCTCGATCTTAACTGGCAGCGTTTGGCGCTCACCAACGCCATGGAGCGCGATCATCTGGGCGTGCTGACCGGCTCGCCCATCACCGATGTGCGCATTACGCTCACGGGCGGCCGCGCGCATGCCAAGCACACCGAGGGCGGCGACTTTCGCCAGGCCACGTACCGCGCGATTCGCCAGGGGCTCATGCAGGCGCGTGAGGCCGGCGCGGCAGTGCTGTTGGAGCCGTGGTATCGCTTTGAGCTCGAGGTGCCGGGGGAGTGCGTGGGCCGGGCGCTCTCGGATGCCACGCGCATGGGTGCCGAGTACGAGTCGCCGACGATGGCGGGAGACCGGGCGAAGCTTGTGGGTCGCGTGCCGGCTTCCGAGGTGCAGGATTACGCGCTGGAGGTGGCTGCCTACACGAGCGGTCGCGGGCATCTGTACCTGGAGTTCGCCGGCTATGCGGCTTGCCATGATGTCGAGCACGTAATCGAGACGGCCGCCTATGAGCCCGAGGCCGATCTGCCCAACACGCCCGACTCGGTCTTTTGCTCTCACGGCGCCGGTTACACGGTCAAATGGTACGACGTACCCGCCGCGGCGCACGTAAAGATCGATCCCGCCACCTTCCGCCCCTGGCGAGCAGCAGACGCCGAGTTTTTCGGCCACATGTGACAAAGGGACAGTTCCTTTGTCACATGCTATTGGTATAACTCGGTATAAGTTGGTATAACTATTACCAGGGTTTGCCAATCCGAGGAGGCCGACATGAATCCAAATCCCTTTAAGCCAACGGCAGGCAAGCGGCCTCCGATGCTCATTGGTCGCGAGTCGGTCATCGAAGATTTCGAGGAAGGGCTCGATAACGGCGCCGGAGCGCCGGGTAGGCTCATGCTCATTACGGGAAACCGCGGCTGTGGCAAGACGGTTCTCCTACGGGAGCTGCAACGTCTAGCCAATGAGCGCGGATGGGCGGTTGTCTCCGATTCCGCTTCGCTTGGCTTATGCGACCGCTTGGCCGACGCGCTTCGCTCGAATAAACCCGTTGTGACGTCAATGGAGTTCGGGCCGTCATTTGGCCGGATGTCGGTCGAGGCGGCGCGGGCAAAAGGCGAGACGTTGCGCGGGTTAGTCAACGAACGCCTCAAGAAACTCGGGCCGGGAAAGGGCATACTGTTTGCGATTGACGAGGCGCAATCTGCGTCTATCGAGGAACTGGCGGCTCTTGCCGTTCTCTATCAGCAGGTGCTTGGAGATCAGGATGCCACGGGCTTGTCCGATAGCGACCAGCGCGGTCTTGCGCTGGTGTTCGCCGGCTTACCCAGTATGGTTGACGATCTGCTCGAAGAGCCGAGCGTGACGTTTTTGCGGCGTGCCCAGCAGCGTACGCTGGGGGCGATATCTTTGCCCAAGGTGCGCGATTCATATATCCAGACGGTCAAAGACGCTGGTCTTTACGTTGACGCGGAGACAGCGGACCTTGCGGCACGCAAGAGCATGGGGCATCCCTATATGGTTCAGCTGGTGGGCTATTACATGTGGCGCTCTGCTGTCCGACGTGGCTCACAGGTCATCGAAAGGCGCGATGTCGAGGCTGGCTACGCCGATGCCGTCTCCGAGTTCTATGAAGCGGTCGACGCTCCCTTGTATTACGGGTTGCGCAGTCCGCAACGCCTCTTTATCGAGGCCATGGCTGCTGACGAGGGTAAGCCGACGCGCATGGCGGACATCATTGAGCGTTGCGACCGTACTCAGAGCTGGGCGAGTAAATATCGCGCAAGCCTGATTCGCGAGCGCGTCATCGAAGCTGTCGGATACGGCCTCGTCCGGTTTACCGTGCCCATGCTGGGCGCGTACATTCGCGATCGAGTTTTATGGCATGAGTAGGGTGATAAAGGTGACGGAACAGAAGATGAGCCCGCAGGCTATCGAGGTACGTGGCGCGCGCGTCCATAACCTCAAGGACATCGATATCGACATTCCGCTGGGAAAGCTCGTGGGTATTGCCGGCGTATCGGGTTCGGGCAAGAGTTCGCTGGCGCTGGGGGTTCTTTATGCTGAGGGCTCGCGTCGCTACTTGGAGGCACTCAGCACCTATACTCGACGTCGCCTAACGCAGGCCGAACACGCCCAGGTGGACGAGGTGCTGCACGTGCCGGCGGCGCTCGCATTGCATCAGCGCCCCAGCGTGCCGGGCGTGCGTTCTACCTTTGGCACCATGACCGAGCTCAACAATAGCCTGCGTCTACTCTTTAGCCGCTGCGCCCATCACGTGTGCCCGCATTGCGGGGCGCGTGTGGAGCCGAGCCTTAACGTGGCTGCGGGCCTGTCGCTCACGTGCCCCGCATGCGGCCGCGAGTTCTACGCGCCGGGTGCCGAGGATTTGGCTTTCAATAGCGGTGGTGCATGTCCCACCTGCGGCGGCACCGGTGTCATGCGCGAGGTGGACGAAGCGAGCCTGGTGCCCGACGAGTCAAAGACTATCAACGAAGGCGCGGTGCTTCCCTGGGGCACGCTCATGTGGGATCTGATGAAGCAGGTAGCCGGCGAGATGGGTGTGCGCACCGACGTGCCGTTTAACCAGCTCACGCCTCAAGAGCGCGACATCGTGTTTCACGGCCCTGCGGTTAAGAAGCACATTCTTTACGTTCCCAAGAATGGCGAGGGCGCCACGCCGCTCGACTTTACCTATTACAACGCCGTCTATACCGTTGAGAATGCGCTTGCCAAGGTTAAGGACGACAAGGGCCTCAAGCGCGTTGCGCGCTTTTTGCGCGAGGGGCCATGCCGTGACTGTGGCGGCACGCGTCTCTCCGAGGCCGCACGCCAGCCCCAGGTACGCGGTATCAATCTGGCACAGGCGGCGGCCATGACGCTGGGTGAGGCGATTGAGTGGGTGCGCGGGGTGCCTACGTCCTTGCCGGCCGAGATGCGGCCCATGGCGACGGATATCTGCGATTCGTTTTTGAGTGCGGCCCGTCGTCTGGTCGACCTGGGTCTCGATTACCTTTCGCTCGATCGCGCCGGCGCCACGCTCTCCACGGGTGAGCGCCAGCGTGTGCAGCTCGCCCGCGTGGTGCGCAACCGATCGACGGGTGTGCTTTATGTGCTGGACGAGCCTTCGATCGGCTTGCATCCTGCCAATGTCGACGGCTTGGTGGGCGTGATGCGCGATCTGGTGGATGACGGCAACACCGTGGTTGTTGTCGACCACGATACACGTGTGCTGGCGGAAGCCGACTATCTGGTCGAGATGGGCCCCGTCGCCGGAGCAGGCGGCGGTAGCGTAATCGCTGCCGGTACAGTAGACGAGGTCGAGCAATTGCAGGGCAGCCGTATCGCGCCGTTTTTGCGCGCCGAGCCCAAGCGCTCGCGTCCGCAGGTGACTGACGAGGAAATGTTCGATCAGGGCCACATCCGCATGGCAACTGATGCCATCCATACCGTCAAGCCGCTCGAAGTCGATATTCCGCGCGGCCGTCTTGTCGCGGTGACGGGCGTTTCGGGTTCGGGCAAGACGACGTTGGTGCTCGAGACGCTCATCCCGGCACTCAAGGCGCAGGCAGCTGGCGAGCGCTTGCCACGCCACGTGCGCTGGATCGATGCCGAGGGCATTGCGCGTGCCAACCTGATTGACGCCACGCCCATCGGTGCCAACGTGCGCTCGACGGTGGCAACCTATGCCGACATCCATGATGAGCTGCGCCGCGCCTTCGCCCGTACGCCCGAAGCCAAGGCAGCCGGCTACAAGGCGGGCGCCTTTAGCTATAACACTGGCGCCTTGCGCTGTCCTACGTGCGACGGCACGGGATCGATATCGCTCGACGTGCAGTTTTTGCCCGATGTCGAAATCGTCTGCCCGGCATGTTGCGGCTCACGTTATGCAGACGCGGCTTCGCATATCCATCGCGAGGGCAAGGATGGGAGTCTGCTTACGTTGCCGCAGCTCATGGACATGAGTGTGGACGAGGCCATCGACGCCACGGTGGGGCTCAAGAAAGTTCAGACGCGCTTGCAGACCTTGCACGACCTTGGCTTGGGCTATCTCACGCTCGGTGAGCCCACGCCGGCGCTTTCGGGCGGCGAGGCGCAGCGTCTTAAGCTCGCGAGCGAGATGGGACGCGTGCAGGATGATGCCGTATTTGTGTTCGACGAGCCCACGATCGGCCTGCATCCGCTCGATGTTCAGGTGTTGCTGAATGTGTTCGACGGCCTTGTTGCCAAAGGCGCCACGGTTATCGTGATCGAACACGATCTCGACCTTATCCGTAACGCCGATTACGTGATCGACATGGGCCCGGGCGGTGGCGACGCCGGCGGGCAAATCGTCTGCGCCGGTACGCCGGGCGACATCGCAGTCTGCTCCAAGAGCATTACCGGACGCTACCTATAACCGAATGTGAGAAAGGGACAGTTCCTTTGTCACATTCCCGGAAAGCCTGTTTGGCGTAGGGCCTCGTAGAGGACGATGGCGGCGCTGTTGGAGAGGTTGAGTGCGCTGATGCGGTAGTCGTCCGGGTTGACGAAGTTGCCGCAGATATCCTGTTGAAGGATGGCCTCGTGGCTGTCCTCGGTATGCCCGAGCGATTCCTCGTGGGCTTCCCAAGCCTCGGCGTTATCGAGTGAGTCGCAATCGCGCAGCATGGGGATGCGCTCGCAACGCTCGGGCGCCGCGGCAAGCAGTGGCTCGGGAATGCCCGAACTCTCGCTGCCAAAGACCAAATAGTCGCCGTGTCGGTAGGTGCTTTGCGCATAGGTTCGGCGCGCCTTTTTGGTCAGCAGATGCAGGCGCTCGTCGGCGGGGGAGAGGCCGTTGCGCACAAGAAAATCCTTCCAGCCGGCATAGGTCGTCACGTCCAAGTTTTGCCAGTAGCCCAGGCCAGCGCGACACACCGTCTTGTCGTCGAGTGAAAACCCCAGCGGCTCCACCAGATGCAGGCGGGCGCCGGTGACCACGCAGGTGCGGCCGATATTGCCCGTATTGGCTGGAATCTCGGGTGCATACAGCACAATGTTGAACATGAATCTCCTTGGTTCAGAACGAAAAACCACCACGAAGGGCACCTTCGTGGTGGTTTGGCGGTTACGTAGGCGGAAAATGTCCGCTTGGATAAACCTAGGCGCGGTGCCAGTCGGTCAGGCAGGCATCGAGGGAGGCGATGAGTGCATCCTTGTCCATGTGACGGCCGATGATGCACAGGCTCGTCATGCGGTCGCCCGTCTCGTCGTCCCAAATCTGCATGATCTCGGGGTTCTCGTCGATAATCTTCTGCTTCTCGCCCTCGGGCGCCGAGTCAACGAACAGGCCGTTCTCCATCAGGCGCATCTGGTGGCCGGCCTGCTCAAACATGTAGCACATGTCCGGATCGCCGGTCTGCCACAGCGGACCCTTGACGCGGATGACCTCGTCGGGCCACTCCTGCTCAACAAAATCGGTGAACTTCTGCAGGTCAAACGGCTTGCGGCGCGAGTATACAAAGGTCTCGATGTCGTACTCGAGCACCTCGGGGTCGTCGTGCTCCTCGGGATGCTCCATGGCCTCGATCCAAGCGGCGGAGTTGTAGGCGCGCATAAAGTCAAAGCGGTTGGTGTCGAGCAGCTCCTCCATGGGGACCTCGCCGTTTTGGGCCTCGACGATCACGGCGTCCTTCTGCAGGCTGCGCACGATGGCCTTGAGCTCGGCGATCTGCTCGGGACTCACGGTATCGGTCTTGTTGAGGATCAGCGTGGAGCAGAACTCGATCTGCTGGATGAGCAGGCTTTCGATGTCGTCCTCGTCGATATCCTCGGCCAGCAGGTCGCGACCGCCGTTGAACTCGTCGTACATGCGAGCGCAGTCAACCACGGCCACGATGTTGTCGAGCGCGAGCTTGGGCTCGCCGCCCACCTTGGCCTCGTCGCAGAAGCTCGAGATGGTGTAGGCGATGGGGATGGGCTCGCAAATGCCCGAGGCCTCGATGATGATGTAATCGAAGTTGCCCGAATCGGCGATGCCCTGCAGCTGGTTGGCCAGGTCGTCCGAAAGCGTGCAGCAGATGCAGCCGTTGGTGAGCGGGATGAGGTCGTCGGTCTCGGAAAGGCCGCCGTCGGCGATAAGGCTGGCGTCGACATTGATCTCGCCGATATCGTTGACGATCACGGCGGCGCGGATGCCGCCGTCGTTAGCGAGGATGTGGTTGAGCAGCGTGGTCTTGCCGGCACCGAGGTATCCGGTAAGCATGATGATCTTCACGGGTTTGTTGGGCATGTGCCCTCCTTTGTTAGACATGGCTTACAGTTGAATCTTATGCCAAACGCCTGCTCTTATACCCACGCGCCGGCAAATAACACAAGCTACTCCCAGGCTCCCCATACATCGGGGCAATAACCGACGGTGGCCTTTTTGCCGTTGCGCACGATGGGCTCGGCTAGAACCTGCTGGTTCTCGAGCAGCTTGTCGAAGCGCTGACTGGGGGTGAGATGCTGAATGAGCGCGAGCGTCTCCTCGTCCTTGGCTTTGGGGTTGAGCAGCTTGTCGATACCGCCGACCGCCTGCATCACGCTCGTGAGCTCGCCCTTGCTCATCTCCTTTTCCTTAAGGTCAATAAACTGCACCTTAATGCGGCGCTCCTTAAAATAACGCTGTGCCTTCTTGGTATCGAAGGATTTTTTGGTGCCGAAGATTTGAATCATTTTGTTCCGCCGTTCTAACGAATGAAGTTGGTGCGTTCGCGATCGGCCTCGGGTGCGTCGATGCCGGCGGCCTGTCCTGCCTCGATACAATGCAGGAGCCAGGCCATGTTCTTGCCGATGTTGCGCATGGTGGCCAGGCCCTCAGCGTCCTGGGTAGCTTCACCCGGCATGGCGCCAAACACGTTGTTCCAGTACGTGGAGGCGACCACGGGCATCTGGTTGATGGTGAAGTACTTGTTGAGCACGTCGAAAGTCGTCGACGTACCGCCGCGACGGGCGACGGCGATGGCAGCGCCCGGCTTGTGTGCAAAGGCTTTGCCTCCGGCATAGAAGGCGCGATCGAGGGCCGAAAGGATGCGTCCGCTGGGGTGCGCATAGTAGACGGGTGAGCCAAAGACAAAGCCATCTGCCTGCTCGGCGGCAGCGATGAGCTCGTTCACCACGTCGTCGTCAAAGGTACAGCGATCGCCAAGCTTGCCGCACTGGCCGCAACCGATGCAATCGCGAATGGGCTTGGCGCCCAGCTGAAACACCTCGGTATCAATGCCTTCTGCATTAAGTTGCTCGGCGACCTCGGCGAGTGCGCGGGCGGTGTTGCCGTTTGCCTTGGGGCTGCCATTGACTAAAAGAACCTTCATCACAAACTCCCTCTGCTTTTGGTGACTCCTGCAGAGGATTATCGCACGATGAGGGGGGCGGTGCGGGTGCGGTGCTAGTCCAGTTTGGTACCTGGCACCTGCACGGCTTTCCCGAGCAACGCTTTGAGCTCGTTCAAAATGGAAACGGGCTGACGGTCGACGCCGTCCAGATGGAGCGTGGCCACGCGAATGGGTGGCTGATATTCAAGCGAGCCGATGAGCACGGGAGAACCCAGGAACCGTTCGATTTCGTCTGCGATCGCGTCGGTCTCTTCGGGATCAAAGTCGTCGAAAAGTGCCACGAATGTCGGCCCCGTTGAGCGGAACAGGCGGCCCTTGCCGCGTGAGCATTCCATAAGGCAGGCGGCGCTTTCGGCGAGCACGCGGTCGCCTGCATCGAATCCAAAGCGGGCATTGACCTCGGCGATATCGTCGACCTTAATGGCAATAAAGCCTGCCTCGCGCGCCACGCGACGCATTTCGCCAATGGCGTTGACCAGGGCATGGACATCGCCCAGGCCCGTTACCGAGTCGGTCGTATCAGCTAGGCTTCGGTTGACGATAATGCCCACATACATGCTGGGCTCGGTATCGGTGCCGTCCAAGCGGTAGCCCGTGCAGTCGCAAAGCACGTATTTTCCGGTGGCATCCATCACGCGGTACTGCATGTAGTGGAAGTGCCATGTGCCGTTTATCACCATATCGAGCTCGGCGCGTACGTTGTCGCGGTCCTCGGGATGAACGCGGGCAAGCCACATATCGACCGAGTTAAAAGGGTGCTGGGAAGGCAGGTCAAAATCGCGCACGGCGTTGACCGACCATTGCGATTCGCCCGTATCGAGATTGAGGATAAACGGATAGCGCGTCTCGGAGCTCATAGAGATTGCTTGGAACACCCGGTCGTTGCAGGGAAGCTGATCGACGATTGGGCGTTGCGGCGCGTCTTTGTCTTTCGGTTGCTGCACGCGATGCATAAGCTTATAGCGATACATCTTGCGATCGGCATCCATCGTCATCTGGCGACGCGTGTCGCCGGCAAGTGGATCGACGCGCGAGCAGCCAAAGCTAAAGCTGGCGATCATGGGCGCCTTGCCACCTGAGCTCGCCTCGATCAGCCCGGCACGTACCTGCTCCAAGTGCTGCTCGAGTTCAGTCTCGTTTGCGGAGAGCGAGATAAGCACAAACTCGTCTCCACCGATACGGAACAGCATCTCATCGTGCTCCATGGTTTCGGAGAGCGTGCGGCAGATGCTCAGAATATAGCGATTGCCTTCGGCATGGCCAAACCTATCATTGCAATGCTTGAGATGGTCGATGTCAATATAGGCGCAGGTGAAGGGGTCGCCTTTGCGCCAGAGCTGCTCGACGTGACGGTCGAGTCCGCTGCGGTTGCCCAAGTTGGTGAGCGGGTCGATATAGGCGTTGCGCTCAAGCAGCTGGCGCTCTTGTTGCAGGATGGCATGCGTCTTTTGCAGTTGCTCACCAACGGCGCGTAGCTCAGCAGGCAGCGCGGCAACATCGAGTTCGGCGGTCGAGATGCCATTCGCAAGTCGCTGAAGATAGGCAATAATCGATTGCTCGCCCAGGCGGTACGACTCGTTCATGATGGATAACCTCCTTGGGCAGAACAACGGTTTGTATCATATCCCCAATTCGGCTTGGATTGGGGATATAAGTTAGCTAATGGAGACAAATGCTCCCTTCGGCGGTGGCGTTTTGCGCGTGAGCGTATCAGTTGTCATTGTCACCATCGAGCAATGCCTCAAAATCCTTCGCCGGCATGGGGCGGTAGTAGAGGAAGCCCTGAGCGTAGCGGGCGCCCATTTGTCGTAGCATGTTCGCCTGCTCATTTGTCTCGACGCCTTCGACCACGACGGGCAGATGAAGCGACTGCGCCATTTCGAGCATTGATGAAATGATTTGCGTGCTGCGGCCTTGATCGCGGTCGGTGGGTACAAAGGTGCGGTCGAGCTTGATGACGTCGACGTTGACGTTCTTGAGCATCGCGAGCGTGGACTGGCCGGTGCCAAAATCGTCCATATAGGTCGAGAAGCCTCGGGTGTGCAGGTCGGCTGTCAGTTTGTCCACGGCTTCGGATTCTCCCGTATAAGCCGTCTCGGTGATCTCGATACGCATGAGCTCGGGCGGTAGGTTGTATTGCGCGGCGAGCGCCCCCATATGTTCGGCAACGTCGCAGGCAAGGATATCCACGCGCGACACATTAAGCGAGACCGGAACCACGCGAAGTCCTCGATCGATGCGCTCGCGCAGCCACGAGGCGATACTCTGCCAAATGTACTTGTCGAGCGTCACCACAAAGCCGCTTTCCTCGAGTGCGGGGATAAACGTTGCGGGCGAAATGAGAGAGCCGTCCTTGTCAATCCAGCGGGTGAGTGCTTCGGCACCAATAATCTCGCCGGTTTCCATATCGACCTGGGGCTGCAAGTGGTAGGTGATGCGACCGTCTGAGAGCGCGTACTGGAATTCGGTCAGCGTGCGGTGGAACACGACTTCGCGCTCGTACTCCGCGGGGCAGAAAATGGCAATGCGCTCCTTAAAGTCGCTTTTTGCGCGCCGATTGGTAAACATGGCCTTTGCCTGCGCATCGATGGTGATTTCCTCATTGGAGTCGATGGGGTAAACGCCCATGGACGGCCAGAAACCTACGCCGTCATCATGCCTGGCTACTGCCTCGCGAACGCGGTTGTAGATTTGATGGACGGTGATGTGTTTAAAGGGGATGAGTATGCAAAAGTCATCTTGGCCCCAGTACCCTGCGACGCCCATATCGGCATTCTCGATGTCCTTGAGGGCCGTGCCCACATCGGCGAGTACGCGGTCGCCCTCGGCCTGTCCGTGCCATTCGTTAAACAGGCGCATGTGGCCCATGTCGACCGTGGCGATGCACCAGGCGTCGTCGCGCCTTGCCTCGAGAAATGCGTTGGCGCGCCGCATAAACTCGCTGGGTCGATAGAGGCCCGTGAGCGAGTCGATACGTTCGGCGATGGCGCTTTTGCGCTCCACCTCGGGTATGGGGAGGCTGTCGTTGGGAACAAGCCCGCCGGCCGTGCGAAGGCGACGCTCGAGTTCGCCTAAAACGGCGGTCGCTTGATGAGTTAAGTGTTCGTAAAAGGCCGGGACGAAAAGGCAGACGGGAGTAATGGTGTCGCCCGCGATTTGAACAGGAGCGAAAACGGCATCTTTGAGGTGGCGGGTCAATTGCTCGAATGCCTCGTGGTCCAAATCGTTGCTGAGTACGACGAACTGGACGCTTCGTGAACGGAAGACCCGGCTTCTGCCGCGGGTGATCGACAGCATGCGGCCTGCGTATTCGGCAAGCATGTTGTCGACAGCTTCGGCCCCGTAGAGCTCGTTGAGATTCGCTGTGCCACGAATGCGCACCGCTATAAGCCCCGTCTCGCAACGGTCGCGACGGCAGGCATCGATGGCGTTGACCAGCATGCGCTGCGTTCCGAGGCCTGTGGCGGCGTCGACGGTTTCGGCAAGCGAGTGGTTGACGAGCTCGCCGACATAGAGCGAGGGGACATTTCCGTCGCCGTCGACGCGAAACCCGCGAGCACGGCAGAGGACGTAGTCGCCGGCGGCATTGCGTACACGGTACTGCATGACGCGACGGTGCTTGGTGCCGTTGAAAATCAGGTCAATATCATCGGTAAACGCTTCAAGGTCGTCGGGATGGACGCGCGTTTTCCAGTAATCGCGACAGTTGTCTATGTGCTCCGAGGGAAGGCCAAGATCGCGCAAGGCACCTTGTGACCAAAGGGTGCGATGTTTGTCCAAGTTTTCGATAAAGAAATAACGGCCCTCGTTGAGCATCGAAAAGGCGTCGAAAATGCGATCGCTTATTTCGAAGTCGTCGGCGTGGGCTTGCGTGATATTGCGTCGATCGAGGTGCATGGCATGACGTAGCTTGTAGTCGTACATGCGATGGTCAGCATCGAGCGTCATGCGATTGGGGGCTTCGCCCAGGGCGGGGTCGGCATGTGACACTCCATAGCTAAACGAGTGGGGCATCTCGGAATCGTTGTTTTTGAGCAGGAGCGTTCGGCAGTGTTCCAGACGTTCGGCGAGGTCGTCCTCGGTTGCAATCGTAGACAGGATGGCAAACTCGTCGCCTCCCAGACGAAATGCCGCTTCGTCCACCTTCATATACAGCTTGAGATAGAGGCTTACCTGCAAAATGTAGCGGTTGCCCTCGTCATGGCCAAAGACGTCATTGCAGTGCTTGAGGTTGTCGATATCGATGAACGCCATGGTAACGGGGGTGTCCTGCCCCCAGAGCTCCTCGAGGCAGCGAGTAAAGGCACCGCGATTGCCCAACCCTGTGAGGGGGTCGGTAAAGGCGGTCTTAATCAGATCGTCCTGACGCTCGAGAAGGTCACGGACGGTCTTTTCGAGCGTCTCGGTGTAATTGCTGACAGTTTCCATGTTCTAAGCGGCTTTCTGAGGTCGGGGCGGATTGCGTTGGTCGAGCCCGTTGTGTACACGCGTCGTTGCTCGGCGCTTTGCGTGTATCCAGGCCCCGCCTTGCTGCGTTGTCGGGTGAATTTGCCGGCTAATGTTCGCTGTTGATAACTGCTGAGTAGTATAAACAACAGTACACAATTGTATATGGGCGTACATGCTGTAGGCGGCTATTATTCGCCAAACGGCAGCGCCTGGGTGCGCATGAAAAATGCGACTGGGACGGTATATGTTGACGGGTATACTTGTTCCGTTTAAATTTGCGGGGACGGAGATGATCGCGTGGCACAGTCAAATATGACGCGTACGGTGGGGCTTGCGCTCGAGGGAGGCGGCTACCGCGGTATGTATACGGCGGGCGTGCTCGACGTCTGGATGGAGCACGGTTTGGCCTGCGATCATATGGTGGGCGTTTCGGCGGGCGCGGCGTTTGGCTACAACTTTAAATCGCGGCAGATTGGGCGCGCCATTCGCTACAACAAAGCCTATTGTGCCGACAAGCGCTATGCGAGCGTGACAAGCTGGCTGCGAACCGGTGACATGTTCAATGCCGATTTTGCCTATCACGAGGTGCCCATCGAGCGTGATCCCATCGACTTGGAGACATATCGCGCCTGCCCCATGCGGTTTACGTGCGTGTGTACCGATATCGAGACGGGCAAGGCCGTCTACCACGACCTGCCCTATGGCGACGAGCGCGATATCGAGTGGATTCGGGCATCGTCGGCGATTCCTGTGGCGACGCGTCCTGTCGTCATTGAGGGCCGTAAGTATCTGGATGGTGGCGTAGCTGATTCTATTCCCAGCGCATGGCTGTTTGCGCAGGGGTATGACCGCAATATCGTGGTACTCACGCAGCCGGCGGGCTTTGTGAAGCAGCCTAACAGCGTGATGCCCATGCTGCGGCGCGTGTTCCGTCACTACCCGGAATTTGTTGCAGCGCTTGAGCATCGGCATGAGGTCTACAATGCCACGCTCGATGACCTGGCACGTCGCGAGGCTGCCGGCGAAATCTTTGTGGTACGGCCGAGCGAATCGGTGAAGGTGCCGTCGCTGTGCCGCGAACCGGATGAGCTCGAGCGCATCTACCAGGTCGGCCGCCACGATGCGGAGGTGACCTTGCCCGCGCTGGAAGCGTATCTGGCGGGGTAAGGGTCGCATACGGAAAGCGCATCCCAGAATGGACGTCCAAACTGGGATGCGCTTTCCATTGCTGAAGATATGAGGCTGCGAATCAGCTGCTCGGCCTATGCCTATGCTTGCTGCCAGGTGTCGACAAGCTCCTTGGCCGCGGCGTAGGGGTCGTCGGCGCTGCAGACGGCGCTCACCACAAAGAAGCCGTCGACGCCGGTGGCCTTAAGCTGCGGCAAGTCGGCTGTCTTAACGCCGCCGCCCACCACGATGGGCACGGGGCTTGCCGCGTGGAGTGCGGCCAGGTCCTCAAAGCTCTTGGTGATGATAGAGCCGTCGGCCGCGCGTCCGCAGTCGCGCTTGGTCTCGGTCTCGTGGAGCGGGCCGATGCCCAGGTAGTCGACCAGGCTCATGTCGGCGGTCTTGACGTACTCGAGCATCTCCTCGCAACGGGCCGAAAGGCCCACAATGGCATCGGGGCCCAGCAGCTTGCGGCAGACCTCGACGGGAATATCGCTCTGGCCCACGTGTACGCCGTCGACGGCAATGCCCTGCTCGCGCGCGGCGAGTACGCAGTCCAGGCGGTCATCGATTAGCAAGGCGACCTGACCGGTCTTGCCAGCCTGTGCGATTGCCTGCGCGGCGTCGCCGGTCAGCGCAATGATCTCGCGGGCGCTTGCCACTTTGGAGCGCACCTGGATGCAGGTAAAGCCTGCGTCGAGCGCCTGGGCCACCACATTGCCCACGGGACGTCCCAGCGTGTTTTCGGGGCCGAGTACCAGATAGGCCGAGATATCAAGGTTGTCGCGGATGCTCATCGTGCTTCCTCCTGCTTCTTGATCTGCGCTTCCATGCGCTTGAGCTTGCCGGTCATGGTGTCGGTAAATCCGGGCCGAATATCGGCTTTGAGCACGACTTCGGTGCGGATACCCTTGCTTGCCAACACAAAGGTTGCGTCGCGCACGACCTGCATGACCTTGTCCCAGTCGCCCTCGATCTCGGTGAACATCGAGGTGGTGCGGTTGGGGAGGCCGCTCTCGCGAATGACGCGCACGACCTCGGCGACCTCGGCGGACAGCTCATCGCCGGTGCCGCATGGGGCGATGGCCACGGCGACGAGTGTGTTCATGCCGGTATTGGTTGCGGGCTCGGACATGGCTTACGCCTCCTCGAGCTCGAGTCGGTTATCGGCGATGTCCTGGGCGGTCGCGCGGTAGAGCTCGTCGATAAAGGCGACCTTAAAGCTTGCCGGAGCATCGGCGACGGCGGCGGCACGCGTGCCGGCAACGTTGTAGACAGCGGTGCCGCAGACGGCTGCCGTAAACGGGTCGGCGGCGCAGGCGTACACGGCCAGCACGCCGCCCTGCGAGCAGCCGCAGCCGGTGATCTTGGACATGAGCGGGCTGCCGCCGTGGGACTTGGCCACGGTCGTGCCGTCGGTAATCAGGTCGACTTCGCCCGAGACGACCACGGCGCCGCCGGTGTAGCGGGCGAGCGCCACGGCGGCATCGCGGGCGGCGTCGACCGTGTCGGTGGTATCGACGCCGCGTACGCGGCTCAGATCGGCCGCCTCGCCCTCAAGACCCCACAGGCCGGCGAGCGCAATGATCTCGGAGGCATTGCCGCGCACGATGGCGGGCTTGTACTGCTTGAGCTCGTTTACCAGCTGGGTGCGCAGGCTACCGATGCCCAGGCCCACCGGATCGAGCACCCAGGGCTTGCCGGCGTCATGTGCCGCCTTGGCCGCTCGGGGAATCGTCTGCTCGTAGATGGGGAAGAGCGTGCCCATATTGAGATAGATGGCGCCGCCGCCGGCAACGAGTGCCTCGCCCTCGTCGGGCAGATAGACCATGGCGGCCGATCCGCCCACGGCGAGCTGTGCGTTGGCGACAAAGTCGATCGTCACCGTGTTGGTGATGGAGCCTGCCATCGGATTGGTGGCGCGAATCTCCTCCACGGTCTTGACCATATGCTGCTTAAGCTGTTCCGAATCAATCACTGCACATGCCTCCTTGGCATAGAAAAGGGGCGCTGTGCATAGACAGCGCCCCTGTAAAGGCGGCATGCTCCCTACGCCAGCATTAACTGACAGGTTCAAAGGATTGGGCCCCATGCCCTCTCAGCCTTGTGGTTTGCACCGCTGGCACTCCCGCATCGAATCTGTTGTCCCCTATACTAGCGCACCTGCCAATAAGGGACAGGTTTATTTTGGTAGGTGGCAACTGGGGCGTTGCGTTTTCCCAGATAAAACCTGCCAAAATAAACCTGTCCCTTTTTGGCAGGTCGTTACAATGGATACGGTGAAAATGACGGGGGACTCTATGATCAAACTTGTGCTGACCGATATGGACGATACGCTGATTCCAGCCGGGCATGACGGCGTCAGCGACTACGCCATTGAGGGTATTCATGCCATGCAGGCGGCGGGTCTGCACTTTGGTCCGGTTTCGGGTCGTCAGCCGTCCGCGATGGGCTGGATGTTCAAAAACCGTTCCGAGTGTTTTTCGACTGGTGCGTTCTGTAACGGCCAGGTGATGTTTGTCGACGGCAAAGTAGTCACCTCGCGCGCGATCGACAACGATGCTCTGATGCGCTTGGCCGACTATCTGGAGCAGGAGACCGATGATACCTACCTGAAGGTCTACAGCCTGGGTGATGACTTTTGGGGTAACGATGCCTATTGCGTGACGAGTGACCCCGAGCGCGTTCATCGCGCCATGGAGTCGGGCGGCAACGCGTGGCTCAAAGGCGAAGAGGCCCCATGCCGTCCCGTCGTCGATGACGCGCCGGTGTTTAAGGCGAATATCTGGAGTGCCTGTTCGCGTGAGGAGCTCGCGGAGCTACGCGAGCGCGTTGCCGCTGAGGTGCCGGAACTCTCGCTCGTGTTTCCCAACAACCGAGTGCGCCTGTTTGACATCCTTCCGGCTGGTTGGGACAAGGGCTGCGCTGCGCTGGAGCTAGCGCGCGCTTTGGGCCTGACGCCCGACGAGGTGGCCGTATTTGGCGATTCCGATAACGATTTGCCCATGATCGATGCCGTTCCCAACTCCGTTGCAGTCGCCAATGCCAATGAGGCCGTCACGGCTGCCGCGCGCTGGCATATTGGCGCCGCGGCAGATGATGCGGTCGCCGGGGCTCTGCATCAGATTGCCGCCTGCGCCGCGACGGGGGAGATGCCGACGTTTATGCGCCAAATGGACGCGGCGGGTCTTGGCGTCACGAACGTCTAGGGAGAAAGTCATGAAGCTTCAGCAGCTCAGGTATGTTGTCAAGGTCGCCGAATGCGGCAGCATTACCGAGGCCTCGCGCCGGCTCTTTGTGTCGCAGCCTTCGATTACCGCGTCGATCCGCGATCTCGAAAACGAGATGGGCGTGCACATCTTTGAGCGCACCAACAAGGGCGTCATTGTGTCTGAGGAAGGCGAGACCTTCTTGGGCTACGCGCGTCAGGTACTTGACCAGGCCGACCTGCTCGAGGGCAAGTACAAGGGCGCATCCGAGCAGGTGCCGCACTTTAGTGTGAGCTGCCAGCATTATTCCTTTGCCGTCAACGCGTTTGTCGACGTGATCCGCGAGTTCGATGCCGCGCGTTACGACTTCACCCTGCGCGAGGAGCAAACCCACGAGATTATCGAGGATGTCGCGCATATGAAAAGCGAACTGGGCATCCTGTACTTATCCGAGCATAACCGCGAGGTCATCGAGCGCATGCTGGCGGCCAACGAGCTCGTGTTCGAAGGGCTCTTCTGCGCCACGCCGCATGTCTTCGTGTGCGCCGACCATCCGCTGGCGGGCCGCTCCAGCGTGACGCTCGAGGACTTGGAAGACTACCCGTTCCTGTCCTATGAGCAGGGCAGCTATAACTCGTTTTATTATTCTGAGGAGCTGACCTCGACCTTTGAGCGTCGCAAGAATATCCGCGTGCGCGACCGTGCGACGTTGTTTAACCTGGCAATGGGCCTCAACGGCTACACGGTGTGTTCGGGCGTGATCAGCCATGAACTTAACGGCCCCGGCATTATCTCGATTCCGCTCGATGTAGACGAGTACATGGAGATCGGCATCATCACACGCAAGAACACGACACTTACGCGCTATGGGCAGGCCTATATCGACGCGATTCGTCAGCATATCTAGACTGCTGCGTTCTGCACGGGTCAAATCTCTTTACGGCAGTCCAAACTGATATAGGAATCATCTATATCAAACTGTTATAAACATATATTTTACGATGACCACATGAGCGCTCATACTCTGTCCCAGCAAAGCAACCAATGCAAAGGGAGATATCTATGAGCACTTCGATTCAACCGAACGCGCCGTTTCGCGCCGATATCGTCGGCAGTTTTCTTCGTCCGCAGACCGTGAAGGACGCCCGTGCCGCCTACGCCTCGGGTACGCTCGATGACGACGGCCTTAAGGCCGTCGAGGATGAGGCCATTCGCGACTTGGTGGCTAAGCAAAAGGCTGCCGGCCTACAGGTCATCACCGATGGCGAGTTCCGTCGCAGCTACTGGCACCTCGATTTTATGTGGGGCCTCAATGGCATTGAGCGCCGTACCTCGCGTACGGGTTATATGTTCCATGATGAGGAGACGACGGCCGATACCGCCGTGGTGACCGGCCTCATCAGCGGCAAGAACCACCCCTTCGTCGAGCACTTTAAGTTTGTCAAGGCACTTGAGGGCGAGGGCCAGGTCGCACGTCAAACCATTCCGGCGCCGATCCAGACGTTCTCCGAAGTCACGCTCGATCGCTGCGATGGCCAGCAGGAGAGTCTGCGCGCCGTCTACAAGACCGACGAAGAGCTCGCCGATGCCATCGCGGCAGCATACCGCACCGTGATTGCTGACCTGTATGCCGCGGGCTGCCGCAACATCCAGTTTGACGACTGCACCTGGGGCATCTACTGCGATACCGATTTTGTCGCCAAAACCGGCATGAGCCCGGTTGACCTGCAAAAGGTAAGCGAGCTGGGCGTGGCGCTCAACAACGCCGCCATCGAGGGCAAGCCCGACGACCTGGTCATCAACACGCATGTGTGCCGCGGCAACTACCACTCCACCTATGCCTTTGAGGGCGGTTACGATCCCATCGCGCCGTACCTGTTTGCGCATGAGAATGTCGATGCGTTCTATCTGGAGTTCGACACGCCGCGCGCCGGCGGTTTTGAGCCGCTCAAGTACGTTGCCCCGGGCAAGAAGGTCGTGCTGGGTTTGGTAACCACCAAGGCGGCAGAGCTCGAGAACGAGGATGTTATCGTCGAGCGCATCCGCGAGGCCGCAAAGTACGTGCCGCTCGAGAACCTGTACCTGTCGCCCCAGTGCGGCTTTGCCAGCTGCGAGATTGGCAACAAGCTGACCGAGGACGAGCAATGGGCAAAGATCGCGCTGGTCAAGCGCATTGCCGAGCGCGTTTGGAAATAGCGATAGCGTTTGCAGGTGGCGGCGCGTGCGAGGCATGGCGTATCGCGTACAATGGTTCGGATCGTATCGTTCGGGCAGGTTATCCGCTATGCCCGAGCGCCCTTCCATTCGAAAGGACTCTTATGTCCCAGTCTTCGACGTCCGTCGTCGCCGATGCCATCTACGATGCATCGTCGCTTGGCCGCCCGCGCATGTTCCTGCTCGGCCTACAGCACATGTTTGCCATGTTTGGTGCCACGGTGCTGGTGCCCGTGCTCACCGGTCTCTCGGTTTCGGCAACGCTTTTGTTTGCCGGCTTGGGCACACTGCTGTTCCACTTCCTGTCGCGCGGTAAGGTCCCCGCATTCTTGGGATCCTCGTTTGCCTTTATTGCCGGTTATGCCGCCGTCGCGCCCAACGGCGAGGCCGAGCTATTGCCTTACGCTTGTCTGGGCGTTGCCTGCGCCGGCTTGCTCTATCCGGTGCTCGCGGCGCTCTTCCGTGCGTTTGGTGCCAAGCGCGTCATGCGCTTCTTCCCGCCGGTGGTGACTGGCCCCATCGTCATTTCGATCGGTCTGATCCTGGCAAGCTCCGCTATTGCCAACTGCCAGACCAACTGGCTCGTTGCCGTGGTTGCCGTCGCCGTAATCGTCATCTGCAATATTTGGGGTCGCGGCATGGTCAAGATTGTGCCGATCCTGCTGGGCGTTGTGGTGAGCTATGCCGTTGCGACTGCGCTGGGCGAGGTCGATTTTTCGGGCGTCGCAGCCGCTCCCTGGGTTGGCTTGCCCGTCGTGTGGGACAACACGGTGTTTGCACTCTTTGGGCCGCAGTTTGATAGCGGTCTTGCCACGACGGCCATCATCACCATCATGCCGTTGGCCTTTGCAACCATGATCGAGCATATCGGTGATATCTCCGCTATTGGCTCCACTTGCGAGCGCAACTACATTGCCGACCCCGGCCTGCATCGCACGCTGCTCGGCGATGGTCTCGCCACGATTCTGGCTTCGCTCTTTGGTGCTCCGGCCAATACTACGTATGGCGAGAACACCGGCGTGCTTGCGCTTACGCGTGTGTTCGACCCGCGCGTGATTCGCATTGCCGCGTGCTGCGCCATCGTGCTTTCGTTCTGCCCCAAGTTCGCGGCTGTCATTGCGGCCATGCCGGCGTGTGTAATCGGCGGCGTGTCGCTCGTGCTCTATGGCATGATCAGTGCCGTGGGCGTACGCAACCTTATCGAGAACCAGGTCGATTTCCAGAACAACCGCAACGTGCTGGTGGCCGCTCTGGTGCTCGTGCTTTCACTCGGCATTGCCTATAGCACCGCCGGTGCCATCGTGCTGGAGCTGGGCGCCGTGACGATTTCGCTTTCCGGCCTTGCCGTGGGCTCGCTGGTGGGTATCGTGCTCAACGCGATTCTGCCCGGTAACGACTTTGAGTTCGATGTCTCTGAGCTTGAGGAGGCCGCTGAGTAGCAGCTGCGTTCAGCTAGAACAAGATATGGTGCCCATGCGTATATGCGCGTGGGCACCATTTTAATGCGTCAGTGTCCAGTGGATTCCGCGGGCCATGCGCAAGTCGGTTTGGGCAAAGTGATTGCCGGGGTTGAGTTCCAGCGTTGTCGGAATGCCGCGCTCGATGAGTAGCTCTTCCATTGCGCGCGTGTCGTCGAGCACGTGCCTCATCATGCGGCTGGGTGTCTTGGTCTCCTTTTTGCCGAGTGACAGGTAGGCGGAGTCGGGCGTAACTGCCATGGCGTGCTCGTGCGCATAGTCGATAAAGCCAGGAAACCACAGCGACCCCGATGCGCTTGCGGCGCGGTCAAAGGCATCGGTCTGCCAGAGGGACCAAAGTGAAAAGAGGCCCGCCAATGAGTAGCCGGCAATGCCGCGCCAGGAAGGCGGGCAGGGAAGTGATGATTCGACCTGTGGGACTATCTGATTCAGCAGTTCATCGAGAAACTCAGACGCCTGTCCGCCAAAGGACTCGCTGTCGCGTACGGCACCATCGCATGCCCAGGGGCTCAGCTCGCGATTCCAGTCGAGTCCGCCAATGGCGACAAGGGTGAACGGTGGGCAGTCGAGCTCTTGGCAGCGGTCATAAACCTCGCTGCCGTTGCCCATGACAACGGGGAGATAGATGGTGGGCACGCGTTCTGCATGCTCTGAATATACGGTTACCTGCTTTTGGTGCGCTTCCATGATGGGCTTCTCTCAATGTATGCGGCCTCGATGGCTTCGATTGTCGCACGCCGGTGTATGTGCGCTGTCGACAAAAGAAAAGCGCGGGGCCGCATAGCGACTCCGCGCTTTAGTGTTTTGCTTTGGCAGGCTTTGCCGCTACGCTACAAAGAAGTAGACGAGGAAGGCGAGGGCTGCGATCCACATGAGCGGCTTGATCTTGGAGGCCTCGCCCTTAAAGAGCGCGACGATCACGTAGGCGATAAAGCCCAGGCCAATGCCGGCAGAGATGGAGTAGGTGAAGGGCACGCCGGCGACAATCATGAACGCCGGGAAACCCTGCGACACGTCGGACCAGTCGATCTCGGAGGCCTCGCTCATCATGAGGTAGCCGACGTAGACCAGAGCACCGCAGGTGGCGGCGCTGGAAACGATGGTGACGATGGGGGAGAAGAACGCGGCGAGAATGAACAGCACGCCGGTGGTGACGGAGGTGAGGCCCGTGCGGCCACCGTCGGCAGCGCCAGAGGTGGACTCGACGAAGGTGGTGATGGAGGAGACGCCCATGAAACCGCCCACAGCGGCGGCGGCGGAGTCGACGATCAGGATCTCCTTGATATTCTCGACGTTGCCGTCGTCGGTGAGGAACTCGCCCTGCTTGGCCACGGCCATCGCGGTGCCCATGGTGTCGAAGAAGTCACTCATGAGCAGCGAGAACGAGATGACGAGGAGCGCGGGGTCGGTAAGGACCTTGACGATGGCGGGCACGCCGCCGGCGTCGGCGATGGGGCCACCGATGCTCGAGAAGTCGAGCGGGGCGATGATACCGGTCGGAGCCTGGGTCACACCTAGGGGGATACCGGCGATGACGGCGACGACGATGCCGATGAGCAGCGAGCCGGGGACGTTGCGGCAGGCGAGGGCGACTGTCACCAGGATGGAGATGATGCCGACGATGAAGGTGGGGGAGGTGATGTCACCCAGACCGACGAGTGTACCGGCGCCAGCGGTGATAATGCCGGCATCGCACAGGCCAATCATGGCGATGAACAGGCCCAGACCCACCGAGATGGCGTGACGCAGGACAACCGGGATGGCGTCCATGATGGCCTCGCGCAGGCCACAAAGCACGAGCAGCAAGATGACGACGCCCTCAAGGAAGATGACGCTCATGGCCACGTGCCAGTCACCGCCGCAGACGGTGGTGGCGATTCCAGCGATCATCGCGTTGACGCCTAAGCCCGACGCGCAGGCGAGCGGGCGGTTGGCGAAGATGCCCATGCAGATGGTCATGATGCCGGCGCCCAGGCAGGTGGCGCAGGCGAGCGCTCCCGCATCGATGCCAGCGCCCGAGAGCACCGCGGGGTTGACGGCGATGATGTAGGCCATCGCCAGGAATGTTGTCAGTCCAGCGCGGAGTTCGGTCCCGATTGTGGACTTGCGCTCGCTGACGTGAAATAGTTCGTCCATGCATACCCTTTCCTTGTTCGGCCCCGAGTTTAGGCCGATTGACACGAACTCACTCACTATAGCCCCTTTACGACGCTGTTGTTCCTCGCATGTTGATGTTCGGCGCTTTGTGGCAGACGGACGGTATTTTTCGCATGAAAATGTGCGGGTACCGTATACTTAAGCGGTTACAACGACCCCTATGGAGGAACGTATGATTAAAGAGCTTTGCCACGACGAGGCTATCCTGTCCCAGCGTTGCGAGGTTGCGACCGTCGAGGACGAGTCGGTTGCTCAGGACCTGATCGATACCATCAAGTCGCTCGACGATGCCGGCTGCCTTGCCGCTAACCAGATTGGCGTTACCAAGAAGGTTTGCGTCTACCTGGACGATGCCGGCGAGCCCCACGTGCTCTACAACCCCCGTCTGGTGTTTGGCCTGGGCGCCAGTAAGATGGAGGAGAGCTGCCTGACGCACGAGGAGGTCACCAAGTCCACGCGCTATATCAAGTGCAAGGTGGCCTTTGACCAGATCGTCGACGGCAAGATGAAGGAGTGCCGCCGCGACTACGCGGGCTTTGAGGCACAGATGATCCAGCATATGATCGACCACTGCCAAGGTAAACTTGTCTAGGGTGACTACGTCACCGCACTTCGTCGTTTTTGGTCCGGGCGTGACATTGTTGTCATGTCCGGGCTTTTGTGTTTAGCGCCTTTTTGTTTGGAGACAATAACCTTAGCAAGAACGTAAGGCTAGGAGGCGCTATGTGCACGAGTATTCGATTTACCGATAATTCTGGCCACATGTATCTGGGCCGCAACCTCGACTGGAGCTTTGACTACGGCCAACAGGTTCGCGTGATGCCGCGCGGGTTTCACATTCCGTATTCGTTTATCGACGACGCGACAGCGGCACACGCGGTGATCGGTATGTGCATCGATTACAAGAACTATCCCATGTTTTTCGATTGCGGTAACGATGCGGGCCTCGCCGTGGCGGGTCTCAATTTCCCGGGTTATGCCGAGTATGCCGAGGACCCTGTCGACGGCAAGACCAATATCGCAGCCTATGAGTTTCCCCTGTGGGTGGCAGCGACGTTCTCGACGGTCGACGAGGTCGAGGCCGCGCTGCGCGATACGGTGATTGTTGCTAAATCTGCTGGAGAGGGGCTGGGCGTGTCGCTGCTCCATTGGATTATCGGCGACAGCCAACGTAGCATCGTGGTCGAGATGATGGCTGACGGCCTGCATGTATACGACGATCCGGTCGACACCCTTGCCAACCAGCCGACCTTCCCGTGGCACATGGAAAACCTGCGCACCTATATCACGGCAACAAGCGATTTTCCTCAGACGGCGACATGGCGTGGCGCCGAGCTCAAGCCCTATGGCGCGGGTGCCGGCATGCGTGGTATTCCGGGTGACTGCTATTCGCCGAGCCGTTTTGTAAAGGCGGCGTACCTCAATGCCAATTACCCGCAAAAAGACAGCGAGGCCGAAAACGTCGTCCGCATGTTCCGCTCGCTCGAGGGCGTGGTGATGATTGAGGGGGCGTCCAGGATGGGCGATGGCAAGTTCGAGAAGACTATCTACACCGGATGCTTTAGCGCGCGCACGGGCAATTATTACTACGCGATGTATGGGGATCCGTCGATTCGCTACGTGAGCCTGATGGATGCCGAGGGCGCGAGCCCCGATAAGCTCGTGGTTCCCGAGCCGCGCCGTTCGTAGCTGATAGCTTTACTGCAATGCAAAGCGGCCCTGCGTCTCTCGTGAGGTGCAGGGCCGCTGTCGTTGATTTATGACGTCGCTAGAAGTTGGCGTCGTTGAGCTGTTCGCTCTCGAGGCCGTCGAGCTGTTGTTGTTCGGGTGTATCGGTGACGCTCTCGAGCAACTCGGTGGGATCGACGTTCATGTCCCTACCGGCTTCGTTGCCGTTGACCAGGTCGTCCGAGAAGATATCGACTTCCATTTCCTCGGCCTCTTCGATCTGAACCTCGAGCGGCACCTGGGTGCGCACGAGCTTAACGGCCGGGCGCATGCGGGCAAACAGCGGTACGTACTCAATGATGATGGCCGAGTTCTCGAGACCATACCAGCGTGCCGGGCTTCCGCAGGCGCGGCGGACGGCGTACTTGATGGCCATGACGCGGTGGTCATTGCGGTTGATGTCCGTTTCGGGGGCGAGCATCTTGCGCAGCATGCAAAAACGGAAGTCGCCCACGTTGCCGCGTGTCTCGTAGATGGAATAGGTGTGGTGCTGCGGCGGTAACTCGCCCGATGCCATCAGGTCTCCAACAATCTGGCGCAGGTAGGCGTTGATGCGCTGGTTGACCTTAAAGCCCAGGTCCAGGCGCACGCGGAACAAAAAATCCGTGCCAAAGGTCTCGACGGAATACTCGTGCGTATAGGGCTCATCGGTAACGTGCACGTTGATGAACCAGTATGCCTTGGCGCGCTTGGGATGTTTGTCCAAGATGGAATAGAGCACGTCGCGGTCGAGCGTGAGCGGGTCGGGGCTGTTGGTGAGGAACACCAGATTGTCGGCGAGCACGGGGTAGGTCTCGTCGTTGCGCAGGCGGTTGAGCTGATCGATGTACTTGGAGACGGGCAGCAGGATCGTTTGCGTGCGCTCGATGGCGGTACCGCGACGCCACACGTACATAAGGCCAAACAGCAGCGAGGCCAAGAAGATCATCACATAGCCGCCGTCAAAGAACATAGTGAGGCACGAGGCAAAGAAGCAGAGCTCGATGGCGCCAAAAAGCAGGGCGAAGACGCAGGCGCCCAGTCTGTGCTTGAGAATGCCGGCGATATAGCTCGTCAAAAGCGTCGTGGTCATAAGCATGGTCACGGTAATGGCGAGGCCATAGGCGCTCTCCATGCGCTCGGAGTTCTGGAACAGCAGCACGATGAAGATGCAGCCGACCCACATGATGTTGTTGACGAGTGGAATATAAAGCTGGCCCTTGGTGTCGCTGGGGTAGTGGATGCGCAGGTGCGGCATAAGGTTGAGGCGCGTTGCTTCCGAAACCAACGAGAACGAGCCGGTAATGAGCGCCTGCGAGGCGATGATGGCCGCCACGGCCGAAAGCACGATGGCAAAGGGGCGCAGGGGCTCGGGAAGCATCATATAGAACGGGTTGACGATATCCATCGCGAGCATCTGGGGATTGGAATTGTTGGCGAGCAGCCAAGCGCCTTGACCCAGATAGTTGAGGATAAGGGCCGCCTTAACAAATGGCCAGGATGCATAGATGTTTGCCTTGCCCACATGACCCATATCCGAGTAGAGGGCCTCGGCGCCGGTCGTCGACAGAAAGACGAAGCCGAGCACCATAATGCCCGAGTGGTTGATGGGCGAGAACAGGAACATGATGCCGCGGATGGGGTTGAGCGCGCGCAGGATGGACAGGTTGCCGAGCATGTTGAACAGGCCGGCGCCTGCCAGGAACAGGAACCACAACGTCATGAGCGGGCCGAACAGCTTGCCGATCGACGAGGTGCCGGCGCGCTGCATGGCAAACAGGCCGCAGATAATGATGATGGTAATAATGATGACGTTGGTTTGCCCGTCACCCAATAGCGCGTGGCCCCACTCGATGGTGCGCAGACCCTCGATGGCCGTGGTAACCGTGACAGCGGGGGTGAGGATGCCGTCGGCGAGCAGCGCCGCGCCGCCAATCATGGCGGGGAGAATCAGCCACGGCGCCACCTTACGCACAAGACTGAACAGGGCGAAGATGCCGCCTTCGTTATGGTTGTCGGCCTTCATGGCGATTACAACGTACTTGACCGTGGTCACGAGTGTCATGGTCCAGATGACGAGCGAGAGCGCGCCCAGGATCATGTCCTCGCTGACGGTACCGATGCCGCCGTTGTTGGCGACGATTGATTTCATGGTATACATGGGGCTCGTGCCGATGTCGCCGTATACGACGCCGAGCGTTACGAGTAGCATGCCAGCAGAGAGGGGAATGGCTCCATGTCCGCCTTGACTACGCTGGTCTTGGAGGCTTGCCTCCAGCTTGTTGTGTGCCACGTGGACTCCCTTGGACATCTGGCCTCTGCCACGAGCAGCAGACCTTTATGCCATCTTTATACATATAAGAGCAGTTTGGCACATCGGGGTGTTTTAGACAATAATCCCCATCTGGGGATTATTCATGTACGCAGGTAGTATTTCAGAGCAGGGGCTATTAAGCACGTGCTGTCTGGGCGATGCCAGCCTTGGTGTTTGCGCGTTTGCCGGCGAGTTCGCAAAAAATCGCGCCGCCGATGATAAACGCGGCGCCCATCAGGCGGACCGGTGTTATGGTTTCGCCCAAAAGGACGGCCGAGAACACGACGGCCGAAAGCGGCTCAAGGTAGCCGACGACGGCGACGGTCTGCACGGGCAGTTTGGCGACGGCGCTAAAGTAGAGCAGGCAACCGAGTCCGGTGTTGACAATGCCGAGCATGGCAACGGCGCGCCAATCGATGCCAGCGGCAATGCTGGGGGAGAGGAACGAGGGAGCGCCCTGCGTGAGGAGCGTAAGGACCAGCGCGGTCAAAAGGCGGCGCTCACCTGGAGCGCGGAGTTCTCGAGACCCTCGATGTGCGGCGCACCCTTGCTGGCGATGACCATCAGCGCATAGCAAAATGCCGAGGCGATGCCGCAGACGATGCCCGCAATGGGCATGTTGCCGCCTAAACCTTGCGCTGCAATGAGAAAAGCGCCGCAGGCGACGGCGATAAACCCGGCGATTTTGCCACCGGTCAGCTTTTCGCCAAAGATGAGCGGGGAGAGCGCCATGACAATGATAGGGCCGCAGTAGTACAGCAGCGAGGATATGCCGACGCCGATCGTCTGGTAGGCGCGGAACAGAAAAATCCAGCTGGCGCCCAGCGCGGCTCCCGAAAGGAGGAGGGCTGCGGCTTCGCGGGGGCGAGATGGCGCCTGCAACTTATGGCGTTGGGTGATGGCGAGGACGGTGACAAGCGAGAGGGCGCCCAAAAACGTGCGCAGGAGCACGATATCGGAGCTCGGCAGCGCGATGGCAGCGGCGATGATGCCGTTGGAGCCAAACAACAGCAATGCTGCTAAGTATGTAAACAGTCCGTTGTTCATGCGCTGACATCCCCTCTATATCCGAGCATGTTCACTATGGGTGAACTGGCTTTAGAAGAAAAACGAATATAATGCATGGCAAACATGACAAAAACTCATGCAAAGGTGGAGGCGTGCCGTGGAGACCAATATCCAAAAGATGCAAGTGCTGCTCGAGACGGTGCGTGCCGGCAGCTTTACGCGTGCTGCAGAGCGGTTGAGCTATTCGCAGTCGGGCGTGAGCCGCATGGTGGGCGACCTTGAGGCAGACTGGGGTTTTAAGGTGCTTGATCGCAGCCGCGAGGGCGTGGTGCTTTCTGCCGACGGGCGGCAGGTCATGCCGGCAGTCGAGGCGTTATGCGAAGAGTTTGGCCGCCTGCAGCGACGTGTGGACGAGATGCGAGGGCTCATGCGTGGCAAGATCTGTATCGGTACGTTTTCGAGTGTGGCGACCCATGTACTGCCACCGGTGATCGCGCGGTTTCGCGCCGATCACCCGGATGTCGATTACGAGCTGCTGATGGGTGATTACTCCGAGATTGAGCAATGGGTGGCGGAAGGCCGCTGCGACCTGGGCTTTATTCCGCGCGAGCCACGCGGCGCCGGCATGGCGTCGCGGTCGTTGGTGCAAGACGAGCTGATGGCCGTGGTGCCAGCGGACTCCTCGCTTGCCACCGCGGAGGTCGTCTCTCTTGCCGATTTGGCCAACGAGCAGTTTATTCTGCTAGAACGGGGTAGCGACGACGAGATTACGCCGCTGTTCCGTCGGGCGGGGCTGACGGTGCGCTCCAAGCTGTCGACCTGGGATGACTATGCGATTATGGCCATGGTCGAGGACGGCCTGGGCGTGAGCATTCTTCCCGCGCTCATCTTGCGCCGCTGCCAGTTCGATGTTGCCGTGTGCCCGCTCGAGGGGCATCCTCATCGGCAGATCAACGCCATATACCGCACCGCTGACGTTTCGCTTGCGGCGGCTCGTTTTCTTGAATATCTCTAAAAGCGCGTACCTGCTGTCCACTTTGGGACAATTCTCGGGGTTCGGTACATTTTCTAGTGAAATTGAACTTCCCGATAATGCGCCGCGCTATACTGCTGCCTAAATTGAACTCAGGTTCAATTCGTGTTCTGTAAATTGAACTTTGCCAGCAAGGAGGTTCTAGTGGCCCAAGAGACGTTTAGCGATCGCCTGCGACAGACCATGTCCGATCGCGACGTTCGCCAGTCGGACGTGATCCGCGCATCGGAGATGCTCGGCAAAAAACTCGGCAAGAGTCAGATGAGCCAATATGTGAGTGGCAAGACGATTCCGCGGCGCGATGTGGCAGAGCTGCTCGCCCGCATTTTGGAGGTCGATGTTACCTGGCTGCTTGCCGGTGACGCCGATCAAGGCGAGACATCATCGCCTCGCAACGATTCCAAGCCCGAACCCCATCCCTCAGCTCAAATTCCAAGGAGCACCACCATGCGTACTTTTTCTAAATCCACCAAACTCGAGAATGTCCTGTATGACGTGCGCGGTCCCGTCGTCGACGAGGCAGCCCGTATGGAGGACGAAGGCGAGCGCATCCTCAAGCTCAACATCGGCAACCCCGCGCCCTTTGGTTTCCGCACGCCCGATGAGGTCATTAAGGATATGCGCCAGCAGCTGCCCGACTGCGAAGGCTATTCCAACTCGCGCGGCCTGTTCTCTGCGCGCAAAGCGATTATGCAGTACTCGCAGATCAAGGGCCTGCCCAATGTTCAGATGGAGCACATCTACACGGGCAACGGCGTGTCCGAGCTCATTCAGCTTTCGATGAACGCGCTGCTCGACAACGGCGACGAGATCCTGATCCCCAGCCCCGACTATCCGCTCTGGACGGCGTGCGCAACCCTTGCCGGCGGTCATCCCGTGCACTATCTGTGCGATGAGCAGGCGGATTGGTATCCCGACCTGGAGGATATGGAGTCCAAGATCACGAGCGCGACCAAGGCCCTCGTCATCATCAACCCCAACAACCCCACGGGTTCCGTCTACCCGCGTGAGGTGCTCGAGGGCATTGTCGAGATCGCGCGCAGGCACCAGCTCATGATTTTTGCCGACGAGATCTACGACCGTCTGTGCATGGACGGCTACGAGCACGTCTCAATTGCATCGCTCGCCCCCGACCTGCCTTGCATTACGTTTAGCGGTCTGTCCAAGTCGCATATGATCGCGGGCTATCGCATTGGCTGGATGGTGCTTTCGGGCAACCAACGCTGCATGAGCGACTTCATCATGGGCGTCAACATGCTCTCTAACATGCGCCTGTGCTCCAACGTGCCGGCTCAGTCGATCGTCCAGACGGCGCTCGGTGGACATCAGTCCGTCAACGACTACATCCGTCCCGGCGGCCGTGTCTACGAGCAGCGCAACTTTGTGTATGAGGCGCTCAACAAGATTGACGGCATCTCGGTGGTCAAGCCGCGTGCGGCGTTCTACATCTTCCCCAAGATGGATGTGAAGAAGTTCAACATCACCGATGACGAGCAGTTCGCCCTTGACCTGCTGCACGAGAAGAAGATCCTGATCACGCGCGGCGGCGGCTTCAACTGGGCTGAGCCCGACCACTTCCGCATCGTGTACCTGCCGCGCATGGAAGTGCTCAAAGAGTCCCTCGAAGACCTCGCCGACTTCTTCGATCATTACCGCCAGAGCTAGTGGGATAGAAGCTCCGCACTATGAAAAGCTCCCTGCAGTTGTTTTGCTGCAGGGAGCTTTCTTGAATCGGCGGAACTATATAACAATCCCGTTGCAGTGGTCGATTTCGTGCTGGATGATCTCGGCGGTGTAGCCCGAGAAGTTTTTGATGCGGTGGACAAAGTTCTCGTCCAAATACTCCACCTTAATGCGGCGATAGCGGGTACAGGGACGCTCGCCGGTCAGCGAGAGGCATCCTTCGCTCGTCTGATAGGCATTGACCTGCTCAAGAATTTGAGGGTTGTACATCAGGAGCGTCCTGTTGCCGTCCTTTACGCAGATGATGCGTTTGCGCACGCCGATCATGTTGGCAGCGAGGCCCACGCACTCGCGCTCATGCTCGTGGAGCGTATCCATGAGGTCCTGCCCGGTCGCGGCATCGTCGGGTCCCGCGTCTTCGGAAGGTAGGCGCAAAAAGAACTCGGATTTCATGATGGGCTTAATCATGGCGGGCTCCTTAAGGTGGACACGTTTGGTTCAGGCCATGATACCGCGACATGTCGCATTAATGTGTGCACATAGATTCTGCAGCTAGATTGGATGGCGACACCATAAACTAATGGACGTTTTGCCGAGAGGCATGAATGTTTAAAGCGCAAAGAGTGCGCGACGGGCCCCGCGAATGGGGCGATGATGCCCGAGAGGGCCAAGAAGGAGTCTCATGTCCGAGAACGAAGAGATCATGAACGAGACCGAGAACGAGACCATGGCTGCCGAGGTCGAGGCAGTCGAGACCGTGGAGACCGAAGCTGCCGAGGTTGAGGCTGCTGACGAGGTTTCCGCCGAGGAGGAGGCCGAGGTTGTCGAGGCCGCCGTTGATTACGATGACGAAGAGCTGATGGACAAGATGCAGAAGGCCGCCCGCCTGCTGCGTAGCCGTCGCTTTGCTATTTCCAAGGAGGAGGAGGCCAAGGCCGAGCGCATGGCGAACATCGAGCGCGCCATCAAGCTCCTTGACCTCAAGCCCAAGATGGAGCAGAAGGAAATGTCCGACCTGCTGGGCATGCGCCTTCGTGAGCTCGATGGCCTGATGGCCTGTCTCTTATACACATCTCCGAGCCCACGAGACACTGA
>URNM01000002.1 GCA_900549185.1 uncultured Collinsella sp. | reverse complement strand
ATCTACACTCGACTAGTCGTCGGCAGCGTCAGATGTGTATAAGAGACAGACTTTGAAGAGGAGCTCGCATGATCGATACCGAGCACGTTAAATGCGATACCTGTACCGCACCGGAGCCTATGGAGCTCGACGCCAGCGATGAGGCCTCGCGCGGCTGGCCTACCGTCGACATCGAGACCAACCCCTACAAGGCGCAGTTCCCGCTGTTCCAGCAACACCCCGAGATTGCCTTCCTCGATAGCGCTGCCACCGCGCAGCGCCCCGCCTGCGTGCTCGATGCCGAGCGCGACTTCTACCAGCGCATGAACGCCAACCCCCTGCGCGGCCTGTACTCGCTGTCCGTCGAGGCTACCGACGCTATCGCGAAGGTGCGCCAGCAGATCGCCGACGTCATCGGCGCCCCCCAGGCCAACGAGATCGTCTTCACCCGCAACACGAGCGAGTCGCTCAACCTGGTCGCCAAGAGCTTTGCACCCACGGTGCTCGAGCCCGGTGACGAGGTCGTCATCACCATCATGGAGCACCACTCCAACCTGATCCCGTGGCAGCAGGTCTGCCGCGAGACCGGCGCCAAGCTCGTCTACCTCTACCCCACCAAGACCGGCCAGCTCACCACCGAGGAAGTGCTTGCCAAGGTGGGTCCCAAGACCAAGATTCTGGCCGTGGGTCAGGTTTCTAACGTGCTGGGCGTCGAGAACCCAGTCAAGAACCTCGGCAAGCTCGTGCACAAGTACGGCGGCTATCTGGTCGGCGACGGCGCGCAGTCGCTGCCGCACATGCCGGTCGATGTGGCCGACCTGGGAGCCGACTTCTTTGCCTTTAGCGCGCACAAGGCCATGGGCCCCATGGGCATCGGCGTGCTGTGGGGCAAGATGGACCTGCTCAACGCCATGCCGCCCATGCTTACCGGCGGTGAGATGATCGACTCGGTCACCGAGCAGGATGCCGTCTGGGCGCCCGTCCCCGAGAAGTTCGAGGCCGGCACGCAGGACGCCGCCGGCATCTTCGCCACGGGTGCGGCGCTTGATTACCTGGTCAACACGGTGGGCTACGAAAACATCCAGGCCCGCGAGAAGGCACTCGTCCACTACCTGATGGGCGAGCTCATGCAGCTCGACTTTGTCCAGATCATCGGCTCCATCTATTGGGACAACCACCACGGCGTCGTCAGCTTTAACGTCAAGGGTATCCACCCGCACGACGTCGCGAGCATTATGGACATGGACGGCGTGTGCATCCGCGCCGGTCACCACTGCGCGCAGCCGCTGCTCACCTGGCTGGGCGTCGAGAACCTCGCCTGCTGCCGCGCCAGCGTGGCCTTCTACAACGACAAGGCCGATATCGACAAGTTCATCGCCGGCCTTCATCACGTTTGGAGCACGTTCAATGGGTAATCTGTACACCTCCACCACGTTTATGGAGCACAACTCGCACCCCGACTACAAGTACGAGATGGATGCCCCCACGCACGAGCACGAAGGCATCAACCCAAGCTGCGGCGACGAGCTCACCCTGCAGCTGCGTGTCGAGAACAACGTGATCGAGGAGGCATCCTTTACTGGCCACGGCTGCGCCATCAGCCAGGCCAGCGCCGACATCATGGCCGACCTCATCACCGGCGAGACGGTCGAGGAGGCGCGTCGTCTGGCAGAGCTTTTCCTCGCCATGATTCGCGGCGAGCAGCTTTCCGAGGAAGACCTGGAAGACTTGGACGAGGCCGCCCAGCTCCAGGACATCTCGCACATGCCCGCCCGCGTCAAGTGCGCCGAGCTCGCCTGGCGCACCCTCGACGGCATGCTCACGGGACAAAATAATCAGTAATAGTTGTCTCAAATCTGAAGAATTCTGTTGGCCGAATCGCTTAACTTTCGCGATTCGGCCATTTTCTTTTCTGCCTCTATTTCGAGCCCTCGGCCTGCGCGTCCATCTGCGCATAAGCGCGCACAATACGAGAGACGGTACTTTTGCCAATCCCCGTATACCGCTCAATCTGGCGCACCGTAAATCCCGCATCGTGCAATCCGAGAATAACGATATTGCGCTGCGCCGGCGGTGCGGCTTTAACCCCGCGGAGCGGAGCCCCGAGCCCCTTCGCCAACTTTTCGGCAAAGGCGTACCGCTCCCACTCCGTCTCTTCCAGATCGGGCATCGCCGGCTCGCGGCTGTCGGGCGTCGAAAGCGAATAGGCAATAAAGGCCTTGGCAGAACCAAAAAGATCAAGCACGCACGAAGGGTCGGAAAATCCCCTCGTCATATCGTTGTCATAGGCCCGTAGATACTCGGCAAAGCTGCTCCATGGATAGCGCTCGATCAGAGCAATACCCGCCTCCTGCGGATTGGCATGCACGGAGCGAATAGCAGCCATCAAATATCGATCGCTGTCGAGCGAACGCCGGTCAAAGCGGTTTTGGAATAAATGTCCGGAACGTCCGGTACGCTTGTTGAACCGACGAGCGTACGTCAAAAGCAGACGTTGCATCGCCGCGCTCATCGTGTCCTCATAGTCCGAGAGCACCAGATCCACGTAGTCGCTCATGAGACACCACGCCACGACCGTCACGCCGGCATCGCGGCAGCAGTCGCGCATCAGCTCCAAAAACTCCCACCGGTCGTCATCGGTCTCAAAGATGATCTGTTTTCCGGTGCCACGGGCCGAAACATGGTAAAAACCGGTGACCGTTCTCCAACCGCGCTGCACGGCACCCCCTTCAGCGGGATCAACTTGCGCCTTCCAATACACCACGATTGAAGCGCGCTATCAAAACAAACACGTAAAATGGCATCTGCGCGCGGCAAATGGCAGCAAACAACCGGCGAACGGCACCGCAGCACAGGTCAGACAATGCAACGTTTCCGCAAGATGACCAAATACGACAAATATGTGACACGCGCTTCTGATGAATATATCTAATTTAAATCGTTTCAATTGAAAGTTCCGCGCTTCTCGCTACGAAAACTGAGCCGTTCACCGAATATTCCGTGCATTTCGCGGTATTATAGGGGCGCATGTCATGTCCCTTTCGAAGGGTCGCCCGGCAATCGCCAGCCACGACCCCCAGACGGGACGCCAACACGATAGAGAGGAGAGGCATGCAGTACTCACAGGAAGTGGAGAACATGTGCCCCGTTGCCAAGGGTGCATACCACGGCCCCGCACCCATCCCCGAGGAGGGCAAGTGGGTCCAGGCTAAGGAGATTTCCGACATCTCCGGTCTTACGCACGGTGTGGGTTGGTGCGCACCTCAGCAGGGCGCCTGCAAGCTCACGCTGAACGTCAAGGACGGCATCATCGAGGAGGCCCTCGTTGAGACCATCGGCTGCTCGGGCATGACCCACTCTGCCGCCATGGCTTCCGAGATCCTTCCCGGTAAGACCATCCTCGAGGCCCTCAACACTGACCTCGTCTGCGACGCCATCAACGTTGCTATGCGCGAGATCTTCCTGCAGATCGTTTACGGCCGCAGCCAGACCGCGTTCTCCGAGGGCGGCCTGCCCGTGGGCGCCTCCCTCGACGACCTCGGCAAGGGCCTTCGCTCTCAGGTCGGCACCATGTTCGGCACCAAGGCCAAGGGTGCTCGTTACCTCGAGCTCGCCCAGGGCTACGTCACCCGCATGGCCCTCAACGACAAGAACGAGATCATCGCATTCGAGTTCCTGAACCTCGGCAAGTTCACCGACGCCGTCAAGGCCGGCAAGACCCCCGAGGAGGCCATCGCTGGCGCTATGGGCCACTATGGTCAGTGGGACAACGCTGCCAAGTACATCGACCCGCGCACCGACGAGGAGACTCACTCCGTCGCCAGCGTGTTCCCGGTTCACGAGTAGAAAGGGAGGGAAATAACTATGACTGTTACGTTCGAAGGTTACGAGCGCCGCGCTGACAAGATCAACAAGTGCCTCGCCGACAACGGCATCGCCTCCCTCGAGGAAGCTCTGCAGATCTGCACCGACAAGGGCTTCAACCCGCGTGAGATCGTCAACAACACCCAGTCCATTGCCTTCCAGAACGCCGAGTGGGCCTACACCCTCGGCTGCGCTCTCGCTGTCAAGCGTGGCGCCAAGACCGCTTCTGAGGCTGCCGCCATCATCGGCGAGGGCATCCAGGCCTTCACCGTTCCCGGCTCCGTCGCCGAGGACCGCAAGGTCGGTCTGGGCCACGGCAACCTGGGCGCTATGCTGCTCTCCGACGACACCGAGTGCTTCGCCTTCCTGGCTGGCCACGAGTCCTTCGCTGCCGCTGAGGGTGCTATCGGCCTGGCTCTGAACGCCAACAAGGCTCGCAAGAAGCCGCTGCGCGTTATCCTCAACGGTCTGGGCAAGGACGCTGCTCAGATCATCGCCCGCATCAACGGCTTCACCTACGTGAAGACCCAGTTCGACTACTTCACGAGCGAGCTCAAGGTCGTCGAGACCATCCCCTACTCCGATGGTCCCCGCGCTGCCGTCAACTGCTACGGCGCCGACGACGTCCGCGAGGGCGTTGCCATCATGTGGCACGAGAACGTCGACATCTCGATCACCGGTAACTCCACCAACCCCACGCGCTTCCAGCACCCCGTCGCTGGCACCTACAAGAAGGAGCGCCTCGAGGCTGGCAAGAAGTACTTCTCCGTCGCTTCTGGTGGCGGCACTGGCCGTACCCTGCACCCGGACAACATGGGCGCCGGCCCTGCCTCTTACGGCATGACCGACACCATGGGCCGTATGCACTCCGACGCCCAGTTCGCCGGTTCTTCCTCCGTGCCTGCGCACGTCGACATGATGGGTCTCATCGGCATGGGCAACAACCCCATGGTCGGTGCCACCGTCGCCTGCGCTGTCGCCGTCGAGGAGGCCCTCAAGGCCTAATCGCGCCCGCGCGATGCTCATATAGTTGAGCTTTAGAGCCGCTATCCACTCGGGTAGCGGCTCTTTTTGTTTGCGCTGTCGCATGGCACCAATGCCGATATATCAGTTGGGACGAAATACGAGATGTGATGAGATGGAGTGTCAGAGCGTCCATGACGCCCACCTGCCATATTTGCCCTTTACCGATTTGCCGAGTCTTTGCGGCCCCATTGCCGATCACCCGTGCGACAATGCGCCGGACGAGAAAGGAATCCGATGGAATCGACTGATGTACTGGTAATTGGATCGGGCATTGCGGGCCTTTGCGCCGCCATAGAAGCAGCTCGTGCAGGCGCAACCGTTACCATCGCAAGCGCCGGCAAGACCATGAGCGGATCTAGCTTTTTCCCGGGCACCTGGGGCCTGGGCCTTATTGGCCCCGTCGACGAAGGCGACGAGCAGGACCTCATCGACACCATCCAGGCCGTGGGCGGCGGCGTTGCCGACCCTGCGCTCGTCCAGACGTTTGTCCACGGTATTCCTCAGGCGATTGACTGGCTCGAGCAGGATCTGGGCGTCCAACTCCAGCGTCCGCAAAGTGCCGAGAGCGCCCAGCAGAAGCAGTTTATCCCCTGCTTTGACCACAAGACACGCATGTGGCGCGGCCTCACCCGCAAGCCCCTTGAGGACGCTCTGACGACCCAGATCGAGTCGCTCGGCATCCACCTGCTCCCCCGCCACGAACTTATCGACCTTGTTGATGACACAACCGGAAAGATTACCGGCGCCGTGCTCTACAACCAAACAGACGAGTGCATCGTGACCTTTACAACTAAAGCCACTATCATCGCAGCCGGTGGCACCGGCGGCCTGTTCGAGCGAAGCCTCACTTCCGCCGACGTGCTCAGCTCATCACAGGCCATCGCGCTCGCGCACGGTGCGTCCCTTACTAATATAGAGTTCATGCAGATGATGCCCGGCTTCATTGAACCCAAGCGAAACCTGGTCTTCAACGAGAAGACCTGGCGCTACGTCACATTTGACCAACCGGTCTATATTGCCGACGAAAAGCTAGACGATCTGCTTGAGCAGCGATCCGGATATGGCCCCTTCACTTCGCGTCTGGATTCTCGTGCTATCGACCTAGCCATCGACCAAGCGGGAGCCGAGGGGCTAGCGCTCCACTACGACTTCCCCCGCGAGGACGTCCCCGAGTTTGTGCAGACCTTTGCCACCTGGCTACAAGACGAGCACGGCATCGCGCCGACCGACGAGATGCGCGTGGCGATGTATGCCCACGCCGCCAATGGCGGCATCAAAATCGACAAGACCGCGTACACGGGCGTTGAGGGCCTCTATGCCTGCGGCGAGGCGACAGGCGGCATGCACGGCGCCGATCGCATCGGAGGCCTGTCAAGCGCCAACGGCATCGTGTTTGGGCGCATCGCGGGCGCTTCCGCAGCTCGGACGGCATTGAATACTCTCAAAGTGGCTGCCCCAAGGGATGCTGCGCTCCCCCACCGCGGCCTTGTCAGGGCAGACGCAGAACGCCTGACTTGCAGCCTCAAGCACACGATGAGCGCGTATTGCATGATCAACCGCACCGAGACAGGCCTATCCGCAGCGTTGCGGGAACTTGAAGGCCTGAGGGCAGAGACTGCAGCCTTGAGTATGGAAAACACCCAGGACAGCGAAATCGCAGCCCTCGCCCGCCTGCAATCGCAGATTCAATTAGCACAGGAAATGGTCAAAGCCATGCGCAAGCGAACCGAAAGCCTCGGATCGCACTATCGAGCGGACTAAATCGATTCTCACCTTGAGTTTGATCACAATTTCTCAACATGTATCGAGCCCCGTAAGCATGATTCCCCTAAGGAGAACACGCTATGGGGCTTTAGCCGTTTTTCCCTAAGGGAATCACGGTGCAGATTCCTCAGCCCCGTACCCCGACGGGTTCGACCCCAAGCGAGGTAAACAAAAAAGACGGCCAACTTTCGCTGACCGTCTTAACATGCTTTGGTGGGCCGTCAGGGGGTCGAACCCTGGACCTTGGGATTAAGAGTCCCCTGCTCTACCAACTGAGCTAACGACCCAAAGCTAAAGTCCGTTGTGACGGACTTTAGAGGAGATATCGTGTGGTGGGCCGTCAGGGGTTCGAACCCTGGACCTTGGGATTAAAAGTCCCCTGCTCTGCCAGCTGAGCTAACGGCCCGCGGGTGGCATTGTACCACGGTCTGGGACTATTCCCAACTCCATTGGCCGTTCTGGAAAATCACAACTTCGCGTCCATCGGGCGTAATGCCCACAATATCGATGTCATCCGTGCCAATCATAAAGTCAACGTGCGTGCTCGAAACGTTGACACCATGCTCCAGGAGCTCCTCTTTGGACATATCATATCCATCCTCGATGCACTCGGGGAAGCCGACTCCCAGTGCAAGATGGCAGCTGGCATTCTCGTCATAGAGCGTGTCATAGAACAGGATGTCGCTTTCACGGATCGGCGTGTTCTTGGAAATGAGCGCGACCTCTCCCAGGTGAGCAGCGCCCTCGTCAGTATCGATGATACTTGCGAGCGTTGCCTTGCCCACGCGGGCGTCGTAGTCCACCACGCGGCCGCCCTCGAACTTAATCCAAAAATCGTCGACTTTATTGCCGTGGTGGATGAGCGGCATGGCCGAGTACACGATACCGTCGGCGCGCATGCGATCGGGCGAAGTGAAGACTTCCTCGGTGGGAATGTTGGGGAAGAAAGGGTGTCCATCGGGCGTCTTACCCTTGCCGCCGGCCCACTCGTGACCCTTCGTCATGCCAATCGTCAGATCGGTTCCATTTGCTGCGGTGTAATGTAGGCGGTCAAAACGATTGTCGTTCAGGAAGCGCAAGTTCTTTTCGAATGCCGCGTCATGAAGCTCCCAGTCGCTCTCCGGGTCCTGGCCATCGGCGCGAGCGGTGTGCAGAATCGCATTCCACAGCTTATAGATTGCAACCTCATCGGCGTCTCCCGGGAACACCTCGCGCGCCCAAGCCACGACCGGAGCGCCGGCGATGCACCACGGATTGATGTTGTAATCCAGTCCACGGCGGAAAACTTTGCACTGCGTGTTCTTTGCCTTAGAAGCTGCAGCGGGCTTAGCGGGATCGATGCCCTTAAGGGCGGCGGGGTCCGCACCCTCGATAAAGATAAAGCAGGCACCGTCCTGGGCCAGGGAATCCAGCTGCAGGCGCTTCCACTCGGGCGTCTGCTCAAAATAGCTTTTCTCGACATGCTCGTACGTGAGCCTCGTCACGGCATCATCGGCCCAAATGACCGTCACGTGGCCAGCGCCGGCGGCATAAGCCTCCGCAACCACCACGCGGGCAAAGGGCGCGCACTCGACCGGAGACTGAACGACAACCTCCTGGCCGGGCTTGACGTTTACGCCCTTGCGGACAACCAGGCGCGCATAGTTTTTAATCTTGGGCTCCAGGGCCTTCATGCCCTCCAGAGCTTCTTCGACCGTCAGGGCAGCTCGAATCATGTGCCACTCCATCTATCTATAGAACAGTAAAAAGGCGCGCCGCTAAAACGACGCGCCTTATATCTTAGCGATATGTATGGATACAAACGCTACTTCTTCTTGGAGTCCTTCTTGTCCTCCTCGGCAGCTGCGCGCTCGATAAGAGCGTTGAGCTTGTTCTCGGACATGCCCTCAGCCTGCGTGCGGTACATGTTGCGCAGGGGACGAATACGAACGAAGTCGTAGATAAAGTCGCCCAGAATGATGACATAGGACAAAACGATGCCGACCATCTGGACGGGACTGGACACCGTGCCGCCGGGAGCGAAGTAGAGCGAAGCCCAAATTGCCACGACGAGTACCATGCCGATGGCGAGCACGGCCCACCAGATACGACGGCGCTTGGTGTAGTCCTCATCCTGCTTGAGGAGAATATTCGACACCGTGTAGATACGATCCTCGCGAGCACGCTGCTTGGCCTTGCGGGCGCGCTTCTCCTCCTTGGAAAGGCCTTCCAGGTTTTCACCCTTCTCGAGCTCTTTGCGGCGTGCCTTAGACGAAGCCGGCACGACGCGAACGGAGCTCGCTGCCTGGCGAGCGGGCTTAGCAGATGCGGCGGACTTGCGCGCAACCCCGGTAACTTCGTGGGATTGCGTGCGCTTGTTCGTGGCGCTACGGGTACTCACTTATGCGTTCTCCTTCATGCTTGTGAACTGGGAGCCCGTGATGATCTGGAAGGCCTCGCGATAGCGCTCGGACGTGCCATCGATGACCTCGGCGGGCAGGTGCGGGGTCTCCCCCGTCATATCCCAGTTGGCTTTGAGCCAATTGCGGACGAATTGTTTGTCGTAGCTGGGCTGAATTTCGCCCTCCTCGTAGCTGGCGGCAGGCCAGAAACGGCTGGAGTCGGGCGTGAGGCACTCGTCGATCAGCGTAACCTTGCCATCGATGACACCGAACTCGAACTTGGTGTCGGCGATGATGATGCCTCGAGTCGCGGCATACTCGGCAGCGGCCTTGTAAATCTTGAGGGACAGGTCGCGAATCTGCGTGGCGATGTCCTCACCCACGATCTCGCAGCAACGCTCAAACGAAATGTTCTCGTCGTGGTCGCCGATCTCGGCCTTCGTGGACGGCGTGAACAGCGGCTCGGGAAGCTTAGAGGCCTCGGTCAGACCCTCGGGCAGCTGAATGCCGCAGACGGTGCCGTTCTCGTCATAGGTCTTCTTGCCCGAACCGGTCAGATAGCCGCGGACGATGCACTCGATAGGAATCGTCTGGGCCTTCTTGACCAACATGGCGCGGCCTGCGAGGTAGTCACGATACTCGGCAAACTCCTCGGGGAAATCCGCCGGGTCGATGGAGACGAGGTGGTTGGGAACGATGTCGGCAAATTTATCGAACCAGAATGCCGAGATGCGGTTGAGCACCTCTCCCTTAAACGGAATCTCGTCGGGAAGAATGAAGTCGAACGCAGAAATGCGGTCGGTGGCGACCATCAGCAGGTTTTCACCGGCATCATAGATATCACGAACCTTGCCACGGGAATCCGGACGACGCTCCATCGTTGTCACGTGAGTCACTCCTTACCAAAATACGACAGTAATGCGGGTTCTTCCCCGCACGTTTTCGCAAACTCGGAGCGGCAGGGACGAAACCCCTCCTTCACCGAATAGCGAAAAGCTAGTGCTCCATTGTAGTAGATGCCGCGTCCGCCGTGTGCTCGCGAGGCAGATGAATCGTAAAAGTCGTACCCTTTCCAAGCTCCGACTCCACGGATATGTAGCCGTGATGACGCTCGACAATCTGCTTGGTCACGGCGAGGCCAACGCCCAGGCCGCCAGCTTCGCGGGCGCGGCTGGCATCGGCGCGCCAAAACCGCCCGAAGATGCGCGACAGATCGTCCTTGGCAATACCGATACCGGTATCCGAAACGGCAATGCTGACGTGCTTGCGGTCACTGAGCACCGACACCACGACCCAACCGCCCTCGGGGGTGTAGCGCATGGCGTTGCTCATGAGGTTGATAACACATTGCGTGATCATGTCGGGATCGGCCTCAACGACATCGTCGTGACCCTGGGTCTCGTCCGCAAAACGCAGGCGCAGATCGCGGTCGACAAACAGGCGCTCCTGGGCATTGACGATGGAACGCACAAAAGGAACCATGTCCACCGGCTCAAGGTTGAGCGGAGCCGTGCTGTTTTCCATGCGCGACAGGTCGAGCATCTGCTGCACCAGACGAGCCAGGCGACGCGTCTCGGAAGCAACGGTCTCCAAATGCTCATCGTCGGTGGGATACACGCCATCCTGCATGGCCTCGACCGTTGCGAGCATGGCCATAAGCGGCGTGCGAAGCTCGTGTGCAACGTCTGAGGTCAGGCGCTTCTCGTGTTTCATATCCTTCTCGAGCGAAGTGGCCATCTCATCGAAGGTCTCACCCAGCTGATCGATCTCGTCATCACCGCGCAGTCCCGTGCGAGCCGACAGGTCGCCGTCACGGATTTGCTTTGCGGTACTGGTGATGCGATGAATCGGCTTGGTGAGCATGCGCGACACGAGCGATCCGATAACGACCGAAATGCAGATTGCAACAACCGCGGCGAGGGCCATGGCGTTAAAGGTCTTCTCCCTAAACGCAGAGTCCGCCTTGGTGAGCAGAGCGTCGGAGCCGATGGCCCACAGCTTTACCTGTCCGACATGCTCGCCGGAAGACGTTACAATCTCGACGTTAGCAACGCTATCGGAGTCGGTTGGAGCAGACGAGACCGGGCTATGCGATGCCCTCTTGCCGCTCGTGTCGTCGGTCGTAGCCTGGTTTTCGCGTACATCAGCGGTGGCGCTTGCCGAGGGCCAGGAATCGTCATAAACGATCACGCCCTTTTTATTGACGACCTGCATGCCCAGATCGTCGGAAACCAAACTCGACGTTGCGACCGTGCGCAGTTCTCCCGCGGTCCAAGAGCCGTTTTCCTCATATGAGGTTGCCAACTTCTCGGCAGCGGAATTTGCGATTTCGACGATATTGGAGCGTGTGTAATCCGAAAAGACTGTGCCCCACACAACAGAGACAACGCCCACCAGCACCAATACCGTCATGAGCGATGTCAGAGCAAAAGCAAGTGCCATGCGCGAGGGATAGCTCATCGTTGGCCGTGAATCGGAACGAGGCGTGTTCCAACTAGCCTTGGAACCCGCCTCGCTCTCCTGCTTGTGCTTTTGTCCGATTTCAAAGCGCGCAGGTGTCATATGTGATTTCCCTATTTCTCGTCCGACTTATCGGTCTTGGCCGGAGCCTCGAAGCGATAGCCGACACCATGGACGGTGTAGAGCCACTTGGGCTTCTTGGGATCATCGCCCAGCTTGGCGCGAAGATTCTTCACGTGGCTATCGATGGTGCGCTCATAGCCCTCAAAGTCATACCCGAGCACTTTCTCGACCAGCTCCATGCGGTTATACACACGGCCGGGATGGCGGGCAAGCGTGGTGAGCAGCTTGAACTCGGAAGCCGTCAGATCGACTTCCTTGCCCTCGACCAAGATCTTGTGGCCCGAGATATCGATGACCAGATCGCCGAAGTCGAGTACCTCGACGGCGGGCTCGTCGGCCTGATGGGCACGGCGGAACAGAGCGCGAACGCGAGCGACGAGCTCGCGCGGCGAGAACGGCTTAATCAGATAGTCGTCGGCGCCGAGCTCAAGACCGATAATACGGTCCTCGATCTCGCCCTTAGCCGTCAGCATGATGATGGGGACATCCGAGGTATCGCGAATGGTGCGGCAAACGCGCTCGCCGGGGATCTTGGGGAGCATAAGGTCGAGCACGACCAGGTCGAACTGATGCTTCTCGAACTCCTCGATCGCGGACTGGCCGTCGCCGACGCCCACAACCCAGTAGCCTTCGCGCTCGAGATAGGCAGCGACGGCGTCACGGATTGCCTTCTCATCCTCGACCAGCAGAATCTTTTTTGCATCTGAAGCCATAACACGGCCCCCCTGTCTCAATTAGCTAAGAACAAGCCCATTTTAACGCACCTGAGCCCGCCGGATGCCGCTATGACGCGGCAGCTCGGCGGGCGGTACTCACAATTACAACGCGTTTATTCCCCTGTTGGCGCCTTTTTAACCCCTCTAAGCTTAAAGAGAGAATAGGCGTGCAGTGACCGTCTCTGGTATACCCTGGCTGTTGCGCACCGTGGCGTACGTAAGGAATGAGTTCGATTTTCCCGCCGTAGCTGGATAATCGCCATACTCCAAAGCGCGGTCGGGCGACAGCAGCGAGCCATAGGTCTTGGCAGAGGTGTCGATCAGGAAATGCGACGCCTGTACCTTAACAAGGTATTTATTCTTCTTGCCAGCCGCACATGCGAGCGGCTCACGGGACAGGAAGAGGTACGGCCCTCCCTCATTACCGATATACGTGCCCATATTGCCCAGGCTGCCCACACCACTATAGGCCGCCTCGATAGAAAACACGAAGGTGTCGCCCATATATACGGCCTCGAAAGGCGAAACTGACGAGGGAAGGACTAGCTGAGCACGTTTGGTGTTGTTGCCGTCGGTCAGATCGATTGCCGTTATGCCGTAGTAGACGCCCTCGTCGTTGCGGACACGCGGCGAGATGGTCAAAATGCCGTCGCTCGCGCGCGGGGCCGATGCAAAGCGACCCGTCGATTTCCAAATTGTCTCGGCCTTGGATTCATCAAGCGAGCGACGATAGCAAAACGAATCGCTACTCGTTTTATTGCCACCTGCCGAGGGCATTTTATACCAGATGACTGATGACCCGAACGCCGTAAACAGCGGCGGATCGTAGTCCTTGCCACCTCGATCGAGCTCAACCACATCGCCAGAGAGCGAAGCGCCCGACAGATTTTGAGCGTAGAGCTTCCACGATGAATTGGCAAAGTTCATCTCAACCCACGCGAATACGCTGTCGCCGGCACGGACATCGTAGAATGCATATCCCGTGCCCTCGATGGGGTCCTCGATAAGCGTCGTGAGCGAACCGTCGCCCAGGTTGAGCACGCCGAGTGTGTTGGCGTGCAGTGCCGATGCGGGCGCCATCATCGCCGCGGCGTAATCGCCGTCGCAGTAGTACAGCAGCGTACCCAGAGGCAGCGTCCACGACGCCGCCGGCTCAAGATCGATGTCGACTGCCTCGTACTCATCCGTAATCGAGATGATTTTGGAATCGTCCTTGATAACCTGCGGCTCGCCGGCGGCATCATCGCTGGTGCCCGTTTTTTTCGAGCATCCGGCAAGCACCGTGGCAGCGCCCGCGGCAGCCCCACCGAGTACAAAGCCGCGACGCGATATTCCGTTCTTGATGTGATCGGCGATACCCATTAGGCGATCTCGGTGCGAGCGGCCTCGATAGCGCGTGTAAGCTGGTCGGCGCAGGAGGTCTTTTTCATACCGCAGGTATTACCGGCGAGAACCTCGATTACGCGATCGGCAGGAGCGCCCTCGACCAGCTTGGAGATAGCCTTGAGATTGCCGTCGCAGCCGCCGGTAAACTCAACGCCCATCACCTTGTTGCCGTCATCGGAAAGGTCAAGGTGAATATTGCGAGCACACACGCCCTGAGGCTTGTAATCAAACGAAATCATGCGATCCCCTCTCAGAATGTTATTCGAGACGACTATTATCCCCGTCTTTCCCTAAATGCAACGAGGCGCTTTGCCGGCAACACACATTACCAGCAAAGCGCCCTAAAAAGCTAACGTTATGCCCGAACCTACTCGAAGCTCAGCTGCTCCAGACGATCAAAGACCGTATCAATGCGGGTGAGGAAGTCCCACGGATCAAAGATCTCGTCGAGCTTCTCCCGGCTGACGGTGCAGCGCGGGTCGGCCTCGAGACGCTCCTTAAAGGTGGGGCCGGAGACACAATCCTGTACCTCGTGCCAGGTTGCCATGGCGTTCTCCTGCACAATGGCGTACGCGTCCTCGCGGGTGATGCCCGTGTCGACGAGGGCGAGCAGCACCTTGGAGGAGAAGATGAGGCCGCGGGTCTTATTGAGGTTGGCCATCATGCGGGCAGGGTACAGCTGCAGGCCGTCGATAACGCGAATGAGGCACTGGAACATGTGGTCGAGGGCGATGAAGCTGTCGGCCTGGGCGACGCGCTCGGCAGAGGAGTGCGAAATGTCACGCTCGTGCCACAGGGCGACGTTGTCGAAGGCGACCTGCGCGTTGGCCTTCACGACGCGCGACAGGCCGCAGACCTTCTCCATGGTGATGGGGTTGCGCTTGTGCGGCATGGCGGAGCTGCCCTTTTGACCCTTACGGAACGGTTCCTCGGCCTCGAGTGTATCGGTCTTCTGCAGATTGCGAACCTCGGTAGCGATGCGCTCACAGGTGGCCGCGGTGGTGGCGAGAACGCCGGCGAGGTAGGCGTGATGGTCGCGGCTAATAACCTGCGTGGACAGCGGGTCGTGAACCAGGCCCAGGTGCTCGCAGACATATTCCTCGACAAACGGCTCGATGGAGCTGTAGGTGCCGACAGCGCCCGAGATGGCACCAAAGGCAACATTTTTGCGGGCGTCCTCAAGACGATCCAGATCGCGCTTGAGCTCCCAGGCCCAAGAGCCAAACTTCATGCCGAAGGTCATCGGCTCGGCGTGGATGCCATGAGTGCGGCCGGCACAGAGCGTGTTACGCTCCTCAAAGGCGCGACGCTTGCAAATCTCGCCGAGCTTCTTGACGTCCTCGATGATCAGGTCGCAGGCCTGGGTGAGCTGGTAGCACAGGGCCGTGTCGCCCAGATCGGAGCTGGTCATGCCATAGTGAACCCAGCGGCTGGGCTTGGGGTCGCCCTCGGGAACATCGGCATCGATGTATTCCTTCATGTTGGTCAGGAAGGCAATGACGTCGTGGCGCGTGACTTCCTCGATCTCATCGACCTTCGCCTTCTCAAAGTTGGCATGGTCGCGGATCCACTGGGCCTCGTCTTTGGAAATACCGATCTTGCCGAGCTCCGCCTGGGCCTCGCAGGCCAGAACCTCGATCTCCTGCCAAATGGCGTACTTGTTCTCGAGGGAGAAGATGTGTCCCATCTCCGGGCGGGTATAGCGATCGATCATAGCGGCTCCTTTTTGGTTATTGGCACGTTGGTCGTAACCCAACCATTGTACCGTGCGCAGGTGCAAGTATGGGCAGCAGGCATTAACCTAACATTTTGGAATTGGAGCGGGCATGGGGACGTCCGCGTTATTTGCTTCGCAAATCCGCACCGGCTGCGGTCGATCCCCTCGGATTCACGGTGACGATGGGGAAGACTTTGTTGAATTGGCCGTCCCGAGGTCTTCTGTGCTCCATGGAGCGGACAACGGGACGTCCGCGTATTTGCTTCGCAAATCCGCACCGGCTTCAGGCGCCTGTCGGCGCCTTCGCCTGCTCGCTACAAACGCTTCGCGTTTGCTTAACGCTCGCACCCTGGCGGGTTCGAGTCCCGGCGCTTGGTAGTAAAAAGCACGGCAACGTAACGCTGCCGTGCTTGTGCTTTTTACTGGAGCGGGCAACGGGACTCGAACCCGCGAGTGTCAGCTTGGGAAGCTGATGCCTTACCACTTGGCGATGCCCGCTTGTGTGTTGGCTAGTATAACGCGGTTGTCTTGTTCGATACAAGGGTGTCGATGCTTGTTTTAGCTGTGGAGATTCGTTTGAAAATCGCGTCAATTGTGGAGATGAGGACCTTTGACCTCCTGTTCTCCTTATCTTCTACCTGCGCTTTTGCTTGATTGTTGTATTTGAGCTCAATTTGTCAGGAATTGGGCAAGCTTTTGGTCAGGCTCCGGTACTTACCCGCATGAACCTCGGGGGTAGCCTCATCCTACGCGTCGCAGCCTCCCCGTGCGGCGCACGAGGGATAAGGAGCAGCCATGTCCAACGCACCCACGCACTCTGTCCACAGCGCAATCGCAACAGGTCCGCTGCTCCTGCTCCTCTTCCTGCTTTTCGGCTGCCTGACACCGGGAGCCGCATTTGCCGTCGATGGCTACGATCAGCTCGGCTTCCGCACTATTAGCGATGATTGTGGGCCCTTCTTCATCGGCAAGTATGAAGCTCAAGACGCCTCGATTGCCTACTGCATGAACCAGGAGCGCCCCGGCCCCACCAAGCCGGGCGGCCCATGGCTCAACTTTGATCAAGGCTGGGTGTGGCTCGACGACGAGTTCGCGGCAATCGTTTGTCACGGATATCCTACCGCCACGTCGTTTGGCGGTTACCATCTTTCACCCGATCGCGCCCGCGCCGCAACCCAGCTTGCCGTATGGATGCTCAACGGCACTACCCATGTCGACGGTACTTACTCTTACACGACCGCTCAGGGCAAAACCAAGAGTGGGCACTTTACCACTGACAATGAAGTCGTGGCGGCGGCGCGGTGGCTCCACGACAGCGCAAAATCAGGAAGCATCAAAGCCGCTCCGCACCGCGCGCGACGCTATCTAGGAGCCGTATCGGGCGGCAGCAAACGTCAGGACATGCTCTATGTACTGCCGGCGGTCTCTGTTTCCTTCAAAAAACAGTCTGCAAACGCCGCCATTACCAGCGGAAACAATACTTATCAGTTTGACGGGGCAACATTCGATATTTTTGAGAGCGCCAGCGGCGCGCATGTCGGCACCATCCAGATGGACAGCAACGGTCGGGCGCAAGCAACACTTCTGCCCAACACGGCATACTACCTAGTTGAAACGAAGGCGCCGGCCGGCTATGTCCCCCGTCGTGATCGCATCGCCTTTACCACGGGGAATGACGGTGGACAGGTCGCCATTGATGAACAGCCCGGCACCATCAACCTGCGTATCGTAAAACTCGATGCCGCGACGAATGCCGGCCCCCAGGTGGGATCTTCACTCGCAGGAGCAGAGTTCACGTGTGTGTCGCAATCAACCCCTGGATGGGCGCAGATCCTCACGACCGACGAAAGCGGTCGGGCTACCCTCGTCGATGTCCCCTTAGGAACCTTTACCATCTACGAATCAAAAGCCCCCGAGGGCTACCTGCCATCCAACGACAGCTGGACCTATACCGTTGGAGCCGACCAGCTCGGCGATTCAGGCGTAGTCGAGATCGAATCTCGCATTTCCGATATCCCCATTGCGTTTGACCTTGAGATTTCCAAATTCAAGGATTACGGCAATAGCGACCAATCCGGCCTGGAGCAACCGGCGGGTGGTGTTGTCTTTGAGGTTGTCAGCAACAGTTCTCAGCAGGTTGTTGGCACACTGACCACAAACATCTATGGCTTTGCCTCCACCAAAGATCAGCCCGAAGCATGGTTCGGCACAGGCAAGCGACCCGCCGGTGTCCACGGAGCTGTCCCATACGACCGTGCCGGCTACACGATTCGCGAGGTTCCGGAAACCGTCCCCGAGGGTTTTAAACGTGCAGGGGAATGGACCGTCGGGGCCAATCAGATTTCCAACGGCGCCGAGCTTCAATATATCGTGGACAACCACGCGCTGTCGACGCATCTCCAGATTGTAAAACGCGATGCCCAAACAGGCGCTTCTGTTCCACTAGCCGGATTCACCTTCCAACTCCTCGACAGCAATCACGAACCTGTCTCACAAACTTGCTGGTATCCAGCACATAACGTAATGGACACCTTTACGACTGACGCGACCGGGACCGTCACACTGCCCGAATCGCTCGTGCCGGGCACCTATTATGTACGCGAAACCTCGGCCAAAGAGCCCTATCTTGTCGGCGAGGAGATCGAGGTAAACATACCCGCCGACATGAACCTAACGCCCGTTGCAATCGCCTCGTATTATGACCACGCCGCGACCGGAAACATCAGGATCGTTAAAACCGATGCCGTAGACGGCAGCAGCCTCGCGGGCGCCGTCTTTGAGATCCGTGCCTCGGGTGATATCGTGCGCCCCGACGGTAGCATTGCCGCGCTCGACGGTGAGACTGTCGCTACCGTCACGACGGATGAAACTGGAGAAGCACGCGCGGACGACCTCCCGCTGGGATCTGGCACCGCACGCTACGAGGTTGTCGAGACTCAAGCGCCGGCAGGCTTCTTACTCGATCGGACATCCCATATTGTCGACCTTACTTATGCCGACCAGAAAACACCCGTTATAGAAGCACGGCTTAACGTATCCGACGATTACACCAAGGTTGATATCTCCAAGGTCGATGCAAGCGGTGAGCAGGAAGTAGAAGGCGCACAACTCACCTTATATGGTCCCGATAAAACCGAAATAGACTCCTGGACCTCATCCGACAAGCCACACCGCGTCGAACATCTTGCACCCGGCACCTACTCGTTGCGCGAAATGATGTCTCCGCGGACCTATGACCTTGCCGAGGAAATAACGTTTGAAATAAAGGATACGGGAGAAGTCCAATCCGTCGCGATGAAGGATGCGCCCATCGAGGTCAAGGGACAGGTCGACAAGCGTCAGGAACTTGTCCAACCTATCGAAAAGGGCCTGTTGGCTAACGGCGATGGTAAAAACCGCGCCACGACGCAAACCAATACGGATGGGCTTTTCTCCTATACCATCGACGCTCGAAACGATTCAACTACCATGGTTGATGAGTTCACAATTACCGATGATCTTGAGTGTGCCGAGGACGATACGGCGAGATTCGTCTCAATCGAAACCCCCGTCGCCATCGGCGACCTCAATGGTCTGTGCAACGTGTGGTATCGCACGACGCCGTTGGACTCGACAGACGTCGATGAGCCGGCAAACGCGACACTTGACGATGGGCACGAAAATCCTTGGCTTGAGTCCGACGAAGTAAGGGAAAGTCTGGGTGAGGATTGCCGCCTCGTCGATTACGACGGCTGGCACCTCTGGAAGGCGGATGTCTCGACCACGGAATCCACCATACTCGAGGCGAAAGAACTCGACCTTGCGTCCAATACCGTCGTAACGGGCATTCGCATTGAATACGGTGCGGTAGCCGCCGACTTTACGACTCGAAGCGATGCGGATTCTTGGACCCGCGATGATCTCAAAGATGAGCACGACGACCTTGACGATGCCAAAGCAATCCTTGGCACAGACGCTCGGGGCGCAGTCGTACACATGCAGGCAACGTCGGCTTATACGCCCCAAACCGCACTCACCAACAGCGCACGCGTCGATCTTTGCCGCAACGGTGGCGGCGATAAACTTGAGTCGCATGACGAGGACAGCGTCATTCAACGCTGTACCCTACCGCAGGACCTACCGGCAACAGGATCAGTTCCCATCGCCGCTTGCATCACCGCGCTCCTGACCTCGGGTGCCGCAGCCCTATGGTTCGCTCGCCTTAGGTCGATCCCAAAGAAGCGCTAGCGCGATGAAAAAGCGGGCGAGCCAGGGGACTGGCTCGCCCGCTTTCAATCATGTAAATCGCCGTATCTACTCTGCAGACGAAGATCCACCATCAACGATTGCCTGCTCGGACTCAGGAATCCCATCGGCACCCGTACTCTGTTCTTGCTCCACCTCTTCGCTGATTGCGGAGGCGGGGGTCGAGCCCTTCGCACCCACGATGTAGGCAGCCCCAAATCCTAACGCAATGGCAATCAAGGTCAAAATCACGTAGACAGGCCAATGGCGCTTAATATACGAAAACACGTTGACTCCTTAGAGCTCCGTCTACGAACGGCGGATAACCTCGGTCACGACCTCGGATACCGTGGCAATGTTCGTCGGGTTGACATTGTGGGGCAGGTCGTCCTCGGTACGAGCGCAAGCCAGACGCGTGCCGTCCACGCCGGCGATGGTGAGGGCTCGGCGGCTCGCCTCGAGCGCGGCATAGGCATCGGTCTTGGCATAGGGCATCTCGAGCGCGCCACAATCGACATGGAACGACTTGCACACCTTGCTGACCAGGTTCATGATGCGGCGATCGCCCTTGAGCAGCTGCTGTTCGCCCTCGACCGTCACCACCGAAAGCCTACCGGCGCCGACGGATTCAAGATTGATGAAGAATACGCCGCGGAGCTTATCGCGATGCGAAGCCAAGAAGGCCTTCATACCGGCGCCATCACAATCCGAGGCGCCCGTTGCCACAAACCAGATATCGTGACCGAGCAGCTCATCATCGCCCATAGAGGCGACAGCCGAGAGCATATCTTCGGAAGAAGCGCCGTCGGAAGACGTAGCGCCGCCCTTCCAGCCATCGTTATCGTCCTCGAAATTATCCCACGAACCGATGCCGCGACCGGACTTCTTGGCATCGTAATCGTCTTCGACGCCCAGCCAGTCACTCATGCTGTCCTGCTCGTTTTTCTTTTTACGACCGAACAGGCCACCCAGGCCGCGTTTGCGAGACTTGGGTGCCGCTGGGGCGGGAGCCGAAATGGTCTCGATCGGCTGCGCGCCCGACGCAACGGGCATAGAAGGCGCAACGGGTGCCGATGTGGGTTCGGGACCCTGGGCAGTAGCAAAGGGGTCGTTGACCTGGGCAGAGGGATCGGGAAGGTCGAACAGCGACGTGCGAGACGCAACGTTTGCCTGCTTCATAGACGGCAGCGACGGATCGGGGACCGAAGCCAGCGGAGACGAGGAAGGTGCAGGCGACGGTGCCGACGCCGGATCGGGAACATTCATCTGCGGACGCGGCGATGCCTGGGAGGAAATCTGGGCCATAAGGGAATCGACCGTTTCGTCCTGGGTGGGAGCGACATTGGCAACCGTGGCACCGGAACCACTCGGGGTCGGCATGGTGAAAATCTGCGTGGAGTAAGGCCTCGACTCATCCGTCTCGGGAGTCTCGGAAACCGCAGGCACTTCCTCCTGCTCGACCTCGGTCGAATCACCTTGATCGGCTGCCGCGTATTGCTCTTCGTCAGAGTTGGCCTCGACGGACTCGTCCTCGGCGGCATCTTGGATTTCGGCAGCATCAATGGGCTCGTCATCGTCTGCCGTGTCGCCCTGCTCATCGGAAACAGGAAGGGGCTCGGCAATTGCGGTGCCTTGCTTTTCAAACGTTATCGTGGAATCGAACTGCGCGGCATCAAACGACATGGTGCTATCGACGTGCTGCTGAGCCTCGAAAGACGTTGTTGCCTCAACAACATCCGCTGACGTCGGTTGCTGGGACTCAAAGGACGTCGTAGCTTCGGCAGCGTCGACGGGCCCGGACTGCATAGCCTCGTTCTGCTCAAACTCTTGCGCCGCGCGCTCACGTGCCGCCTCGGTTGCCTGCTGCTGAGCGATAGCCTCCTGCTCGGCAGCCTCGCGTGCGGCAGCGCGCTTCTCCTCGAAATCGTCGACAAATTTCCTGCCCTTTGCAAGCGCACCCTTAAAGAAGCTGGAAGCGCTGGCGCCAATCGAAGAGAACGCGGATGCAATATCGGCATGGGGCGTTGCCGCGGGAATCTCGGCAGAGAAATCAGTATCGCTCTCGTAAGACACGCGCCTCGGCTGTTCAACGTAATCGTCGTCAGACTCGTCCGCAACGTCTTGCGCCGGCGCGGCGGGAGCCAAAATGTCCAGTCCTGCCGCGGGATCGATCGCAGACACCGCCTCGGGCTCGGCAACGGCAGCGGTAACCGCGGCAGACTCATCATCCGCAGTGACAACGGGCGCAGGCTCGGGCTCAAACGTCGGCTCCTCGCCCTCCTCGTAATCGAGTGTGCAGGACTCGGGAAGCATTCCGAGCGCACGGATGGCATCCGAACCAAAGCGGATGTTGCCGGCGGCGTTGCGATAGAGCTTGGGCTCGGGCTCGGCCGCGGCAGGCTCCTCCGCCGGCTCAGCAGCGGGAACCTCGTCATTGAACTCTTCGGCCTGGACAGCCTGATTCTGATCCTCGGGCACGATGGCGCCAATCAGCGTCTCGTCGGCAGACGCACCCTCAAAGCCCTCGATCTGCTCGTCAAAAGCCTCGCCCTGTTCGGGCTCGGTTTGAGCGTCGGGAGCAATCGGCTGACCGAACTCGTCCTCGGCGTAGGTAGGCTCTTCGTACTCGATGGTGTTGCCGTAGTCGTTTTGCTGCTGGGCCGCGGCATACTCCGCCGCCGCGCGCGCCATTTCCTCGGCACGACGTTTCTGCTCCCCAAAATAGGTATCGAACGGAACATCGTCGGGAAACTCGTTCTCGCCCTGGAAGGGAGCAACGTTGTCCATAACGCCGAGCATAGCGGCGACAGAAGACTTGTTGCACACCGCGCCGGACGTATAGGGAAGAATGTGGCGGTTAGAGATGATGTTTGCCGCGTTGGCAAGTGCAACGAGGGAAGCGAGGATCGCGACAATCCACAGCAGAACCTTGAGCGCGCCGGGGAGCGGCAGGATACGCAGGATGGCAACGGCAGCAGGGGCAACCGTGGCAACGGGCAACAGCTTGGCGATGAGCGCACGATACGAAGCATAGGGCTCGCGGGCGAGCAGCTCAGCACGGGGAGAGTCGTAGTGTGCGACAACGACCACCGGGCGGTTGCGCGGAGACGCGAGCGGGCCCGAGGCCTTGTGGTAGGCGATGACATTTTGGCTCACGCCCGTCTTGCCCAGGCGCGAAACCACGGGGTGGCCCGTGCGCTCGAGCACGTAAAGAACGGCGCCGACAATGGCCAGCAAGGTGCCGACCAAGCCGATACCGCCGCCGATGCCCATCAGCAGGGCGCCGGCAAACGCAAGAATACCGGTAACGGCAAATGCCAATCTACTGGGCGCCGGGGCATTGAACTCCTGAACCTCGGGGTCAAAGCCGTGGTTGCGGAAGATCTGAGCGATATCCTCGGCAGCCAAGCGCTCTTCTTCGCTGCATGCCGGCGTAATGCCGGTGTTCTGCAGCAGGTGGTTAATATAGTTCTGGGTGTTCGCCATGTGCGCTCCACATCCATAATCCGACAAATAGGCCCAATGCATGCACATTAGAACCGTATATAGTCGAAAGTATACCCCGAGCGAGCGCAAACGACCGAATTCGGGCCATCTTAACGCCTCGAGCGGACAAGGATATAGCCTAATCTCCATATCGGACTAAAATCATGGCAGCAAACCACCTTCTCATGCGAGGACTCTATGACGGCAAGCGACGCGACCGCAACAATTAAAAAGGGGAATTCGGAGCCCGGTTTCGATAAAACGGCTCAGCGCATCCTCAATCTTTTCTTTGTGATCAACAGCTCCCCCGAACCGCTGACGACCGAGCAGATCGTCTTGGATTCTGACCTGGGATATGGCTCGGGCAATATCGACTCGGATAAGCGCAAGTTTCGGCGCGATCGTGACAAACTGCTCGAGCGTGGCATCTTAATCAAGGAGGTTCGCCCCGCCGGTGCGCAGGAGACCGAGGAAAGCTCGTGGACAATCGACCGCGAGCACACGTTTGCTGCAGGCGGCCTCATCACCGCAGACGACGCCGATATCCTACTCAACGCCATCGACCAGACGCTAGCGGCCGGCTCTTCCACCTTTGCCGCGCCGCTTGCCGATATTCGCTCCAAAATTGCCTACCTCACCGGCATGTCGGCGGTGGACGAAGTACCGATCCGCCGCTCTCCCACCGTCGATGCGGTATGGAGCGCCTTTGCCGAGCGATGCGCGCTGCGATTTTTATATCAGAACGGACGCGGCGAGCAGAAAGAACGTACCGTCTGTGTCTACGGCATGTTCGAACGCGAGGGCGTGGCGTACTTCTGCGGCCTCGACAATGTCACCGACGACATCAGGACATTCCGCTGCGACCGTATCGTTCGTGCATGGCGTCCTTCGAAGGCCTACGCCATCCCTGCGGACTTCAATCTCAACGACTATCTGTTCTTTGAATTCGATTTCGCCGACCGACCGCCCGTTGCAGCCACGTTCTCGTTCGCCCCTCAGACGCAGATCGATATGATCAACGGCCTCACGCGCGGGCGAGGTGAGCTCACACACACCGATGCGGGATGGATCTGGACCGTTGACGTGCGCGACCTTGAAGCCGCCGCCTCATTTTGCATGGCCCACGCCATGGACGGCATGAGGCCCGTGGCCCCCAAATCGCTCAAGCAGGCGTGGAACCACCTCATTGAAAGGACGGTGCACGAGTATGCCCGTGCGTAAACTCACCAGCGAGCAGAGACTCTCGCGCGCCATCGACATCATGGAGGCCCTCTACGCCGCCGGCGAGAGCGGCATGACACGAACCGAAATTTGCGGCCGCTTTGACATCACGGGAGTATCGCTCGACGAGATTCTCGAGATCGTCTCGACGCTCGCGGACCGAGAATCGGGTGCGCGCATCATCTGCGAATGCCACGGCGAGCGTGTGGTTCTCACCGGTGACGCCGGACGTGTGCTACCGCTGCGCCTGAGTGCCGCCGAAGGCGCTGTGCTCAACCATGAACTTGAATCGTTGGGGATCGAGCCGCAGACGGCAGCTCGGATTCGACATGCCCTTCTACCCGAAGAGCTCGGCTATAACCAGCGCGTCTTTGACACCGTCAACCACGGGTCGCACTGGCAGCAGCTGAGCTGCGCCATTCAGGACGGCGTTCGTTGCCGCATCTTGTATCGCTCGATGGACGATGCACGGCCACGCGAGCGTCTGGTCGATCCCTTGCGCATTACGGCAAACGGCGACCAAACATACCTGATTGCCTGGGACATCACAGTCGATGAGCAGCGCACCTATCGCATGGATAAAATCGAGGGACTCGCCTTGACGGAAGACTCCGTCGTGCCTCACGCACCGGGCGTCGCATCCCTCCGCGATTCCCTTGCCCGGACACAGCGTAGCGCAAAGCTCCTGATGCCATTCGATATGGCGGAGCATCTGGACTGGGCCGGCATCACTCTAATCGAGCACAGCGGGGCAGACATGGCAACGGTAACCGTGCATTACGGCTCCGAGCGTTGGCTACTGAGCCAGGTAATCGCAGCGGGCGGAGCCATCCGTATCTTGGATGACCCCGCCCTGTCAAAGCGCCTGTGCGATATGGCAAAAACCCTCGTCTGTCCGCTTTAGCGCCGCCGCTCGTGGCGTGCGCGCCACAGTTGCAGATAGTGCCCGATCTGCGCCGATTCGATGCGCTGGTAGGAGCTCGTGGGCAGCGACGTTAAGAACTTCTTTCCGTAGCCCTTCGTCACCAGGCGCGGGTCGGCCAGAATCAGCACGCCGCAATCGGTCGACGAGCGGATAAGGCGGCCGGCCGCCTGCTTGACCTCGAGCACCGCCTCGGGCAGTGAATAGCGCGCCCAAGCGCGGTCTTCGCGCAGGTTGCGCTCGCACGAGAGCGGGTCCGTGGGACTCGAGAACGGCAGCTTGGGAATGATGACGCAGCGCAGCGTCTCGCCGCTGGCGTCGAATCCCTCCCAGAAGGCCTTAAGGGCAAAAAGCGACGAGGTCGGCTCGTTGATAAACCGGTCGCGCAGGCGACGAGGAGATGAGTTGCGCTGCTGGCAGTTGAGCTCCAGACCCGCACGGGCCATCTTAGGCTCAACGCGGGCGTACAGGTCTTCCATGTCGCGCCGATTGGTGAACAGTGTGAGCACCGATCCGCCCATGGCAAGATGGGCGTCGACCAGCACGCGCTCGAGCGCCGTAAGATAGCTCTCACGATCGCGCGGATCGGGGATATCGCCCGCAACGACTACAGCCATGTTCGAATCGAAGTCGTAGCTCGAGTCCAAGTGCAGCGACGAGGATGTTGAAGCACCGATGCGATCGAGACCGACCGCGTGGTTAAAGTGTTCAAAGCTTTTGGACACCGTCATAGTCGCCGAGGCAAAGATAGCCGTGTGAACCTCGGGCAGCCACTCGGTTGCCAAGGCCTCGCCAATGTCGATGCGCTCTGCGGTCATTGACTCTCCGCCGGCACGCAACCTGCGATTGACCTGCAGCGAATACACGTAGTGTTCATCGGTGCCGTCAATGATGAGTTTGAGGTTCTCGGCCAGCTCGTGCAGGCGACGCGAGATATCACCCAAGTCGACAACAACCTCGGGCTTGTCGGCGGCGACGGCTTGCACCAGCGCGTCGACGCTCTTGTCAGCTTGTTCCAATGCGTCGATGGCAGTGTAGGCCGACTGTAAGAAATCATGCCAGTCGTCAGATTCGCGCAGCTCGGGGCCAATCCATAGATTGGCATTGTCATAACCCCCACGGGCACGGCGGCCGAGCTCGCGAACGCCATCGAACACGTCGGCGATTGCCATGCTCGCGCGCGCAACCGTCGACGTCGCCTTGGCAGTAAGGCCCAGATAGAGCGTAGAGCCCTCGGAGGTTGCCAAATCACGGGAGACCTGGCTTAGCGCACCGGTGCTCGAGCCACCCAGGCGCTCAAACAGAACGCGTGATTCGTCCGCCGACACCACGCGCGCCCACTGACGGCGCGCCTCGCGCTCGATAGAATGAGCCTCGTCGATTACCCAATGACGAATCGGAGGCAAAATCCTGCCCTCGGCCGCAACATTGCGGAACAGCAGGGAATGGTTGGTGACCACCACATCGGCATGCGCCGCACGACGGCGAGCGCCGTGGACCAAACATTTATCAGGGAAAAACGGGCAGAGGCGACGAGCACACTCGCGCGAGGCCGTCGTAAAGTCGGGGCGGTTGACGCTGCGCCACCGAATGCCAAGTGAGTCGAGGTCGCCATCGGCTGATTGGCAGACGTACGCCATAATGACCGCGACCGCCGTGAGCGTGTCCGCCGGATCGCGCTTGGTGGTAATCTCGACCTGGCTTCGGCTCATGCGCTCAAGCTTGCGCAGGCACGGATAGTGGTCATAGCCCTTGAGAGCGCAAAATGACAGACCACCGTCCAGTTGCTCGGCAAGTTTTGGCAGCTCATGATACATGAGCTGGTCGGCAAGATTGTTCGATTTGGTCGCAATACCAACCGTGATGTTGTTACGGCGTGCTGCCTCGGCAAAAGGCACCAGATAGGCCATCGATTTGCCGACGCCCGTGCCCGCCTCAATTACACGATGAGTGCCCGTGACCAGCGCATCGCGGACCTCGAGCGCCATCGCGATCTGCTCATCACGCGGCTCGTAGGTGGGGTACATGCGATTGACCAGGCCACCTGGCGCATAGTCTGCCTCAATCTCCTCACGACTCGGCATCTTGAGGACCGGCAGTTCGTCGGCGTCCACCCGATCGTCGGCGCGATCGGCCTTGAGAACGTCAGCACGAGCGGCGCTGAGAGAGAAGATAGAACCAGGGTTCTGCCCCGCCAAGAACGAGAAGATAGGACGATAGGACCAAGGCACGTCCGGATGCATGTCGGCTAGGCGCGCCATGAGGCCCTGGGGCAAGTCGGTGAGCGCCACGAGCAACACGCGCCATACGCCACACAGGGCGTCGACGTCGGCATTGGCACGGTGTGATACCGAGTCACAGCCAAACAGATCGGCCATAAAAGACAGCTTGTGCGAGGCCAGGCGCGGAAGCGCGATGCGCGACAGCGCCAGCGAATCGATCCAAATATCGCTCACGTTGACGCCGCCTTTGACCGACTCGATAAACGAGCGGTCGAACGTGGCGTTATGTGCGATCACCGGGCAACCACCGACAAAATCGGCGAGAGCGGCGACGGCCTCAACGGCCGACGGGGCATCTGCCACATCGGCATTTGTAATGCTCGTGAGCTCGGTAATCTCGGCGGGAATCAGCTGCTTGGGATGCACGAAGGTATCGAAGCGGTCGACGATCTCGCGACCCGAAAGACGGGCCGCCGAGATCTCGATCAGCTCGTTGTCCTGCACCGAAAGACCTGTGGTCTCGGTATCGAGGACTATCACATCTTCCTCGATAAGGCCGAAGGACTGTGTTTTGGCGCGCTCGGCAAGCGTGGCATAGGAGTCGATGACAAACTGCGGCGTTCCTGACGAAACCGCGTCCTCGATTAGCATGCAATGCCCGCTCGACGAAGGCCCATACGGATCAGGCTGTCACAGACCTGCGGGAACGTCATGTCGTCGGTGTGGCGAATCTCATCCGGATACAGCGACGTATCGGTCATGCCGGGAATGGTATTGGTCTCGAGGATGACGGGGCCGTCCTCGCTCACGATAAAATCGCTGCGCGAGATGCCCAGGCAACCGAGGGCCTTGTGAGCAGCACAGGCAAGCTCCTGAGCGCGAGCGTAATTCTCGGGTGAAATCTGCGCCGGAATACGATGGATGTCCGTAGGGTCGACATACTTCACGTCCAAATCGTAGAACTCGCAGTCCTCAGGCTTGCGAATCTCGACAATCGGCAGGGCGCGCACGTCGTCCTCGCCGTACACGCCGACGGTGATCTCGGTACCCTCGATGCACTTCTCGACCAGCACTTTGTCGCCGTACTCAAACGCCTTGGCAATTGCCGCGGGCAGCTCGGAGGGCTCATGGACCAGGGAAATGCCATAGCTGGAACCGTTGACGGCCGGCTTCACAAAGCTGCGCTCGCCACAAACCTCGACGATATGATCGATATCGACTTCATCGCCCACCTCGAGCGCAAGGCCGGGGGCAATGGGAATGCCCGCCTTGGCGTACAGGAGCTTAGAGACCTCTTTGTCGGCACCGCAGGCGCTAGCAAGCACGCCCGAGGCCGTGTAGGGGATACCCAGGGTCTCCATGGCGCCCTGCATGGCACCATCCTCGCCGCCGGCACCGTGCATGGCGATAAACGCCACGTCAAAGCCGCCGGTCGCCATGGTTACAATAAAGTCATCAGCGGCCGTATCAAGCAGCTCCACCGAGGCGTAGCCGGCTTCCTTCAGTGCCACTACAACGTTCTTTCCCGAATTGAGCGAGATCTCGCGCTCAGCGGAATGACCGCCCGCCAAGACCGCTACGTGCATGTTCTCTAGGCTTTTACCCGGCATGGGCAGACTCCTCCTCTATAATTTCTGCAGCTGATACCATATTGTAGCGATACCCTCTACGTTTCCCCAAAATCGAAAGGCTTCCATGAATCCCAGGACTAAATCTCAGGACATTCGCGACTTGAGCCAAAACGATATTCGCGAGCTTGTGGCCGAACTTGGCCAGCCCGCCTTCCGCGCGAAGCAGCTCATCGAATGGGTCTTCGAGAAGAACGTTTGTTCGTTCGACGACATGACCAACCTTCCCAAGGCTTTCCGCGAGCAGCTTAAAGAGGCTTTTGCCTTTGACACGCCGACTGAACTCACCAAGCAGGTTTCCAAAGATGGCTCGCGCAAGTATCTGCTCGAGTACCACGACGGCATTTCCGTTGAAACTGTCGGTATGCCCCGTCGCAACAAGCTTTCCGTCTGCGTTTCCACCCAGGCAGGCTGCGGCATGGGCTGTGCCTTTTGCGCTACCGGTCTCAACGGCCTCAAGCGCTCTCTGACCGCTCAAGAGATCGTCGACCAGGTACTTCATGTATCCAACGACTTTGGCGAGCGCGTCACGAGCGTTGTCTTCATGGGCCAGGGCGAGCCGTTTGCCAACTACGACGAGGTTCTCAAGGCGTTGCGAATCCTCAACGACCCCGATGGCATCGGTATCGGTGCTCGTCACCTCACCGTCTCTACCAGCGGCGTTATTCCCGGTATTCGCAAATTTGCCGACATCCCCGAGCAGTTCACGCTTGCCGTTTCCCTGCATTCCGCCATCCAGTCGACACGCAATAAGCTTATGCCCGGTGTTAAGAAGTACACGCTACTTCGCCTTCACGAGGCGCTTCAACTCTACACCGAGAAGACTGGCCGCCGCCCGACCTATGAGTATGCCATGATCGAAGGCGTCAACGATACGAATCCCGAGATGCAGGCGCTCTGCGACTTCTGCGAGGGAACGTTGTGCCACGTTAACCTGATTCAGCTTAACGACATCGAGGGCAGCCCGCTCAAGCCGTCGCCGATTCATAAGGTTGAGGATCTTCAGCGTCGTCTTGAGTCCCGTGGCATCGAGACCACGATTCGTAACTCCCGTGGTAACGATATTGACGCCGCTTGCGGACAGCTGAAGCAGCGCTTCAAAGTTCAGAAGAACGCATAGGGGAGTCGCACCCCAAAACGTTTCATGTGAAACATCGAACGGCCCCGGTTACAGGAGATGCAACCGGGGCCGTTTTATTTATTGACCTTAATTTTGAATCAGCTGCTACCTGTCCCATTTTTTACAGCCAAAATAAGGGGTCCTTGCCTCGTGAATCAGACAAGGACCCCTCAAAATATGCTAAGTAATTGTTAGGTACCTAATAGCCTACATTTTCCCATTGGTTGCTGACCCAACCTTGATTAATCTTGGGATTCTTCGTTACCTGAGCCGTACGCATGGCAACATCTTCTGTCATAACATCCATTTTCTTCTTGGATATATCGACAATATCTTGCGCACTACGAAGCAAACGACCTCGAAGTTCATCGTCTGTCGCGATCTTATAGCTAGCAAAGGCACCAGCCGCGACAGTCATCGCCAATGCAATCGCAGTTAAAATCCTATTCCTCATCTTGGCCTCCTTGATCAAACTGAATCATTTCGCCAAGAATACGAGAGAGCTCTTCCTCGTCTTTAAACTCAATCTCAATCTTATTCTTTCCACGCGAGCTCTTAACGCGCACGTTGGTATTAAAAACCTGACGAAGCACGCGGGCAGCCTTTTTAAAAGACTGAGGTGTTGCTGGCCTCGGAGTCCTCGGCGTCTCTCCGGCAGAAAACAACGGAGCAAGATTTTCTGTCGCTCTAACGGAAAGACCTTCAGCAACAACTTTCTCAGCAAGACGAATCCTGGCATCTTCATATGGAACCGCAAGAATCGCTCTTGCATGACCTGCAGTAAGCTTGCCTTCGAAAATCATCTGCTGCACGACTTCAGGAAGATCTAGCAAACGAAGTGAATTTGTAATTGCGGAACGAGACTTACTGACAGCCTTTGATAACGCCTCCTGCGTCATACCGCTGGCATCAATGAGCTGACGATAACCCTTTGCCTCTTCGACAGGGTTCAAATCAGAACGCTGAAGATTCTCGATAAGTGCAAGAGCGAGCATTTCCTCATCATTAACTTCCTTAATGATGACAGGCAATTCTTCGAGGCCAGCAAGTTTTGATGCCTGGTAACGACGCTCACCGGCAATAATCTCATAGCCGTTTCCATGCTTGCGAACCAACAGTGGTTGCAAAACGCCATGTTCTTGGATTGACTCGCTCAACTCGCGAAGTTCGGTTTCATTAAAGTGAATTCGCGGCTGATTAGGGTTGGGAACGATATCCTCAATAGGCAGTTTTATTTCAGATGCGGCATTTGAAGCCGATGCAGCCGAACCACCGGTCTCGTACTCGGCCTCTGAGACTAATGCATTGAGTCCACGTCCCAATCCGCCACGTTTCTTTGCGCTAGGCACGCTTGATCACCTCTTTTGCAAGGTTCATATACGCTTTTGCACCCTTATTTTGAGGCGCATAGGTAATTACCGGCTCTCCAAAAGACGGAGCCTCAGAGATTTTTACGGTACGGGGAATTAGGGTCTTAAAAGCTTTATCACCAAAGTACGACTGAACTTCCTCGACAACCTGATTCGACAGAGAAGTACGCGAGTCATACATGGTCATAAGCACGCCATAGGTGTCTAAGCCCTTGTTCAGACGTGATTTGACCATCTTCATTGACTCAAGCAGCTTCGTAACGCCCTCGAGTGCGTAATACTCGCACTGAATCGGAATCAAAACGCTGTCTGCTGCGGTCAAAGCGTTGATGGTAAGCAGGCCGAGCGAAGGAGGACAGTCAATGAAAATAAAATCGAATTCGTCTTGAATGGGCTCAAGCAAATCTTTGAGGCGGGTTTCACGAGCAATTGCGCTTACGAGCTCAATTTCGGCGCCTGCAAGCTGAATTGTCGCCGGAATAACGAATACCTTTTTGCAATTTGTATCAAGAACGAGCGATTCTGCCAGCACGTCATTCAGCAGTGCATCATAGATGCACTGATCAAGGTCTTCTTTTTCAATTCCAAATCCACTTGTACTGTTTCCCTGCGGATCAAAATCGACAATCAGCGTCTTGCGTCCCTGTTCACCCAGAGCTGCTGCAAGGTTTACAGCCGTCGTTGACTTACCGACGCCGCCTTTTTGATTGATGATTGCAATAATACGCGTGTCTTTTGCGCTCTTCGAACGCTTAACGTCGCGAAATCCCACGGTCCCTCCTGGTGTGTATTAAAGCTGTCAAACGGAGGATGTTTCACGTGAAACATTCCGATTCGATATCAACCGCCATGTTTCACGTGAAACACCGCAAGTTGTTAGTATCCATTATGTTTCACGTGAAACATCTAGGCAAGCGGATTCTTCTTTGCCATGCCATTTGCACGAGGCAATGAGACGGATGCTGGATGACTCTTCTTAAGAACAATAAACTCCCTGTGGCCCAAGCCCTCAGGCAAATCGATTGCATCATTCAGAAGCAAAGTGAAGCCACAGATCTTAGCTGCTGACATGCCGGAAGTAAGCTCCTCATCAGATGGATTGCCCTTCGTGATAACAAATAACCCTCCATCTTTGAGATACGGAGCCGCATACTCAACAAGAATCGGTAGAGGGGCCAGCGCGCGGGCGGTTACGACAGAGAACTGTTTCTTATGGCTTCGAGCATATTCTTCAAGGCGATCATGAACTGCATGACCATTTTTCAATCCAAGAGCATGGACAAAAGAATTGACAGCATCAATCTTCTTGCCAACAGAGTCAATATAAGTAGCTTTACGATGCGTCGCTATCGTTAATGGAATACCAGGGAAGCCCGCACCCGTTCCCATATCGAGCATAGATCCCTCAGGAGCCTTATTGATATAAGGGAGCAAAACAAGTGAGTCGAGGATATGAAGTACCGCAGCATCTTCTACGTTAAGAATACGGGTGAGATTAGTTGTCTTATTTGTTTCTAGAACCAAATCCAAATGCTGAATACATTTCCTTAGCTCAGTATCAGTTACGCTCAAAGAATACTCTTTGCAATAGGAAGTTAGACGGCTGAGCATCTCATCAGCCTGCTGATCAGTAAGTACTAACAACGAAAGCTCCTTTCTGACAAAAATCAGTGTATCGAGAACTTTTGACAAAAAAAGGGGACGTGGAAACCACGTCCCCTTAGCATAAGCTCGACTAGATTATCGAGCAACAATCACCACATGGCGATCAGGGTCAGAACCCTCAGAATGGGTATCGACGGCATCATTGCCACGAAGCGCAATATGAACCAGTCGGCGCTCATAGGCGTTCATGGGCGGAAGCGAAACACTCTTATGAGTACGGATGGCACGCTCGGCAGCAGACTGAGCCATAGAGGCAACCTTGTCCTGACGACGGCTCTTGTAGCCCTCAACGTCAACCACAACCGGATACCTAAAGCCAAGCTTGCGGCTCACCAGCAAAGAGAAGATGACCTGAAGAGCATCGAGGGTACGACCATGACGGCCAATGAGAACAGCAAGATCAGGAGCCGTAACATCCAAAATCAGCTCGCCCTCGTCGCCCTCGTACTCATCAATAGGAGAGTTGGCGGCATCGAAGTGCAAAAGGATGGAACGCAGAATGGAAATCGCAACATCGGCAATGGTGTCGAGCTCCTCATCGGTCAGCTCTTCACCGGCCTTGTAGCGCTGTGCAATCTCGGGATAATCGCCCGCAATCTGCGGGGCAACCTCCTCAAGCATATCCTCGATGATCTCTTCAGACATAACGTACTCCAAAAGTTAGGTACCTAAATAAGATTGATATCCCGACTACTTCTTCTTGTGCGGACGAGGCTTCTTCTCGCGACGGGTAACCTCGACCTGCAGCGGAGCGTTCTTGAGGCGCTCCTCCTCATCGGCCTTAGCCTTGTCGATAACCTTCTGCGTCACGAAGATCTGCTGGATAACCTGCCAGGCAGAAGACACATCGTAGTACAGCAGAACGCCGACGGGCAGGCTCCAGCCCATCCAAAGCATCATGACGGTCATGACGACAGCCATCATGCGCATGCTCTGGGCCTGCTGACCAGTCTGATTGCGGGACATATACAGCTGCGGAATCAGGGTCAAGACAGCAAACAGGATCAGGCAGATCAGCGCAGGCAGCGCAACCATAAAGCCATCGGCAAAAGAGGCGCTCGGCGTGGTGGTCAGATCGGGCAGGATGTTAAAGAACGAGAACGTGCCCTCGTTAAAGTACTGCGGCAGGTTGCGCAGAAGTGTGAACAGGGCGATAAGGATGGGCATCTGAATCAGAAGCGGCAGGCAGCCGGCCAGCGGATTGAACTTGTTCTCGCTGTAGAACTTCTGCATCTCCTCGGCCTGACGCTGGGGGTCGTCGGCGTAGCGCTCCTGGATCTCGAGCATCTTGGGCTGCAGCACCTGCATGCGAGCCGTCGACTTGGTCGACTTGAGCATGAGCGGCGTCAGCAGCAGACGGATGATGACCACCAGGATGATGATGGACAGGCCCCAGTCGACCGCAAAGGTCTGGATGAGCTTGAGCAGCTCGAAAAGGATGTTAACGATCCAATCCCACATGTAAGTTTTCCTCCGATAGCGAGTGCCCGCTAAGGCACAGGGTCATAACCGCCGACGTGCAGGGGATTGCAGCGAGCGATGCGCCTCACGGCAAGCCAGCAGCCTCTCAAAACACCGTACTTCTCAATCGCCTGAACGGCGTATTGCGAGCACGTTGGGTAATAAATGCAGGCGTCAGGTAATAAGGGCGAAACAACCTGTTGATATATGCGAATAGGAGCGATGGCAACACGTCGCAAAACGTGATTGCTCATCGCTCCTCCCCGGCAACGCCGGCGCGTTTCATAAGCGAACGCAACGCCTTGTCCATCTCCTGCGGCGAGGAAACCCTCGTCTTGGGAGTCGCGAACAAGATGATGTCATAACCCGCAACGGGAAATCCACAGCTGCGGGCGGCCTCGCGCATCACACGCTTAGATCGGTTGCGCACGACAGCACAACCGAGTCGTTTAGCACCAACGAAGGCGACCCTTCCGGAGTCGCCTTCGCCAACCGATTCACATATGGTCATTCGAATCAGAGGGTGATTAAAACGACGCCCCTGACTGAACACATGCTCGAAATCTTGCCGAGACTTAATAGTCTTCATGCGAGATGTGTGTATCGCTGCTAGACAGTGAGACGCTTGCGGCCCTTGGCGCGACGACGGGCGAGCACGGCACGACCACCCTTAGTGGCCATACGGGCACGGAAGCCATGGGTCTTGGCACGCTTACGCTTATTAGGCTGATACGTACGCTTCATCTTAAGTTCCTCCTGCTGCATTTCGAGTGTCCGCGGGGGCGCGGACGCAGATATAGACACGTGAGCTTGAAGATTGTAGGGAAATCAATGTTCAAATGTCAAGAAATCAAAGGTAAAAGGTTGCAAAGAGTACACGGTTCCCCCATAAGCAGAATCGGCACTTGATGCAGCAGGCAACTTTTCACGAAATTTCATCGAGTTTTCAACAGGTCGTGTTGGAAATGTTGAGAACTTTTCGCCCGTTTTCCAAAGTTTTCAACAGGTTTTGAAAACTTGTCGAAAGATGAGAAACATTGCGCGGTGAGCTACTATTTGTTCAAAACCTTTTGAAAGATTGCGAGCGGCATGTCTGACGACTTCTACACCATGGTCGATTCCGGTGATCCGGCACCCGACAACGAGCACATCACCGGCGTGCGCGAAGAACGCAACGAGAGCGAGCAGGTCACCGCACAAGCACCGAAGGCCATGTATGCAGCGCGCATCGCGGTCTACGACGACATGCTGTCGACACCACGTGTCATCGTCATCGAACCGCAAGACGTCCGTACCTACTTGGAAGAGACAACTAACACCGTCTACCAGTGCATGAAAGAACAGGGAGGACGCATCTCGCTGATGGTTATCCGCGAGATTGTCGAAAACTTTATCCACGCGCATTTCGCAGAGCCCATTATCTCGATTCTCGACGGTGGCGATACCATCCGCTTCGCCGATCAGGGTCCGGGCATCGACGACAAAGAGCGTGCCTTCGACTTTGGCGTAACCAGCGCAAACAGCAAGATGAAACGGTATATCCGCGGCACCGGCGCCGGGTTTCCCATGGTACAGGAGTACTTGGAAAACGCCGGCGGCGCCGTCTCCATCGAGGACAACATGGGCAATGGCACCGTCGTGACGGTAAGTCTGAACCCCAAGCGCGTGCAGGAAATCGAGCGTGCCGGCGGGCGCGGGGCAGCCGTGCGGCCCGAGACGGATCAGCCCACATATCCCCTGCCGGGAGCTTTTGCGCAGCAGCCCATGGCAACGCAGCAGATGCGGCCCCCCGTGGGACAGATGCAGCAGCCCGGAATGCTTCCTACACAAGAGTCCCAGGCGGCATCGATGTCGATGCCGCCAAACATGCCAGAGGCCATGCCGCTGGCGGATCAGGATGCAGCAGCAATGCAGCAGGCGACGGGGGTACCGGGTGGCCAGAAAATGGGCTATCAGCCGTACCAACAGGGATATCCATATCAGCAGATGCCGCCACTGGGGTATGGCCAGCAGTTCCCGCAGCAGTACCAGCAGGGATATCAGCAGCCGTACCAGCAGATGCCGCAGCAGCAGTACAACCCCTGGGCCCAGCAGATGCCTCCGCAGCCTTACCAACAGTGGCCTCAAAGTTTTCAACAGCAAATGCCGCCGATGCAGAGTTCTCAACAACCAGCAGCTCAAATGATGTATCCTAGTGCAGCAAATCAGTATGCACAGCCACAACCGGACGTGTTCGTAAGCGATCGCGGCAACGCCGCGCTGGGCTATCTGGCGCAAAATCAAGCGTGCGGCGCAACCGATCTTGCGAGGGCGTTTGGAAACTCGGCCCCCACTTGGTCACGCACGCTCAATGACTTGGCGCAGGCCGGCTTGGTCATCAAACATGGCCAGAAATACCATCTGACCGAACTCGGCGCCGCTCGCGTGCGAGCTCAGAGCTAAAGAACGGGAGAGACAGTGGACGAGGAAGCAAGCATCATCCTGGGGGATGCCATCGCCTTTTGCCAGCGCGACGGCCAAGATGCACGCCTCATCAACATGCTGGGGCAATCGCGCGCCATAAGCCTGACCGAAGATACGCTCACGATCGAGGCCCCCTCGCGCTTTGCCATCGCGCAGCTCAAAAAGCATCAGCCGACTATTGAGGCTTATCTGGAAGAAATCGCCTTTGCACCGATCGCGCTCGACATCGCGGCACCGCAAGGCGTCGCGACGGAATCCGCCGCCGCGACGGCGCCCGCCACGGCTCCCGCTGCTTCCCCGGCGGTGCCGGCCTCCGCAGGCGACGTGTCGACAATCGAGCACCAGCACAGCGATGTTTCCCGTGAAACCATGGCACCGTTGCCGACCGCGGCGGCGACGTCAACGAACGCACCCGTCACGCACATGCCCATCGCTCACGACGCAGCGGCGGGCGCGGATTCGGGCATTGCAATCAAGAACACGCTCTCGGCCGATGATTTTCGTCGCATGATGAACCAGATGAAGGGCGGAGCGCCGACCAAATCCACGCAAACTGCGACCCCCGCTTCACCCGTGCCAGCACCGACCGTGCCGGCCGAGCAGAATACGGATGGAGCCCCGCTCGCCGCGAACTCAAAATTTACCTTTGAGAACTTTGTCTACGGACCCGAGAACAGCCATGCCTATCGCTCGGCACTCAAGTTTGCCGCCCTCGCGGACGAGCGCGGCACGTGCACATCGCTGTTCATCTACGGCAAATCGGGCCTGGGCAAGACGCACCTGCTGCTTGCCATCAAAAACGAGCTCGCCGAGAAGTCGCCCGAGATCAAGGTCAAGTATGCAAACTCCCAGGCGTATCTGGACGACCTGATGACCGAGTTCGACCGTCAAAAGAAGAGCAACGCCCCCATCATGCAGGCGTACCACGGCGTGGACGTGCTCATCATCGATGACATCCAAAACATCATAGGCAAGCGCGCGAGCGTGGACTACTTTTTCCAGCTCATGGACGAGTTCATCCGCAACAACAAGAAGGTCGTCATCGCGGCAGACCGCGCCCCCAAGGACCTGAGCATGGACGAGCGTCTGACCAGCCGCTTCAACGCCGGCATGCTCTGCCTGGTCGCAGAGCCCAGCTACGAGATGAAATACAAGATCTTGCAGCGCTATTACGAGAACACCATCGCCGCCGCTCCCGAGGCAGGCGACGACTCGCTGCTGGCGGCCTATGGGGGCGACGGCGGGCACCTGACCGACGAGCACTTTAAACACATGGCCGAGGTCTCGGGCACCAACATCCGCGAACTCGAGAGCTTTTGCGAGCGCTGCGCCGGCGAGGCGGGCGACCGCGAGCGCGAGGGCGGGGAACTCACCTGTGACGATATCGACGCCATCGCCAGCCAGTACTTCGACACATCGGCCAAAAAGATCAACGTGCAAACGGTTCAGTCCGTCATCGAAGAGCAGTACGGCGTGACGCACGAGGAGCTCATCGGCCCGCGTCGCAACGCCAATATCGCCAAAGCACGCCATATCGCTATCTACCTGGCCATCGAGATGTGCGAGATGACGACCACGGCGGTGGGCGCCGAATTTGGCAACCGCAACCACTCGACCGTCAGCACGAGCTACAAAAAGGTCCAGAAGATGATCCAGGAAGACCGCACCGTCACCGAAGACCTTAAGTCGCTGCGCGATAAAATTACACTGCGCTCGTAGGGAAATAGAGACACCTGTTGAAAACTTGTCGAAACCACGGGCATAAGGTGTCTAAAACCCAACCCGCGGTGATGAAAAGTTTTGCGCAGGTTTTGAACGTGGAAAACCACCCCTGTTGCACACAGGCTGCTGTCGATTCTCTTTTTGGGTCTGACCTGCGTCTTTGGGAGTAATCAACAGTTTCGTCAGTGCTATTACTATTATTAAGATATTTATATCTATAGAAAGGTATTAAAAGATGAAGTTCACCGTCAGCCAGAGCTCGCTTACACAAGCCATCGGCGTCGTTATGAAGGGTGTCGCTTCGGCATCCACCCTCCCCATCCTGTCGGGCGTGCTCGTTAAGGCCCAAGACGGCATCTTGGAATTCCAGACCTCTAACTACACCATCTCGATCCGTCATCGCATCGCGGCGCATGTCGAAGAAGAGGGCGAGATGGTTATCCCCTGTAAGATGCTCTCCAATATCACCAAGACCCTCCCCGATGCCCCGGTCACCTTTGAGCTGTCCGAGCGCCAGGTGCTGATTGGTTGCGAGAAGAGCTCTTTCCGCCTGAACACGCTCGATGCTAATGACTTCCCCGAGTTTCCGGCCTATGCCATCGAGAGCGCCGTGGAACTGCCGACCGATATCTTGTCCGAGATGGTCGGCCGCGTGTGGCGCGTCACCTCGACCGACAAGGCCCGCCCCATCCTGGGTGGCGTGCACATGAAGGTCGAGAACAACACCGTGCGCCTGGTGGCGACCGATTCCTTCCGTTTGGCCGTGTGCGATACGCAGGTCGAGACCTCGACCCTCGAAGGCTCCTTTGAGCTCAACGTTCCGGCTGACGCCTTTAACGACGCACTGAACATCATGGCCAGCCAGGCGACCATCATGATCGGGGCTACCGACACCCAGGTCGTCTTCGAGGCCGGCAACACCACCTACGTGTCGCGCCGCATCGAGGGCGTGTACCCCAACTACGAGCAGCTCATCCCCGATTCGTGCGTGACGAGCGTCAAGATCGACGTCGCCGCCTTTAACGCCGCCCTCAAGCGCGTGGCCGTTATCGCGAGCGCCAACCCCGCCGTCAAGTTCGAGATCGATGTCGAGAACGGGCAGATGGGCCTGTCCTCCATCTCCAATGACCAGGACCTTGCGCAGGAGACGATCGATGTCGAGGCCGAGGGCGAGTCGGGTACCATCGCCTTCAACTACCACTACATCTTCGGCTGCCTCAATGCCCTGTCCAAGGAGAAGGAGATCACGCTGGAGCTCAAGAGCTACTCGCAGGCGGGCATCTTCAAGTCCTACGACAAGATCAACTACCTGTACCTGGTCATGCCGGTTCGCATCTAGCGCTGCGCCATGACCATGTTCGCCCGCGATCTTTCCGTCGCGCACTACCGCAGTTTCGAGAGCTATCGTCTTGCCCTGGACGAGGGCGTGACGATACTTGCGGGACCCAACGCGGCGGGAAAGACCAATCTCATAGAGGCGCTGCAGCTGCTGACGAGCGGCGCCTCGTTTAGGCATCCGACCGCAGCTGAGCTCGTCCATGATGGCGTGGGCTCGTGCAAGATCGAGCTGAGGCTCGAGGGCGACGGCCGCGTACTTGATATGGGATTGAGCGCGGAGGACGGTAAACGCTCGTTTAGCCGCAACGGCAAGAGATGCTCTGCCGCCGGTGTGCGCGGGGTTCTGCCGAGCGTGCTGTTTTGCCCCGACCATCTGGACATGGTTAAGCGAGGCGCCAGTGTGCGCCGCGCCGCCCTCGACGACTTTGGCATGCAACTGAGCGCACGCTATGCCGATCTTGCGAGCACCTATGGTCGCTGCGTGACCCAGCGTAACGCCTTGCTCAAGGAGGCCTGGTGCTGCCGCGAGATGCTCGGCGCGTGGAACGATTCGATTGCCCGCGCGGGCGCGGCTCTGCTCGTGCACCGGTTGGCCCTGCTCGACCGGCTGGCGGGCCATGTGCGTACTGCCTACGGGCAAGTGGCGTCCGGTGAAGCCGCCAACGTGTCCTATGCGTCCACGCTGGGGGATTTGCCCCAGGTCGAGGATCGCGAAGAGCTGAAGGGCTGGGCGTACGAGCGCATGCTGGCTGCCCTTGATGGGCACGCCGACGAGGAAATTCGCCGCGGCGTGACGCTGGTGGGACCGCATCGCGACGAGATTGAGTTTACCGTTGCGGGTCGCTCCGCCCGTTCATTTGCCAGCCAAGGACAGCAGCGAACGTTGGTACTGTCCTGGAAGGTGGCCGAGGTGGCCGTGGCTCGCGATGTCCTGGGCACCGCCCCGCTGCTGCTTTTGGACGACGTGATGAGCGAGCTCGACGGCGAGCGTCGCGGTGCTTTCCTGCGGCTGATCGGCGATGATATCCAGACGGTCATAACCACGACCAACCTGGGGTACTTTACCGATGACCTGCTTGATCGAGCCAAGGTGGTGAGCATGGGTGAGACGTGCTAATTACGAGCGCGAGAGCGAAACGGTCGCCTTCAGTGGCTTTTTGAACGCAGAGCGCCAGCGCATCCTGGCGGCTGCGACCCCTGAGCGCCGTGCGCAGATGGAGGCCGCCGAGGAGTCGCGCGCGGTCTATCGCGCGTGGAACGCGGTGTGCTCGGGCACGCGCGAGGGGCGGCATGTGACGGGCCTGCGCTACCTGCCCGAGTCCAATGAGCTGCTGGTATATCTCGACTCGCCCTCGTGGACGCAGGAAATGACGTTGTTGCGCGAGATCATCCGCGCGCGCATGGAGCGCGCCGGTGCGCATGTGGACGGCCTGGTGTTCAAAACCACCGCGCCCGGTCACACGCCGCCCGCCGCCAAGGAGCGCCTTCGCCCAGCGACGACCGAGCGCCCGCCGGCCCCACACGCCGACCTCAGCGATGCCGAGCGCACCGAGATTGAGCGCCAAGTGGCACCCATCGAGGACCAAAAACTGCGCGAGGCCCTCGAGAACGCCATGAGAGCCAGTGCCGAGTGGGCCAAGGGCGTGCAGAGCAAAAAAGAGCCTTAAATCGCATCTGGTGGCCTTGTAGAGCCAAATACCCTCGTTCCCGAGGGTATTTTTTTACGATAAACTAGTAAGGCTGTACACATTTTCTTAACTGAAGGAGGACGTGTGGCAAACGAAAACGATTACGATGGCGGCGAGATTAAGATTCTCGAAGGTCTCGAGGCCGTTCGTAAGCGCCCGGGCATGTACATTGGCTCGACGAGCGCCAGCGGTCTTCATCACCTGGTGTGGGAGATCGTTGACAACTCCGTCGACGAGGCCATGGCCGGTTTCTGCACCGAGATCCAGGTGACGGTCCACGCCGACAACTCCATCACGGTCGTCGATAACGGGCGCGGCATCCCCGTCGACGAGCATCCTATCAAAAAGATCCCGACGCTTGAGGTCGTCATGACGATCCTGCACGCCGGCGGTAAGTTCGATAACTCGGCCTACAAGGTCTCGGGCGGCCTGCACGGCGTGGGCATCTCCGTCGTCAACGCCCTGTCCAAGCGTGTGGTCGTACGGGTATGCCGCGATGGCAACATCTACGAGATGGAGTTTTCGCGCGGCAAGACCGTCAAGAAGATGGAGGTCGTGGGCACTTCGGAGACGACGGGTACCACTGTCAGCTTCTGGCCCGACGACGAGATCTTCGAGACCTGCATCTACGATTTCGACACGCTGCACAACCGTCTGCAGGAGACGGCATTCCTCAACAAGAACCTCAAGATCGTGCTGACCGACGAGCGCGAGGCGACTCCCCATGTGGAGGAGTTTTGCTATGCGGGCGGCATCATCGACTTCGTCAAGTTCCTCAACGAGGGCAAGGATGTCCCCGAGGCCTTTAAGGAGCCCATTTATATTGAGGGCAAATCGGATCCGGATGCGCCCGTGACCAAGATGGGCGAGGTCGAGGTGTCCTTGCAGTGGAATAGCGGCTACGGTGAGAACGTCATGTCGTTTGCCAACGACATCTACACCCCCGAGGGCGGCATGCACCTCGAGGGCTTCCGTACCGCACTCACCCGCGTGATTAACGATTACGCTCGCAAGCAGAACCTGCTCAAGGAAAAAGACGCCAACCTGACCGGCGACGATGTTCGCGAGGGCCTATCGGCTGTTATCTCGGTCAAGCTGCCCGATCCGCAGTTTGAGGGCCAGACCAAGGCCAAGCTCGGCAGCTCCTATATGCGCGCGCTGACGCTCAAGATCGTGACCGACGGGCTTGCCGATTACCTCGAGGAGCATCCCAAGCCCGCTCGCGAGATCGTCAAGAAAGCCCAACAGGCCTGCAAGGCGCGCAACGCCGCCCGTAAGGCGCGCGAGGCGACGCGTCGCAAGAGCCTGCTCGAGACGGCATCCCTGCCCGGTAAGCTCGCTGACTGCTCGGTGCGCGATGCCGAGCTGACCGAGCTCTTCATCGTAGAGGGCGACTCGGCAGGCGGCTCGGCCAAGGACGGCCGTCGCCGAGACATCCAGGCGATCCTACCTCTGCGCGGCAAGATTTTGAACGTCGAGCGCGTGGGCGATCACCGCGCGTTCTCGAGCGACACCATTCAATCGCTTATCACCGCGATCGGCTGCGGCGTCACGACGAGCGCCGGCGACGGCGGCGACTTTGATATCACCAAGGCCCGCTACCACAAGATCATCATCATGACCGATGCAGACGTCGACGGCGCGCACATCCGCATCCTGCTGCTGACGTTCTTCTACAAGTACATGCGCCCGCTGATTGATGCCGGCTACGTGTACGTCGCGTGCCCGCCCATCTTTGGCATCAAAGTGCGCAACAAGATTCACTACGTGTATCCCAACGGCCGCCAGCCCGAAGACGAGATCCTGCGCGACACCATCCAGAGCCTGGGACTGAACCCCGACGACAACGACGAGGACGGCAAGGCCAAGGACGGCAAGATCACTAAGAAGCGCAAAGGCTACACTGTCCAGCGCTACAAGGGCCTGGGCGAGATGGACCCCAAGCAGCTTGCCTCGACGACGATGGACCCCAAGACCCGCATTCTGCAGCGCGTGTCGATCGAGGACGCCGTGGTGGCGGACCGCGCCGTGCGCGAACTGATGGGTTCTGAAGTCGGTTATCGCCGCGAGTACATTGAAAAACACGCACATGATGCACGATTCCTTGACGCTTAAGAGGAGGTAACGTGGCAGACGATATCAACAATAACGAGGGTGTGGACGAGGCCGGCGACGCCGGCATGCCCGACGATCTGAAGCGCCTGCTTGCCCGTGCTGAGCAGGGCGAGGATGGCGACCCGGACGCCTATAACCCCGATGCCGATGACGATGAGGAAGAAGACGACGACGGCGAGCTCGAGGAGAGCTTTGGCGAAGTCGACCGTGGTGCCTCGGCCGGAGAGGATATCAACGGTGGCCAGCTCCAGATTTCGGAGTTCGGCCGTGAGATGAAGCAGTCGTTCATCGAGTACTCGATGTCGGTCATCACGGCGCGCGCCCTGCCGGACGTGCGCGATGGCTTAAAGCCGGTGCACCGTCGCATCCTGTACGCAATGAACGAGAGCGGCATCTACCCCAACCGTCCGCACAAGAAGTCGGCCTGGACGGTCGGCGAAGTTATCGGTAAGTACCATCCGCACGGCGACTCCGCGGTCTATGAGGCCATGGTCCGCCTGGCACAGTGGTTCTCCATGCGCACGCCGCTCATTGACGGTCACGGCAACTTCGGCAACATCGACGGCGACGGCGCCGCCGCCATGCGTTACACCGAGAGCCGCCTGGCAAAGCCCGCCATGGAGCTCCTGCGTGACCTGCAGAAGGACACCGTCGACTGGCAGCCCAACTACGACGAGTCGCTCGCCGAGCCTCAGGCGCTGCCCGCGCGTTTCCCCAACCTGCTGGTCAACGGCAGCCAGGGCATCGCCGTCGGCATGGCCACTAACATCGCCCCGCATAACCTCACCGAGGCAATCGAGGCCACGTGCTACCTGATCGACAATCCCGACGCCACCGTCGACGAGCTCATGCAGATCATGCCCGGTCCGGACTTCCCCACCGGTGCCATCATCATGGGCAGTGCCGGCATCAAGCAGAGCTACGAGACCGGACGCGGCTCCATCACCGTGCGCGCCAAGGCTCATGTGGAGTCCACCAAGACCGGCCGCAGCCGCCTGGTCTTTACCGAGATCCCCTACATGGTCAACAAGGGTACCCTGCAGGAGAAGATTGCCCAGCTCGTCAACGACAAGCGCATCGAGGGCATCTCGGACATGCGCGATGAGTCCAACCAGAAGGGCATCCGCCTGGTCATCGAACTCAAGAAGGGCGTCATCCCGCAGGTCGTGCTCAACAACCTGTACAAGTACACCTCGCTGCAGACGACCTTTGGTGCCAACAACCTGGCGCTTGTCAACGGCGTTCCCAAATGCCTGAGCCTGCGCGAGATGCTGCAGCACTACATCGACCACCAGGTCGACGTCGTCACCCGCCGCACCCGCTTTGACCTCAAGAAGGCCCAGGCGCGTGCCCATATCCTCGAGGGCTACCTGATGGCTCTCGACCATATCGACGAGGTTATCAGCATCATCCGCTCCTCGCAGACCGATTCCGAGGCCAGCAGCCGCCTGATCGAGCGTTTTGGCTTTACGCCCGAGCAGACTACGGCCATCCTCGAGATGAAGCTGCGCCGCCTGACCGGCCTGGAGCGCGACAAGATTCAGGAAGAGCTGGACGGCTTGCGCCGCGCCATCGCCTACTACGAGGACCTGTTGGCGCACGAGGAGAAGATTCTGGGCGTCATCAAGGAGGAGATGCGCGAGATTTCCAAGAAGTTCGGCGACAAGCGCCGCACCGAGATCAGCCACGTCGAGAAGGATCTGGACGTCGAAGATTTGATTGCCGACGAGGACATGGTCGTGACCATCACCCACACCGGCTACGTCAAGCGCATCCCGGTGGCCGCCTATCGCGCCCAGAAGCGCGGCGGCAAGGGTGTGTCGGGCGTCAATCTCAAAGAGGACGACGTTATCGACGAGATGTTCATCGCATCCACGCACGAGTACGTGCTGTTCTTCTCGAGCAAGGGCAAGGTCTATCGCCTGAAGGTGCATGAACTGCCGGTGGGTACGCGCCAGGCGCGCGGCACCGCGATCGTCAACCTGCTGCCCTTCGAGGAGGGCGAGAAGATCGCGAGCGTCATCAGCTGCCGCGAGTTCCCCGCCGACGAGTACCTGATGTTTGCCACCAAGAGCGGCATGGCCAAGAAGACCGTCATGAGCGCCTACGACCGTAGCCGCCGCGACGGCCTGATCGCCATCAACCTGAGGGACGACGACGCGCTGCTCGCTGTACGTCGCGTGCGCGAGGGTGACAAGATCATCATGGCAACCACCGCGGGTAAGGCGATTATGTTCCCCGAGGACCAGGTGCGCGCCACCGGTCGCGATACCAGCGGCGTCCGCGGCATTAGCATGAAGGAGGGCGTGAGCGTTCTTGGTATGGAGATTACCAACGGTAACGGCGACCTGTTCGTCATTACCGAGCGCGGTTACGGCAAACGCACGCCGGTCTCGGATTACCCGGAGCAGAACCGCGGCGGTCAGGGTGTCTACACCATCCAGATGACCGAGCGCAAGGGTAACCTCGCAGCCATGAAGACGGTGGGCCCGCAGCATGAGCTGTTCATCGTGACGGAGGGCGCGACGGTCATTCGCGTCAAGACCGATGAGATCAGCCAGACCGGTCGCGCCACCCAGGGCGTCAAGATGATGACCGTCGACGACAACGACCGCATCTGCGCCGTAGCCCGCATGACGGCCGCCAAAGAGAAACCCGAGGGCGAAGGTGCCGAGGCCGCAGCCGACGCCGAAGAGGCCCCAGTCGACCTAGGCGATGGCAACGATATGCCAGAGGATCTCCTCGACGAGTAAGAGGAACTAGCTGGTAGATAATATCAGACCCCATATATCGGCGGTCGGCGCACCTGCGCGCCGACCGCTTTTTTGACAATCTTGGGACTCGCATTCGCCCCGGTCGCACGGCGGCATGTGAAGTCGATCGCGAGTTCCGCACGAGCCAGAGAGCACTTAATGTGCTCTCTGCGCGAGTCAGGACTGTCCGAGCAGGCGACTTCACATGCCGCCGTGCGACCGGGGCGAACACCATCCAAAGTTTTTCAAAAAAGTTGTTGACGCACGCGTAACGACTCGTCTAATATATCCCTTGCGCGATGGACCTGTAGCTCAGTTGGTTAGAGCGTCCGGCTGATAACCGGGAGGTCACAAGTTCGAATCTTGTCAGGTCCACCATCAAAATGTGAAGAGCCCCGGGGCATTGCCTCGGGGCTTTTTTCTTATCCAACAAAAGTAGTCAAAATAGCCCCGTCCCAAATTAACTGCTTTGATTTTGTGTGCTGGGCGAAAGATTGGGTAGTATAGCTATTCAATGCGGCGACCCTGCCGTGTGTTAACCGCTACGTACCGGAGGTGTTCCATGGTTCGTGTCGACATAGAGACCATCGTCATGGCCGCCGGTCCCGTGCCATCGCTTATCGTGCTTCGTGAGCGCTGCGGCAAGTCGGATTCTACGGCACCCCTGCGTTCACTTTCCATTCAGACCGGCTCGTTTGAGGCCGCGGCCATTAGCCGCGGTATTGATAGCGGTCGCGCCGAGCGCCCGATAACGCATGACCTGCTGCTTGACACTGTCGATGCCCTGGGTGCCAAGCTCGAGCGCATCGAGATCGTTCGTGCCGAGCCGCCGGTGTTCTATGCGACGATTGTCGTGCTGGTCGATGGTGACGAGCGCAAGATTGACGCCCGCCCCAGTGACGCCATTGCCCTTGCCGTGCGCAGTAATGCCCCCATGTTCGTGGAGGACGACATCATGAATCGTCTGGGTACCGTTTCTGCCCATGCCGAGGAAGTTGACGACGAGCAGGAGTTCGAGAAGTTCGACGAGTTCGTCCATACGCTCTCCCCCGATGATTTCTAAATGTCTGGCACGCGAGCGGAGAGGTCGGTGATGGGTACCCGCGTATCAGCTGAAGCGGCCGCCATCGCGCGTGAAGCCCAGATGCGCTCGGAGGCATCCGAGGCGGCTCGCATCGCCTATGTGACGCAGGCCCGCACGCTTCGCGAACGCCGCGGCTCCTATATCAAGATGGTTATCATCTCCGCCCTTGTCGCGGTAATCTGTTCTCGTCTTCGTGGTACAGTTGGAGCGCTTGGGTTTTCGATTTCAACAGGCTTGGTAATCTGGGGTGTGGTCGATGCAGTCATGCTGACCAACCAGATCAAGGTACTCGACCAGCGCGCGATGGATATGACGCGCGCCCGCGACGCTGCCGCCAAGATCGCTGCCGAGGCACAAGAACTGTAACGACGCCGGATTCGATGGGAAGGTCTAGAGATGGCACAGGATATGCAGGACGCCGGTAACGTCTCCGCCGAGCTCGACGCCATGGTGTGTGACCTGATTGGCGCGTTCTTGGACGACCTTGCCGCCGGCGAGAATCCGGGCGTAGTTGTGGCGATCGAGGACGCTGCTTCCAACCGCTATCTGGCCGCGCTCGACGAGGATGGCGAGGAGGCGTGCCTCGAGGCCGCCACCAACTTTATCTCCGAGCACAAGATGGGTCTTAAGGACGAGGGCCTGGGCCGCATCGCCCGCTATGCCATCGGCTACACCGGCTGTGTCGAGATTGACGGTGGCTATCACGACGCTCTGCTCGTGAGCTTCTTTGAGACGACGCTCGAGAGCGGCTTTTCGGCATATGTGCTGTATGAGGGCATGGGCGCCGGCGATGGTTTTATGTGGAGCGACCCTGAACCTGCAGGTGAGGAAACCCCTCTCATCTAAAATCGCTAAAATAAACGAGTTTTCGGTAAAAGGCTCAATATTCCCGCTGAGCGTTGTGTTGCTGGGCGGGCCGCATACGTGTGCCGTTTGTATATGGATAGAAGATAGGGGAACTACATGCGCGTAGACAATCTGAGGAACATCGCCATCATCGCCCACGTCGACCACGGCAAGACGACGATGGTCGATAAGCTCCTGCGTGCCACGGACGCCTTCCGTGCCAACCAGCAGGTCGAGGACCGCGTCCTGGACTCTAACGACCAGGAGCGCGAGCGCGGCATCACGATTCTCGCCAAGAACATCTCTATCGAGTACAAGGACGTCAAGATCAACGTCATCGACACCCCGGGTCACGCCGACTTTGGCGGCGAGGTCGAGCGCGTGCTGCGCATGGCCGACGGCGCCCTGCTGCTGGTCGACGCCTTTGAGGGCCCCATGCCCCAGACCCGCTTCGTGCTGCGTCACGCTATCGACACCGGTCTCAAGATCATGATCGTCATCAACAAGATCGATCGTCCGGGTGCCAACCCCGAGAAGGCCTACAACGACTGCCTGGACCTGATGGCCGACCTGGGCGCCACCGACGACCAGCTCGAGTTCGCCATGGAGCACGTGGTCTACGCCAGCGCCATGAATGGCTTTGCCCGCCTTGACCCCAACGACGGCAACATGGACATGTATCCGCTGCTCGATATGATCATCGACGACATGCCCGCGCCCGAGGTTGACGAGAACGCCCCGCTGGCCATGCAGTGCGTGACCATCGACCACTCCAACTTCGTTGGCCGCATCGGTATCGGTCGCGTGTACTCCGGCGCCATTCACCAGGGCGACCAGATTCTGGTCGTCAAGAACGACGGCTCCAGCGCTACCGCTACCGTCAAGCAGCTCTTTACCTTCGACTATCTGGGCCGCACCGAGTGCCAGGAAGTCGGCGCCGGCGATATCGCCGCCGTCGTGGGTATTGACCGCACCGATATCGGCGATGTCTACACCGACCCCGAGAACCCCGTCGAGCTCGAGCCCATCGAGATCGACCCGCCGACCCTGTCCATCGTCTTTGAGGCTTCGACCTCCCCGCTCGTCGGCCGTGACGGCGACATCGTGGGCGCCCGTCAGCTTAAGGAGCGCCTGTTCAACGAGGCCGAGAACAACGTGACCATGAAGATCGAGGAGCTCGAGGACAAGAGCGGCGTCGAGGTCTCTGGCCGCGGCATTCTGCACCTGTCCGTCCTGATGGAGTCCATGCGCCGCGAGGGCTTTGAGTTCCAGGTCGGCCGTCCCCGCGTTCTGTTTAAGAAGGACGAGAACGGTAACAAGCTGGAGCCTGTCGAGCAGGCCGTCGTCGAGTGCCCGGACGAGTACTCGGGCAAGGTCGTCGAGGTCTTCGGTACCTCCGGTGGCATCATGACGAGCATGGACACCTCGGGCATCGTGACCCATCTTGAGTTCAAGATCCCGACCCGCGGCATCATGGGCCTTAAGAACCGCATCATGAACGTCACTCACGGCGAGGGCGTGTTCTACCACACCTTCCTGGAGTATGGCCCCTACGCCGGCGAGATCGGCAACCGTCAGAACGGCGCCATGATCTCCATGACCACCGAGAAGGCCGTTGCCTACGCTCTGGGTACGCTGCAGGAGCGCGGCCAGCTGTTCGTTGAGCCGGGCACCGAGTGCTACGAGGGCATGATCGTGGGCGAGCGCAGCAAGGCCGGCGACATGGTCGTCAACATCGCCCGTACCAAGAACCTGGGCAACCAGCGTTCCTCGACCTCCGATATCTCCGTCCAGCTGGTGCCGCCCCGCACCTTCTCGCTGGAGGAGGCGCTGGAGTACATCGCCGATGACGAGCTGGTCGAGATCACTCCCAAGAACATCCGCCTGCGCAAGCGTCTGCTCAACGCCACCGACCGCAAGAAGGCTGCCGTCCGCGCCGGCCAGGTCAACAAATAAGCGCTGGGGCTTATAACCGCCAACAAGAAAGGGCGTCGACCGCAATGGTCGGCGCCCTTTTTGGTGCAATGGGGTCAGGTTGCTTTGCATCACCACAAAGGTGCCTGGCCCTTTTGTGGTGGTTAGCGGCTAGGCGGAGGGAAGGCCCGGGGTGTTGGCGGCCTGCTGCGGCTTGAGGTGGGCGTTGCGCCAGATGATCTGGATAACGTAGCCGAGCATAAAGACAAAGGCCACGCCGCTGATGAAGCCGCCGATGAGGGGAAGTCCTGTGAGGGCGCCCGCGGCCACACCGCCGACGGCTGCCATGGCGTAGCGGTTCTGGTTATGTCCGACCATGCGAGCGATCGCGCAGCCCGCAAAAGCGGTGGAGACCAACGCGACGCCGATCACGGCGCACATGAGGGCTCCAGCAAGCGACAGGCCGGCAATCGAGATAATCAGCAACAATACGGCAGGGACAATGGCTACCGTACCCAAAAGACCGCTCACCCACAGGGGCGTGGGGCGCTGGTGGAGCATACCGGCGGCACTGGCGGTCGCACGCGGAAAGACGAGCTCGAGCAGCAGAGCGACAAAGCAGGTCGAGAGCGCCGCGGCGACGATGCCGCCGATGACATCGTTAATGGTGGAAGTATCTTCGTTCTCGGTGCGGTCGATCTTGAGCGTGCCGACCTCGGCTCCTGCGGCGCGCTCGGGGTCCTCGGAAACATGTGCGTTCACGGTGCCGGTAATGCGGGCGTTTTTACCCAAGATGAGCTTGTCGGCCCAAACCTCGACATCGCCCTCGACGGTGCCGTCGATGGTTACCGTACTGCCCGCGAGTGCTGCCGACTTGGCGGAGCCGCGCAGGGCAACTGTCTCGCCCATCGCGTAAAAACAGTTGGCGGCGCTACCGGTGTTGAGCACAACATGCTGACCGGCTACCGTCACGCTGCCATCGATTGCGGTTTTGGAGATATCGATGGTGCGCGCCGCCAGGCGAACGGCTCCGCCTACGGTGCAGTCGCGAATCGACAAGCTCTCGCCTGCCGCGATAATATCGCGGCCGATGGAGGCGTCGTCTAGGTTAAGGCTCTGGCCGGCCCAGTACAGGTCGCCTTCGACGCCAGACGGATTTGAGTCAACTTCGGTTGCGAGCACGTTGCCCGCGGTGTCTGTGCCGGCGAACGACGTCTTGGGAAGTACGGTCAGCGCAAGCGCAATCAGTGCGAATAGAAGAGCGATGCGGCCCAGCGCTTTGCGGCGCTTGGTCGACGGTTCTAGGTTGCAAGGCATAGTGAATCCTTCGTTAGATACTCGGCATATATCTAACAGGGTACCCAACGTGCGGGCGCTCTAAAAGAACCTCTCGGTTGCATTTCGAAGGGTCGTGCCGCGCTGTCTACTTTTTGCGATGCAAAAAACGTGCGATGTCTTCCTCGGTGGGGCTTTTGATGTCAAAGCGCAGCGAGAGCCAGCGCAGACCCATGGTCACGGCAACGCATACGACCAGTGCGGCGACATTGCTCATGATGCCGCTCATAACGAGACACACATAGCTTGTCGATCCGGCGATGGCGGCGATGGCATAAAAGTTAGTACGTTGGAAAATGCCCGGAACCACGCCCATAAAGCCGTCGCGCAACATGCCGCCACCCACCGCGGTGAAAAAGCCCATCATGATGCATACGGCCGGCGCAAAGCCATAAACCAGTGCTTTGTCCGCTCCGGTGGCGGCGTAGATGCCGACCGAGATGATGTCGAGCAATGGGATGAGTTTCTCGGGTTTATCGACGATTGCCGGGAATATGTAGATGATGGCCGCCGTGGCGATGGAGAGTGGCAGCGCCATCGGCTGGTTGAGGATGTAGACGTTGCCCACCTGCAGCGTCATGTCGCGCAAGAGACCGCCGCCCAGACCGCAGACCACCGCGAGCGCGACCGCGCCCACCAGGTCAAGCTTGTGCTCGCGCGCGACCAACACGCCCGAGATTGAAGCCGCGACGACGGCGAACATTTCGAGCCAAAACGGGATGGCGACCATGGCATCCGTGGCGTGTGAGGTAACGGTCATAGCGGCGACGACGGGCAAGATGGGGTCCTTTGGGTTGCTGGTTTAGACAATGCCCGTACATAGTACATGTTCGGCGCCGATTGCGACCCTATTGCTCGGCAAACGGTCGGGACTGGGTGGGGGCGTAGGTACCATGTTTGGGGATCTGGGTTGATGCTGAACGCGATGGGGGCTGTCTCTTATACACATCTCCGAGCCCACGAGACACTGAGCGATCTCGT
>URNM01000001.1 GCA_900549185.1 uncultured Collinsella sp. | reverse complement strand
CCACGAAGGACTGGGAGTGCCACTGCGGCAAGTATAAGAAGATCCGCTATAAGGGCAAGATCTGCGACCGCTGCGGCGTGGAAGTCACGCGCGCCAAGGTCCGCCGCGAGCGCATGGGCCACATCGAGCTCGCCACGCCCGTTTCCCACATCTGGTATTTCAAGGGTATTCCCTCCCGCATGGGCCTGCTGCTCGACATCAGCCCCCGCATCCTGGAAAAGGTGCTGTATTTCGCCGCTTATATCGTCACCGATCCCGGCGAGACCCCGCTGATGCGCAACCAGATCCTTTCTGAGAAGGAATACCGCGATATGCGCGAGAAGTATGAGGACGATTTTGACGCCGGTATGGGCGCCGAGGCCGTCAAGAAGCTCCTCCAGCAGATCGACCTCGAATCCTTGTCCGAGCAGCTCCACGCCGAACTCAAGAGCGCGAGCGGCCAGAAGAAGGCCCGCATCGTCAAGCGCCTTGAGGTCGTGGATGCGTTCCGCATCTCCGGCAACAAGCCCGAGTGGATGATCATCGACGTGCTGCCCGTCATTCCGCCCGAAATTCGCCCGATGGTCCAGCTCGACGGCGGCCGCTTCGCCGCGTCCGACCTCAACGACCTGTACCGTCGCGTGATCAACCGTAACAACCGACTCAAGCGCCTGCTCGACCTGGACGCCCCTGCGATCATCGTGAACAACGAGAAGCGCATGCTCCAGGAGTCCGTGGACGCCCTGTTCGACAACGGCCGTCGTGGTCGCCCGGTCTCTGGCCGTGGCGGTCGCCCGCTCAAGTCGCTCGCCGAGGCCCTCAAGGGCAAGCAGGGTCGTTTCCGTCAGAACCTGCTGGGCAAGCGTGTCGACTACTCCGGCCGTTCGGTAATCGTTACCGACCCCAAGCTGCTGCTGCACCAGTGCGGTCTGCCCAAGACCATGGCGCTGGAGCTCTTCAAGCCCTTCGTCATGAAGCGCCTGGTCGAGCTCGGCAAGGTCGAGAACATCAAGGGCGCCAAGCGCGCTATCGACCGCGGTGCCACCTTTGTGTGGGACATCCTCGAAGAGGTCATCGACGGCCGCGTCGTGCTGCTCAACCGTGCACCGACCCTGCACCGTCTGTCCATCCAGGCCTTTGAGCCGGTGCTGGTCGAGGGCAAGGCTATCCACCTGCACCCGCTGGTCTGCTCGCCCTTCAACGCCGACTTCGACGGCGACCAGATGTCTGTCCACGTGCCGCTGTCCAGCCAGGCTCAGGCCGAGGCTCGCGTGCTTATGCTCTCTGCGAATAACCTGCGCTCGCCGGCATCCGGCAAGCCGGTCAACATCCCTTCGCAGGACATGATCATCGGTGTGTACTACCTGACCCAGGTTCGCGAGGGTTTGCCGGGCGAGAACCACGTGTTCTCGAGCTTCGACGACGCGCTGCACGCCTATGACTGCCGCTCCGAGGTCGACATGCAGGCCAAGATCCAGGTCCGCGTGTCCGCTGCCGATGCCAACGTCATCAACGAGGACGGCACCCGTATCTTCCGCGTCAAGAACGGCAAGAACGAGTTTGTCGACTACGACGTCACCGGCAACAAGACCGCGCGCTTCGAGACCTCTATCGGCCGCATCATCTTCAACCGCCAGTGCCTGCCCGAAGACTATGAGTTCATGAACTACAAGATGGTCAAGGGCGACGTGGCCAAGCTGGTTGCGGACTGCTGCGATCGTTACCCCGAGGCCAAGGTCGGCCCGATCCTCGACGCCATCAAGTACTCCGGCTTCCACTACGCTACCCGCGCTGGCCTCACCATCTCGGTGTGGGACGCTCTCATCCCTGCCGAGAAGCAGGAGCTGCTCGACCGCGCCCAGGCCAACGTCGACCAGATCAACGAGTACTTCGAGGAGGGCTTCATCAACGAGACGGAGCGCCACATCGAAGTCGTTAACGAGTGGACCGCTTGTACCGATAAGGTTGCAGCGCTCATGCTCGACATGTTCGACGAGGAGAACCCGCTCTACATGATGGCCGACTCCGGCGCTCGTGGTTCTAAGACCCAGCTGCGTCAGCTCGGCGGCATGCGTGGCCTGATGGCAGACATGTCCGGCGAGACGATCGACCTTCCCATTAAGGCGAACTTCCGCGAGGGTCTGCTGCCGCTCGAGTACTTCATTTCGACCTACGGCGCCCGTAAGGGCCTGGTCGATACCGCATCCCACACCTCGGACTCTGGTTACCTGACCCGTCGTCTGGTCGACGTGGCCCAGGACGTCATCGTCCGCGAGGAGGACTGCGGTACGCACGAGGGCGTCACCTACAACCTCATCATCCCCGGCACCACCGACCTCAACACCGACCTCGTCGGCCGTTGCTTCATTGAGGACGTCGTGGCCCCCGATGGCACCGTGCTCTTTGAGCAGGACGGCTACATCGAGAAGGTCGCCGACATCCAGAAGATGGTCGATGCCGGCCTTAAGAAGGTCAAGCTCCGCGCGCTGCTCACCTGCCGCTCCAAGTACGGCGTGTGCCAGAAGTGCTACGGCTGGGATCTTTCCACCCGTCGTCCGGTCGCCATCGGTACTGCCGTCGGCATTATTGCCGCCCAGTCCATCGGCGAGCCTGGTACGCAGCTTACGATGCGTACCATTCACTCCGGCGGCGTCGCTGGCGTCGACGATATTACGCAGGGTCTGCCTACGGTCAGCCGTATGTTCGATATCGTCGGCAACGTCAACGAGAAGATTCTGGGTCGCGAGGCCGAGCTGGCTCCGTACTCCGGTCACCTCTCGATTAAGCCCGAGAAGTCCGAGTACGTGCTGACGCTCACCGACTCCGAGGATCACACCCGTGTCCTCGACGAGCGTCGCGTCCCCGCTTCGGTGCGCTTTATGCCCGAGATCGAGGACGGCTGCGAGGTTCGCGCCGGCGACCAGATCACCAAGGGCTTTGTCAACTTCCGCAACCTGCGCAAGCTGACCGACATCGAGTCGACGATGCACACCTTCGTCGAGAGCGTCAAGGACGTCTACACCAGCCAGGGTGTCGACCTGAACGACAAGCACATCGAGGTGCTCGCACGTCAGATGCTGCGTCGCGTTCAGATCACTAACCCCGGCGACTCCAAGTACCTGCTTGGTCAGTACGTCGACCGCTACGAGTTCGCCGACGAGGTTGAGCGCGTTGCCCGTCTGGGCGGTCAGGCTCCCGTGGCCGAGCCCGTCATCCTGGGTACGCTCAAGGTCGCGTCCAACATCGACTCCTGGCTGTCGAGCGCTTCGTTCATCCGTACCGCTGGCGTCCTTACCGAGGCTGCCATCGAGGGCAAGGTCGATCACCTGCTCGACCTTAAGTCCAACGTCATCGTCGGTAAGAAGATCCCGGCCGGTACCGGCCTCAAGCCGTACGCCAACGCCAAGCTGACGTATCGCACGGCCGACGGCTACGTGGACATCGACGGCCCGGCTTCGCCCAACGCCAAGTCGCTGCCCGAGTGGGCTCCGGTGGAGCTCAAGGACCTGGACGAGCAGCTTCCGCAGCAGCTCGACTGGGCCGGCTACGACGAGTTCGGTGGTGCTGACGGTTCGTTCACCCGCAACGGCCACACCATCTCCGCCGAGAAGGCTCGCCTGTACCTGTTCGACGACCTGGGCGTGTCGCAGCGCTGGACCAACAAGTTCAGCGAGGTCGGCATCGAGACGGTCGGCGACCTGGTTGGCAAGTCCGAGGAGGATCTGCTGCGCATCGATGGCATCGGTGCCAAGGCGATCGAGGAGCTCCGTGACGGCCTGGAGGCCCACGACCTGCTCTACATCCTCGAGAACAACGACGACGTTGCCGACGAGGAAGACCTCTCGCAGCTGCTGCAGATGGTCTTTAGCCCCGACGGTCCGGACGACATCCTGCTGGGCACCTCCGCCGCGCCGACGCATCACGCCGACGCCGACGAGGAGCTCCTGGGCGCCCCGATCGACGACAAGAAGGCTCCCGCCAACGGTGCCATCAACGAGGACATGGCTTCCCTCGACGAGCTGCTCAACCAGCTCGTGGACACCGACGACGCCGAAGAGGCCAAGGACAACGACGAGGAATAATTTCCTAGTACGTTAACCGCCCTTCCAAAGACCCGCTTCCCAACAGGGAAGCGGGTCTTTTTTGTTGAAGAAAACCTGCCAAAAAGGGACAGGTTTATTTTGGTAGGTTTTTCCTGCTTGAATTTGAAACATTTCGTCCGGCAAGAGCGTATCTATGGTGAGGGCCTCATCAAGAATCATTAACGTCACCGGGAGGTGATTATGGAAGAACAAGCTTTTAGACAGGCGGTCGAAGATCACCGGGATGTCGTGTTTCGAATCGCATTGACGTACCTGCGCGATCGCGCCGATGCCGACGATGTTGCACAAGACGTCTTTCTTAAGTTGCTCAAAAGCGATGGACACTTTGAAAGTCGGGAACATCTTCGCCGCTGGCTTATCCGGGTCACGATCAATGAATGCAAATCGCTCTTTCGAAAGCCATGGAGGCGTGTGGAGGATATTGAGAACCTGGCCGATTCGCTTTCGACGGCGCAGGAGGAGTCCAAGGCGGTCCTGTCAGACGTTATGCGACTTCCGGAGCGATTCCGTGTTCCCATCGTGCTCTATTACTATCTGGGCTTTTCGACCTCAGAGATTGCCGAGTTACTGCATGTGCCAGCCGCGACCGCTCGAACGCGTTTAGCTCGTGGTCGATCGAAGCTCAAATTCATCCTAGAGGAGGGCGACCGTGAAATCCAATCAAATCAAGCAGGCCTTCGAGTCCATCCAAGCCGATAGCGATCTTGCCGACCGTGTTATTGATGCTGCGGCTGGAAAGCCGCTTCGTCGAAAGGGTCACGCGAAACCTCTGTATGTTGCCGTAATCGGATGTCTTGCCGGAGTGTTGGCGACCGGAGGGGTCGCCTACGCCGTTGTCAATTCCAGCTATTTTGCCTCAGCCTGGGGAAACCACGGCAATGGGGATTCCATTACCTGGACCAACAGTGGCTCATCGGGGACTAAATATACCTACACCAGAGAGTTTGGTGATGGCATCGCGCCCCAAAGCCTGGAGGGTGCAGTCCAGGAGGTTAATCTGTCCGTCGAGGGTAACGGCTATACGCTTGATATCCATGAGATGGCTATTGACCAAAACGGCTGCGGAGCCGTGACGTTTACGTTGTCCAATCCAAATGGCGTTAACTACTACAAGCCGGCAGCAGAGACAGGCGAACTTGTTCTCTATGGTGAAGAAGAACAAGGCATCGGTACACCCAGCATGAACTTCGGCGAGGAATGGGCTGACACACGTTGCACCATTGATAAGGACACATCAAGCGATACTGTCATTAATGGCACGATGTACTTTGCTTCTATGGATCGCGAGCGAGGTTTTCAACATGCGGTCACCTGGAATATCTCGTGGACCGAGGGCGAAGGCGAGGATGCGAAGCCGTTCGAGGCATCGACGCCCGAGTTTAGCGTTGGAGCGTACGTCGATACAAAGGAACTCCGCTCCGGTGACTCACCTCTTGAGATTAGCCCGTTTTCCATCCAGACGCACATCGATGATTTGGGCTATGAAGCAGTTGATAATAAGCTGACCGTCAGCTACAAGGATGGATCTGAGCAGATTATCGAAGATGACGACGCAGGGGTGTTCAACTTATATTTTTCTTATGCGCGCAATAGCGGAGAGAGCATCTGGGTGCCAACGAAGTTGATTGATGTCGACCAAGTGGTCTCAGTAACGCTTGAGGGCACGAGGTGCACTTCAACAGGGGGCGCCGAAACGTCGGAACCCTTTACCATCGTCTATTCGTAAGATTGAGGGCCGCTTCCCACAGGGGGAAGCGGCCTATTTTGCGTTATATGGACGGTTAGATTGAACGCTATTTGTCTGATTCTCGGAAGAACGTGGCAAATGGATGCGAATCAGAGTGAAGAGCGACGTGTCCCCAGATAAAACCGACCAAAATAAACCTGTCCCTTTTTGACAGGTAGCGTTGCCTCGACGAGCATGTCGGATTCCCGGACCGGGCGGCCTGCGGTTTAAGCTTGTCGCGAGTTCCGCACGAGCCGGAGGCCACTTAATGTGGCCTCCGTGCGAGCCAGGACTGTAGAGCAGCAAACTTAAACCGCAGGCCGCCCGGTCCGGGAATCCGACATGCGCACAGGAGGGGATCCCTTTTGTGTAGGGTTTGCGGAAATATGCCAATTTTGGGATACGCCCGGCGGCGTGGTCTGTTGACGGCACAGCTAACGCCACGTATCCTATCGAACTGCGTGTTTCGTAGGGGGATGCTGACCCCTCGATTCAAGCCGTTGCACTTTACAGAAAGCTGGAATCATTCGAGAAGGAGTACGCTTTGCCTACTATTAACCAGCTGGTTCGCCAGGGCCGTCGTTCCGTGCCCAAGAAGTCCAAGAACGCTGCTCTGCAGCACAACTCCCAGAAGCGCGGCGTGTGCACCCGCGTCTTCACCACGAGCCCCAAGAAGCCGAACTCGGCTCTTCGTAAGGTTGCCCGTGTTCGCCTCGTCAACGGCATCGAAGTTACTGCTTACATCCCGGGTGAGGGCCACAACCTGCAGGAGCACTCCATCGTGCTCGTCCGCGGCGGTCGTGTCCGTGACCTCCCTGGTGTCCGTTATCACGTCATCCGTGGCGCCTACGACGCTGCTCCGGTCCAGAACCGTATGCAGGCCCGTTCCAAGTACGGTGCTAAGCGCCCCAAGGCCAAATAAGCCAGATAACGTTTTGATACTTTCGCCGTGTGCCGCCTAAGCGCCGCACGGTAGACACTTAAGGAGATTTCACATGCCGCGTCGTGCAGCAGCTAATCGTCGTGAGGTTCAGCCTGACGCCGTTTACAACAACCGCCTGGTGACTCAGCTCATCAACAAGGTCCTTCTTGACGGCAAGAAGGCCACCGCTGAGCGCATCGTTTACACCGCTTTCGAGATCGTTGCCGAGAAGTCCGAGGGTGGCGACGCTCTCGCTACCTTCAAGAAGGCTATGGACAACGTCAAGCCCACGCTCGAGGTTAAGCCCAAGCGTGTCGGTGGCGCTACCTATCAGGTCCCGATGGAGGTCAACTCCCGTCGTTCCACCGCTCTGGGTATCCGCTGGATCGTCAACTTCTCCCGCGCTCGCAAGGAGAAGACCATGGCCGAGCGTCTCGCCAACGAGATCCTCGACGCTTCCAACGGCCTGGGCGCTTCCGTCAAGAAGCGTGAGGACGTCTTCAAGATGGCCGAGGCCAACCGCGCGTTCTCTCACTATCGTTGGTAAGTTAAGGTAAGGAACTAACATGGCTAAGCCTAAGTACAAGCTTTCCGATACCCGTAACATCGGCATCATGGCCCACATCGATGCTGGTAAGACCACCACGACCGAGCGTATTCTTTACTACACCGGTAAGACCCACAAGATCGGTGAGGTCCATGAGGGCGCTGCCACCATGGACTGGATGGTTCAGGAGCAGGAGCGCGGCGTAACCATTACCTCCGCTGCTACCACGTGCTTCTGGAACAAGGACGGTAAGGACTACCGCATCCAGATCATCGACACCCCGGGCCACGTTGACTTCACCGCCGAGGTCGAGCGCTGCCTGCGCGTCCTCGATGGCGCTGTCGCCGTCTTCGACGCCGTTGCCGGCGTTCAGCCCCAGTCTGAGACCGTTTGGCGTCAGGCTTCTACCTTCAACGTCCCCCGCATCGCCTTCATCAACAAGTATGACCGCGTGGGCGCTGACTTCTTCAACGCTATCGAGACCATGAAGGATCGTCTCGACGCCAACGCCGTGGCCGCTCAGGTCCCGATGGGCGCCGAGGACAACTTCTGGGGCGTCATCGACCTGGTCACCATGACTGCATGGGACTTCAAGGCCGACGAGAAGGGCATGACCTACCCCGAGCCGATGGACGAGATTCCGGCTGAGTTTGCCGACATCGCTGCCACCAAGCGCGAGGAGCTCCTCGACGCTGCTGCCAGCTTTGACGACGAGCTCATGGAGAAGATCCTCATGGAGGAGGACTTCACCGTCGAGGAGCTCAAGGCTGCTCTGCGCAAGGGTGTTCTGGCCAACGAGCTCAACCTCGTCTTCGTGGGCTCCGCTTACAAGAACAAGGGCGTTCAGGAGCTGCTTGACGCTGTCGTCGACTACCTGCCCAGCCCGCTCGACGTCGAGGCCGTCACCGGTACCGATCCGGACACCGGCGAGGAGATCCAGCGTCATCCTTCCTTCGACGAGCCCTTCTCCGGCCTGGTCTTCAAGATCATGACCGACCCGTTCGTCGGTAAGCTCACCTATGTCCGCGTTTACTCCGGCCGCGCCGAGTCCGGCTCCTACGTGGTCAACGCTTCCAACGGTCAGCGCGAGCGCCTCGGCCGCATCCTCGAGATGAACGCCGCCGAGCGTATCGACCGTGACGACGCTGCCGCCGGCGACATCGTCGCTTGCGTCGGCTTCAAGAACTCCACCACCGGTGACACCCTGTGCGAAGAGGGCAAGGAGATCGTCCTCGAGAAGATTGAGTTCGCTAAGCCCGTTATCGACGTTGCCATCGAGCCCAAGACCAAGGCCGAGCAGGACAAGATGTCCCTGGCTCTGACCAAGCTCGCCGAGGAGGACCCGACCTTCCAGGTGTCCACCAACCACGAGACCGGCCAGACCATCATCGCCGGCATGGGCGAGCTGCACCTCGAGATCATCGTCGACCGTCTGCTCCGCGAGTTCAAGGTTGACGCTAACGTTGGTAAGCCCCAGGTTGCCTACCGCGAGACCGCTGGTCACGACGTCGAGAAGGCTGAGGGCAAGTTTGTCCGTCAGTCCGGCGGTCGCGGTCAGTACGGCCACGCCGTCATCAAGCTCGAGAAGATGGAGGAGGGCTTCGGCTACGAGTTCGTCAACGCTATCGTCGGCGGCGTCGTGCCCAAGGAGTACATCCCGTCCATCGACAAGGGCATCCAGGAGGCCCTGAACACCGGTGTTATCGCCGGCTTCCCGGTCCTCGACGTTAAGGTCACCCTGTTCGACGGTTCTTACCACGAGGTCGACTCCTCCGAGGCCGCCTTCAAGATCGCTGGTTCCATGGCTATCAAGGACGCCCTCAAGAAGTCCGATCCGCAGCTGCTCGAGCCGATCATGGCTGTCGAGGTCGAGACCCCCGAGCAGTACATGGGCGACGTTATGGGCAACCTCTCCGGTCGCCGCGGCAAGATCGAGGGCATGGAGGATCGCAGGAACAGCAAGCTCATCCGTGCCAAGGTGCCGCTGGGCGAGATGTTCGGTTACGCTACCGACCTTCGCTCCCAGACCCAGGGCCGTGCATCCTACACGATGCAGTTCGACTCTTATGAGCCCGCGCCCAAGTCCATCGTGGACGAGGTCATGAGCAAGAACGCCTAAGTTCGAGCTCCCTGTTACGTAATCCGCGAGAACATCTCTCGCACTCTTTGGAGGTTTAAGTTGGCTACCCAGAAGATCCGCATTCGCCTCAAGGGCTATGATCACGAGGTCGTCGATCAGTCCGCGAAGCTCATCGTTGAGACCGCTCAGAAGACCGGCGCTCGCGTTTCCGGTCCTGTCCCTCTGCCCACCGAGCGCAACCTGTACACGGTTATCCGCTCGCCGCACGTGAACAAGGACTCCCGTGAGCAGTTCGAGATGCGCACCCACAAGCGCCTCATCGACATCCTCGACCCCACCTCGGGCACCGTTGATTCGCTCATGCGTCTCGACCTTCCCGCTGGCGTCGACATCGACATCAAGCTCTAAGCGATATCGCTCATAGCTTACAGAGCCCCGCTGCCATTTTGGTAGCGGGGCTCTTTTGTTTTGAATAATGGTTTGGACTGCTGGGTAATGCTGCCGAGTGGGTGGCTGCGGCGCCCTATTCGCTTAAGGGACGCAGAGATGCCTCCTCAAAATGGAAGGATCGTAAGCCGCCTTCCGTTTCGATGCACGCGCGACCAAAGGCATCGACGGTTTTAAAGATGCCACGTGCCAGCTCATCTCCAGCAGGTGAGCGGGCGATAACGGTTTCCCCAATCCAATTGAGGTGAGCGACATATTCGCCGTGGACGGGCGCGAGTGGTCCGGCGTCTTCTTCCATGGCGTTGAGACGCCCTGCCCACGCATCTACAGCGTTCACGACCGTGTGATAGACCTCTTTGAGTAGCACATCGACGGCGGGAACGCTCTCGTTGAGATCCGAGAGACCGATTGCCGGCAGGCCGCCATTGGGCACCTCTTGGGGCGCATAGTTCACATTGACGCCAATGCCGCAGACGGCGAAAGGTTTGCCTTCGTTATCGCGTGCGGCCTCGACCAGAATGCCGCCGAGTTTGCGTCCACGCGCGACCAGGTCGTTGGGCCATTTGAGGCCAATCTCGTTTGCAAGACCCTGTTTTTCGAGTGCCTCGAGCACCGCTAGGCCGCTGACGGCGGCAAGACCAGAGAACTTTGCAGGATTAACGCATGGGCGCAGGACAATCGAAAGCAATAGGTTGCCGACGGTTGAGTCCCACTTGTGCCCGCGCCGACCGCGTCCTGCTGTCTGAGCCCGGGCGGCAAGTCCTGTGCCGTGCGGCGCTCCCTGTTTTCCTGCCTTGAGCAGGTCATCGTTGGTCGATCCGGTTACGTCGACAATCGTTAATTGGGCATCCATAGCGGCTGCTACCTCCTTATTGAATAAGTGAATGACGCAATGGTGTCGAGAGATAGACACAATGTGAAGCCTTTGTCGCATTTGGACAATTTAATGTTAACACGTCAACAAAGACTGAAATGCGTTATCCTCTCTTGGTCGATGTAAACACGTCAACAACTCAAAGGAGGTTAGTGATGGGCTTCACGATTCTTGGAACAGGTTCGGCACTTCCTGAGCGCAGTGTTTCCAATGACGAGCTGTCTGAGTTCCTCGATACCTCGGATGAGTGGATTTTTACTCGCACAGGTATCAAGAGCCGCCACGTCTGCACCACCGAGTCACTTGACGACCTTGCCGTAGCGGCGAGCGAGCGGGCACTCCAGGTGTCCGGAATCGACGCGAGCCAGCTGGATCTGATCGTCTGCTCGACGACGACGGGTGACCACCTTGTTCCCGCTGAGGCGTGTGCCGTTGCTGAGCGCCTGGGCGCGACGTGCCCTGCCTTCGATGTCTCGGCGGCTTGTGCCGGCTTCGTATTTGCGCTCGATGTCGCCGAGGGCTATATCGCCCGCAGCCGTGCCGAGCGCGTGCTTGTTGTTGCTGCCGAGCAGATGACGCGCGCGCTCGACTGGACCGACCGTGCCACCTGCGTGCTTTTTGGCGATGGGGCAGGCGCCGCAGTGATTGAAGCTGGGGGAGACAACCCCCTTGCCGTTGAGCTTTCGACGGCGCCCGACGTCGAGACGTTGCGCGTTCCCGGTCTGGTCGGTACCTCGCCGTTTAAGGCTTCCGCAGATAGCGCGAGCGTGCTGTCCATGAATGGCCGCCGCGTGTTCAAGTTCGGCGTCAACGCCATCTGCGACACGGTCCATAAGCTTGCGATCGATGCGGGCATTTTGGTCGAAGACATCGATCATTTTGTATTCCATCAGGCTAACGAACGAATCCTGAGCCAGGCGGTCAAGCGCCTGGGCGTGCCGGACGAGCGCGTGGTTCGCACGTTGCGCGAGACCGGCAACATTTCGAGCGCATGCATTCCGCTTGCCCTCGACCGGCTGGCAAACGCCGGTGCACTTCACACAGGCGACACCATCGCCTTGGTTGGATTTGGCGCCGGTCTGGATATAGGTGGCTATCTGCTTCGTTGGAAGTAGTCGCACATAGGAAATAAAAACGCCCTAGGGCACAACCAAAGGAGAACTACCATGGCAGATCAGAAGACCTTCGAGCGCGTTTGCGACGTTATCCGCGAGACCGCCGGCCTTGACGACGTCGAGATGAAGCCCGAGTCCACGCTCGAGGAGATTGGTCTCGACAGCCTGGGCACCGTCGAGATCCTCGTCGCCGTCGAGGACGAGTTTGGCATCCAGCTCGATACCGAGGAGAACCCCAAGACGGTCGGCGAGTTCGCCGATACGGTCGAGGCGGCATTGGAGAAGTAGAGATGCTCAAGACTCCTCTCTGCGATCTGCTCGGCATCGAAAAGCCCGTGTTCCAGGGCGGTATGGCCTGGATTGCCGATGCCTCGCTGGCGTCCGCAGTGTCCGAGGCGGGTGGCTTAGGCATCATCGCGGCCATGAACGCCGACGCCAACTGGCTTCGCGACCAGATTCATAAGCTGCGCGCCAGGACGGATAAGCCCTTTGGCGTCAACGTCATGCTCATGAGCCCGTTCGCCGACGAGGTCGCCCAGGTTGTGATTGACGAGCGAGTACCGGTCGTCGTGACGGGTGCCGGCAATCCCACCAAGTACATGAAGGCGTGGAACGAGGCGGGCATCAAGGTCATCCCGGTCGTTGCCTCGGTGGCGCTGGCGCGCCTCGTGGCGCGTCGTGGGGCCACGGCGGTTGTTGCCGAGGGCACCGAATCGGGCGGCCATATTGGCGAGACCTCGACGATGGCACTGGTGCCGCAGGTCGTCGATGCGGTCGACATTCCCGTCGTGGCTGCCGGCGGTATTGCCGACGGCCGCGGCATGGCGGCCGCCTTTATGCTGGGCGCCGCCGGCGTGCAGGTGGGTACGCGCTTTCTGATCGCAGACGAGTGCACCGTATCGGAGCAGTACAAGGAGATGGTCCTGAAGGCCAACGACACCTCGACGCGTGCGACCGGCCGCTCGACGGGACACCCGGTGCGTGCCCTCAAGAGCCCCTTTACCAACGCCTACGCTAAGAGCGAGGCGGCGGGCGCAAGCGTCGAGGAGCTCGGGGCCATGGGCACGGGCGCCCTTCGCAAGGCCGCCAAGGACGGTAATTACGAAGAGGGTTCGTTTTTGTGTGGACAGATTGCCGGCATGGTTAGCGAGCGCCAGAGCGCACGTGAAATCGTTGACGATCTGGTCGATGGCGCCGAGCGCGTCCTGAAGGGTGCGTGCGCATGGGTAGCGTAGCGTTTCTGTTTGCCGGCCAGGGTGCCCAACACCCCGCGATGGGCGTCGATCTGATCGAGACATCGCCGGCGGCCGCCGAGGTGTTCGCCATTGCCGACGAGGTGCGCCCGGGGACCAGCGAGCAATGCCGGAGTGCCTCCAAGGAGGAGCTCTCGCAGACCGAGAACACGCAGCCGTGCGTGTTCGTTCACGACCTAGCAGCGGCTGCCGCCCTGCGTGAGCGCGGCGTGGTACCTGCCGCCTGTGCGGGATTCTCGCTAGGCGAGGTCGCCGCGCTCACCTTTGCGGGGGCGTTCGATACGCGAGCGGGCTTTGAGCTCGTGTGCGAGCGCGCGGCGCTGATGGCCGCGGCTGCCGAGCGCCATCCGGGCGGCATGCGCGCCGTCATCAAGCTCGATGCGGCGCAAGTCGAGGGCTTGGCAAAACAGGCCTGCGAGGATTGCTGGCCGGTCAACTACAACAGTCCGCAGCAGACGGTTGTTGCCGGAGCGCCCGAGGCGCTGCAGGAGCTCGACGTCCTAGTAAAAGAGGCTGGCGGCCGGGCCATGAAGGTCGCGGTGTCGGGTGCATTCCATAGCCCCTATATGGCCGAGGCGACTGAGGGACTGGCGACGTATATCCAAGCCGGCCACGCGCCGTCTCCGCTGCTGATTCCGGTCATGGCAAACATGACGGCGGTGCCCTATCCGGCGGACCCGCGAGCAGCATCGGATGTCTTGGCCAACCAGGTGAGCCATCCCGTGCGCTGGGTCGACACGCTGCATACTCTGCAGGATCAGGGCATCGACACGTTTATTGAGGTCGGTCCTGGCAAAACACTGTCGGGCCTGGTCAAGCGTACGCTGAGCGACGTTCGCGTTTATTCGTGCGAAACGGCCGAGCAGGTCGCAGCTATTGCCGATGAGCTCGCATAGCCCACAGGGCTGTAACCCGAAAGGAATGACATGGGCAACTTGAACAACGGCGCGCTCGAGCGCAACGACTCACGCCGTGTGGCACTGGTCACGGGCGGCTCACGGGGAATCGGCCGCGCTTGTGCGGTTGGCTTGGCGGAGGACGGCTTTGATATTGCCGTCGTCTATGCCGGTAGCGTCGATGCCGCGCGCGAGACATGCGGAGCCTGCGAGGCGGCTGGCGCCACGGCGCGCGCATATCAATGCGACGTGGCAGACCCCGCTGCCGTCAATGCGTGCGTGGAAGCGGTCCTCAACGACTTTGGCTCCATTTGGGCGCTCGTCAACAACGCCGGCATCACGCGCGACGGCCTGCTCATGCGTATGGGTGACGATGCCTTCGACCGCGTGCTCGATGTCAATCTCAAGGGAACGTTTAACACGACGCGCGCTCTCACCAAGACCTTTATGCGCCAGCGCGGCGGCTGCGTCGTCAACATGAGCTCGGTCGTGGGCCTGATGGGCAATGCCGGGCAGGCCAACTACGCTGCCTCCAAGGCGGGCGTCATCGGCCTGACCAAGGCGGTAGCGCGCGAGCTTGCGCCCCGCGGCGTACGAGTGAACGCGGTCGCACCCGGGTTTGTCGAGACGGATATGACGGCAAAGCTCTCGGAGAAGGTTCGCACGGCAACCGAGGAGCAGATTCCCCTAAAGCGCATGGCGCGCCCCGAGGAAGTGGCCGGCGTGGTGCGCTTTTTGGCGAGCGATGCGGCTGCCTACATTACGGGCGAGGTCGTACGCGTCGACGGCGGAATGGCGATGTAGAAACCAGGGCCGAAGAACGGTTTGGATGAGGAGACCATGATGGAACAGAGAGTTGCAATCACCGGTATCGGTGCCGTGTCGCCGCTCGGCAACACTGCGCTTGCCACCTGGGCGGCTATGTGCGCCGGCACGTGCGGCATCGGCCCGATCACGCACTTCGATACCGATGCGTTTGCCGTCAAGGTGGCAGCCGAGGTCAAGGGCTTTGACGGCAACGAATACTTTGGCAAGCGTGACGCCAAGCATCTCGACCCCTGCGTTCAGTTTGCGATGGCGGCTTCGGACGAAGCCATGCACGATGCGGGCTTTGATGTCGAAGGCGCCATCGATCGCGAGCGCCTGGGCGTCTACGTGGGCTCGGGCGTGGGCGGCATGACGACGCTCGTCGACAACGTCCATACGATTGCCGAACGTGGGCCCCGCCGCGCATCGCCCTATATGATCGCGATGATGATCCCCAACATGGCATCGGGCAATATCGCAATCCGCCACAAGGCAAAGGGCCCGACCCTGCCCGTGGTGACCGCGTGCGCAACCTCGGCCCATGCGGTGGGCGAGGCGTTCCGCGCCATCAAGCACGGCTATGCCGACGCGATCCTCGCGGGCGGCGCCGAGGCCGCAATTATCCCCGATGCCGTTGCGGGCTTTACGTCCTGCCGCGCATTGACCACCAATCCCGATCCCGCGACGGCCTGCCGTCCGTTCGATGCAGACCGCGACGGCTTTGTGATGGGCGAGGGCGCCTGCGTGCTGGTACTCGAGAGCATGGAACATGCGCAGGCGCGCGGTGCGCACATTTATGCCGAGGTCGTGGGCTACGGCAACACCGATGATGCCTATCACATCACGAGTCCTGATCCCGAGGCTGCCGGCATTGCCCGCGCGATATCGCTGGCGGTGACCGAGGGCGACGTCAAGCCTTCCGAGGGTCTCTACATCAATGCCCACGGCACATCGACCAAGCTCAACGATTCGTCCGAGACGGCGGGCATTAAGCGTGCGCTCGGCGAGGACGCGGCGCGCGCCGCGCACGTCTCGTCGACTAAGTCGATGACCGGCCACATGATCGGTGCCACGGGCGCCATCGAGGTCATGGCCTGCGCCATGGCGCTCGAGCAGGGCGTGGTGCCGCCGACCATTAACTACCGCACGCCCGATCCCGCCTGCGATCTTGACTACACGCCCAATCGCGCAGTTCGCGCCGACCTTACCTGGGCGCTTTCGACCAACCTAGGCTTTGGCGGGCACAACGCCGCCATCGCGCTGCGTAGATATACGAGGAGCTAGAGCATGGATTCCAAAAGACTTGCCGAGATAGCCGATGTGATGGAGGACCGCGGCCTCACGCGCGTGCGCGTTGAGGAGCCCGATGGCACCGCGGTCGAACTCGAGCGCGCGAGCGCCGCACAGCCGGTTGCCGTGCCCATGCCCATGCCGAGCGCTATGGCCGCTCCAGTTGCAGCTCCCACTGTCGCGCCTGCCGCACCGGAGCCCGCCGCGCAGACACCTGCCGCCGCACCGGAGCCCAAGGGCACCGAGGTGACCGCTCCCATGGTCGGCGTTTTCTATGCTGCCCCGGCGTCGGGCGACGAACCGTTTGTGCACGTGGGCTCCAAGGTCAAGGCTGGCGAGGCCCTTTGCATCATCGAGGCCATGAAGGTTCTCAACGAGGTGACGGCAGAGGCGGATGGCGAGGTGCTCGAGATCTGCGTGGCCGACGGCGACCTCGTGGAGTTTGGCAGCTGCCTCATGAGGATCGGATAGGTGATATCCATGAACAAAGAAGAGCTCAAGAAGCTGTTACCGCATCGCGAGCCGATGCTTTTGCTCGACGAAGCCGAGCTGGTGGGCGACGAGGCTCACGGCAAGATCATGATTACGGGCGACGAATACTTTTTGCAGGGGCATTTTCCGGGAAACCCGGTGGTCCCCGGCGTGATCCAGTGCGAGATGCTCGCCCAAAACTGCTGCGTGTTGCTGATGGGCGATGAGGAGGCGCGCGGCGCGACGCCGTTCTACACGAGTCTGGACAAGGTGCGCTTTAAGCGTCCGGTGCGCCCGGGCGATACGGTTGATCTGGTGTGCTCCATCACGCGTGCGCGCGGGCCGTTCCGCTTTGCGACGGGTACTGCAAGCGTCAACGGTGAGGTCTGTTGCCGCGCCGACATGTCTTTTGCACTCATGCACGAAAGTTAAGGAAGGCTTCATGTTCGACAAAGTGCTCATCGCCAACCGCGGCGAAGTCGCGGTCCGTGTTATCCGCGCGTGCCGCGATATGGGCATCAAGACCGTCGCCGTTTATTCCACGGCCGATGCGGACGCGCTGCACGTGCAGCTTGCCGACGAGGCGTATTGCATCGGCGGTCCGCGTCTTGCCGAGAGCTACCTCAACGACGATGCCGTGCTCACCTGTGCCGTAAAGTCGGGAGCTAAGGCAATTCATCCCGGCTATGGCTTTTTCTCCGAGAAGGCGAGCTTCGTGCGCGACTGCGACAAGTATGGCTTGGCGTTTGTTGGTCCTTCGGCCAAGGTGATCGACAGCATGGGCGACAAGGACGCCGCACGCCGAACGGCTGCCGCGGCGGGCGTGCCCATCGTGCCGGGCTGCGATTTGCTCAAAAGTCCCGAGGAGGCAACGGCCGAGGCTGAGCGCATTGGCTGCCCCGTGCTTATTAAGGCGCGTGCGGGCGGCGGCGGTCGCGGTATTCGTAAGGTCGAGCGCGTGGAAGATGCGGCAAAGGCCTTTATTGAAGCACGCGCCGAGGGCGAGGCCGTTTTTGGCGACGGCGAGTGCTACATGGAGAAGTTCGTCGCGCCGGCGCATCACGTTGAGGTGCAGATTATGGCCGATAAGCAGGGCCATGTGTTTTCGCTCGGCGAGCGCGAGTGCTCGGTGCAGCGGCGCAACCAAAAGCTAATCGAGGAGAGCCCCGCGCCGTGCCTCGACGGACACGACGACATTCGTGCTCGCATGCACAAGGCAGCGCGTGACCTGGCTCGTGCCGTCGGCTACGAAGGAGCCGGTACCATCGAGTTCCTGTATTCGGACGACGGCAATTTCTACTTTATGGAAATGAACACGCGCTTGCAGGTGGAGCATCCGGTTACAGAGTTTGTGACCGATACCGACTTGGTCAAGTGGCAGCTGCGCGTGGCAGCCGGCCAGCCTCTGCCCTTTGAGCAGGAGGACATGCCGGTCCGCAACCACGCCATGGAGTGCCGCATCAATGCCGAAACGCTGGACTTTCTGCCGTCATGCGGAACGGTCACCGCGTTGCGTGTGCCGGGTGGTCCGCGCGTGCGCTGGGATTCCGCCATGTTTACCGGTGCGAAAGTTCCGCCGTACTACGACTCCATGCTTGGCAAGCTCATCGTGTGTGCGCCCACGCGTGACGGCGCCATTCGCAAGATGCGCTCGGCCCTGGGCGAGCTCGTGATTGAGGGCGTGAGCGAAAACAGCGAGCTTCAGCTCGACGTGCTGGCAAACGACGAGTTCTTGTCGGGCATGTATCACACCGATCTGATGGGGCATCTCTATGCTGATGAATAGAAAAGCGAAGACGGTCAACGTCCTCGAGGGGCCGATGACCGAGTCGTGCGCCGAGTTTCCCGCGCGCCACGTGTTTATCAAGTGCCCGGAGTGCCGCCGTGTGATCGATGAGGCGCGCCTGCACGACAACCTCGAGGTCTGCCCTCGTTGCGGCAAGCACTTTCGCGTGAGCGGGCGCGACCGTATGCGCATGACGGTCGACGAGGGCACGTTTGAGGAATGGGATGCCAATCTGGCGTCGGAGGATTTCCTCTTGTTTCCCGGCTATGCCGACAAGCTCAAGAGCGTGAGCGAGCGTTCGGGCGAGCGCGATGCCGTTGTGTGCGGCAGAGGCATAATCTGCGGTTGCGATACGGCGCTCTTCTTTATGGACGCCAACTTTATGATGGGCTCGATGGGTTCCGTGGTGGGCGAGAAGATCTGTCGCACATTTGAGCGAGCGACCGAGCTTGGATTGCCAGTTGTCGGCTTTACCGTTTCGGGCGGTGCGCGCATGCAAGAGGGCGTGACATCGCTTATGCAGATGGCCAAGATTTCTGCGGCGGTTAGGCGCCATAGCGAGGCGGGCGGCCTGTATATCACGGTGCTCACCGATCCCACGACCGGAGGTGTAACCGCGAGCTTTGCCATGGAGGGCGATATTATCCTGGCCGAGCCCGATGCCCTGACGGCATTTGCCGGCCCGCGCGTGATCGAGCAGAACATGCACAAGCGCCTGCCCAAGGGATTCCAGCGCTCCGAGTTTTTGCTGGAGCACGGCTTTTGCGATGCAGTTGTTCCGCGTGGCGAGATTGCGCTCACGGTGGGCGAGCTGCTGGCACTGCACGAAGGGCACGCGCCCGGCCTGGGGGCTCCGCATGAAATCGTGCATACGGGTCGCCGCGGCAAAAAGCTGGGACACTTGTTTAAGCGCTCGGCGGCACCAAAAACCGCGCTCGAGATCGTCAAGCAGACCCGCTCGGCAGACCGCGCCACGGCGGGTGAGATGATCTCGCTGGGCCTGGATGGATTTGTGGAGCTGCACGGCGACCGTTACTTTGGCGACGACGCCGCCGTGGTGGCTGGCATTGGCTGGAAAGACGGACGTCCCGTAACGGTCATCGCCATCGAGCGCGGCACCACGACCAAAGAGCGTATGCGCCGCAACTTTGGCATGGCGCATCCCGAGGGCTACCGCAAAGCGCGTCGCCTGATGCGCCAGGCCGAAAAGTTTGGGCGACCGGTTCTGTGCCTGGTCGATACTTCGGGCGCGTTTTGCGGCATCGGTGCCGAGGAACGCGGCCAGGGCGAGGCGATTGCCCAGAATCTCATGGAGATGAGCGGCCTCAAGACGCCGATTGTCTCGGTGGTGACAGGCGAGGGCGGCTCTGGTGGTGCGCTGGCGCTATCTGTGGCCGACCGCATCCTGATGCTCTCGAGCTCGGCCTATTCGGTCGTGAGCCCCGAGGCCTGTGCGTCGATCCTGTGGAAGGATACCGAGCGCGCGGATGAGGCCGCCGAGGCGCTTAAGCTCACGGCTCCCGACCTGTTGGCGCTCGGCATCATCGACGGCATTGTTGACGATAGGGGCCTGTCGCATGAGGAGATCGCCGGTGCCGTCATGTCCTCGGCATTTGATGCCTTCGATACACTTGGGCGGCTCGACGACGCGATCCTCACAAACCTCCGTTACGAAAAGTACCGCGCAATCGGTCAGTACCGCACGATGTGACAAAGGGAAAGCTCGCATGTCACATTGGGAAAGGCGTTCCTGTGTCACAAGTTTCTAACACCTCGTTTACAACGACGGTTTCATCAAACGCCATGGCCGTGGTGGACTATCTGTCCAAAAGCATGATGTCGGCGCTGCCGTTTATTGTCTGCGCGGCGTTGTTCCGCACCGTCGCCGTCATTATGGGCGAAGGTATGCTGGGCCTGTGGTCTGCCGATTCCGAAATCTATCGCCTGTTCTACAGTTGGCTCTATAACGCCGGCTACTACTTTTTGCCCATTTATCTTGGTTGGGCGGCCGCCCGCCAGCTCGGTTGCTCGGAGCAGCTAGGCATGATGCTGGGCGGCGTATTGATTGCGCCCGATCTGCTTAAGCTCGTCGATGCCGCATCGACGACGGGGGCATCGATGACTTCCGTGTATGGTCTGCTTCCCGCGCCGGTCAACGATTACACGACGACTGTTATTCCGGTTCTCATCTCGGTGCCCGTGCTATGGCGAGTGGAGTGTTTCTTTCAGCGCGTTATCCCTAAGGCCGTGGCGTTTTCGTTCGTTCCGTTTGCGACCATGCTTGTCATGGTTCCGGTTTCGCTGTGTATTACGGCGCCGGCGGGCAGCTATCTGGGCATGCTGTTGGGCCAGCTTATGTTTATGCTTGGCAATTCCGGTGGCATCGTGTCGCTGCTCACGCTCATGGGGCTTGCCGCGGGCTGGGAGTTCCTAAAGATCGCCGGCGTCAGCAACGTTGTCCTATCGCTTGCCTACGCGCAGTTCATGAGTGTGGGAACGGATTCGTGCATCCTGATCGCCGCGACGATGGCGACGTTCGCCGTTTGGGGCATGCCCTTTGGCGCGTCGCTCCGCGTTGCGGATAAGGACGAGAAGGCGCTCATGCTGGGCTATTCGATCTCGGGTGTGCTTGGTGGCGTAAGCGAGCCGGCGCTGTACGGTTGCGGCTTTAAATATGGCAGGTGCCTGACGTGCATGGCCATTGGCGGCGCCGTCGGAGGCCTTGTTGCGGCCGTGGGCCACGTTACGGCCTATACCATCGGCATGACGAATGTCCTCATGGTCATTGGCTTTGCCACGGGCGGCATCTCGAACCTGCTGTGGTGCTGCGCTGCCGGCGGCACGGCATTTGCGGTGTCTGCGGCGCTGAGCTACTGCTTTGGTGTGGTGCCGACGAAGGAACAGGCGACGGAGGACGGAGCCGATTCGCCCGAAACAGTGGCGAGCACTGCTGAAGTAAGCGCATAAACCTGTGCGACAAAAGGACGATTCTTTTGTCATGCTCCAAGGCCGTGGCCCGTGCGGGCTGCGGCCTCTTTGTATCTGGGAGACAAAGTGGCTACACTACAATCCGTTTGAGCAATAGATATATAGGTAGTACCGTGGGGGCGGATGTAGATGGTCGAGTGGATTGTTAAACGTGCGCAGGGCGACCGTGCGCGCGTGGGCACGTTGACGGGCGTGGTGTGTATTCTCGCCAATGTTGCGCTTTGTGCTGCGAAGGGCGCAATTGGTGTGGTTTCGGGATCGGTTTCGATTGTGGCGGATGCCATGAACAACCTGTCCGATGCCAGCTCGAATATCGTGAGCGTGCTGGGCTTTAAGCTGGCGAGCAAGCCCGCCGACCCCGAGCATCCATACGGCCATGGTCGCTACGAGTACCTCTCGGGTCTTGTCGTGGCGGCGCTCGTGCTTCTCATTGGCCTTGAACTGGTGAAGTCCTCGTTTGAGCGCATCATCCACCCCGAACCTGTCGAGTTCTCGCTTGCCCTGGTGGCAGTCCTGGCGCTTTCGATGGTTGTTAAGCTGTGGATGGCGGCGCTCAACCAAAAGCTCGGCGACCGTATCGAGTCCGAGACACTGCATGCGACTGCCCAGGATTCCAAGAACGATGTTCTTGCCACGGGCGCCGTGCTGGCGTGCGCAATTGTTTCGCAGGTGACGCACATCAATCTTGACGCATGGGTCGGCCTTGCCGTTGGTGCCTATATTGGCTGGAGCGGCTTTGAGCTCATCCAGGATACGGTGAGCCCGCTTTTGGGTCAGGCACCCGATCCCAAGTTGGTCAAGCACATCCGAGACAAGATCATGAGCTACCCCGGCGTTTTGGGTGTTCATGACCTAATGGTTCACGACTACGGCCCAGGCAGGAAGTTTGCAAGTGCGCACGCCGAGATGGCGGCCGAGGCCAGCCCGCTGGAAAGTCACGACACGCTCGATAACATCGAGCAGTCGTTTAGGGACGAGGACGGCATGATCGTCACGCTCCATTACGATCCCATCGTGACTGACGATTCGAATGTGGCGAGCATGCGCCTGCGCATCAACGCTATGGCCCAAGAGATCGATAGCCGCCTTTCGATTCATGATCTGCGTTGCGTGCCGGGCCCCACGCACACCAACGTGATCTTTGACTGCGTGCGTCCCTCAGATCTGCAGATGAGTGCCGAAGACGTAAAGCACGCGCTGGCACAACGAGTCGAATCGGAATACCCCAAGTCGATTGCCAAGATTACGATCGACGAAGACTACGTAGGCCATACCCACGAGTAGGGTTGCGCCTGCAAAGCAAGTTATACAGAAGGGGAGAATATGAAGCGTCTATATCTACTCCGCCACGGCCAGACAGAATTCAACGTTAAAAAGCTCGTCCAGGGTCGCTGTGATTCACCGCTCACCGATTTGGGCCGTCAGCAAGCCGGGATGGCAGCCGCATGGCTCAAGGGCCACGACGTTGTCCCCGACAAAGTGGTCTCTTCGCCCTTAGGCCGAGCCATGGACACGGCTCAGCTCGTCGCAACCGAACTCCTTGGCCCGGACGCAGCAGTCGAGCCCTGCGAAGGCATTATCGAGCGCTGCTACGGCACCTTCGAAGAAGGCCCCCACGACGCTCTGCCCACCGATGTCTGGGAACCCGGCGAGGACTTGGTCCCTTACGGAGGAGAAGGAAGCCAGGCACTGCAAGAGCGCATGGTAGACACCCTCACCAATCTCATGAGCGCCGAGGGCATCGAAACCCTCCTAGCAGTAAGCCACGGCAGCGCCAGCCGCCAATTTATCAAGGCCGCAGCCCCAGAGGGCTTCGAGCTCCCAACAAAACTCCCCAACTGCGCCATCATGATCTTCGATTTCGATGAGGCAAAGCCACAAGCAGAAGGCGAACCGTCCCAATGCAAGTTCACCCTCCAGCAAATAGTGGACCCCCAACAAAGTCATTAGCCTGAGCGAGCAGAGTTAAGCAGACATCAACGTATCGTCTCCCGAGCTTGGCAGAGGGGCGGCGAAATATATTAAGTTTGTCGCGAGTTCCGCACGCAAAGGAAAGCACTTAATGTGCTTTCCGTCTTGCGCAGGACTGTAGAGCAGCAAACTTAATATATTTCGCCGCCCCTCTGCCAAGCTCGGGAGACTCCATGCACTTTACCTGCGTAAACAATGTGAGTGAAATATGAATCTCGATGGATACGCCCGCAGCCGTGTATACTAAACAGCTGTGTGAAACCAGGGGAGTATTCTGGCTGGACAAAATGCCTGCTTAATAGGGTTGTCAGGTAGTCCGGGCGAAATACAAGGCTGGGGAGCACGTCGTGTAAGTAGTGGTCCTCTAGGGGCGTACGCTCGGTGGTGTACGCATTGTCCCAAGACCACGCGAGAGTTGGGATCATATCTTGATCAGCATGATTCTCGGCCGCAAGATTGGCATGACCCAGGTTTGGGACGAGGACGACAACGTCGTTCCCGTCACGGTCATCCAGGCTGGCCCCTGCGCTGTCTCGCAGGTTAAAACTCAGGCAACCGACGGCTATGACGCCGTCCAGATCGGTTTCGGCGACATCAAGGCCAAGAACGTGAACAAGCCCATGGCTGGTCACTTCGCCAAGGCCGGCGTCGAGCCTGTCCGCTTCCTTCGTGAGGTCCGCGTCGAGAACGGCGAGGAGCACAAGGTCGGCGAGGTCGTCACCGTCGCTGATTTCGCTGATGTCGAGAAGGTCGACGTCATCGGTACCTCCAAGGGTAAGGGCTTCCAGGGTCGCATCAAGCGCTGGGGTCAGCGCCGCGGTCCTATGACGCATGGTTCTCACTTCCAGCGTCACCCCGGTTCTATCGGTCAGTGCGCCTATCCTGCGCGCGTCCTCAAGGGCGTCAAGATGGCCGGTCACATGGGTAACGAGCGCGTTACCGTCAAGAACCTTTCCGTTGTCCGCATCGATGCCGAGCAGAACCTCATCTTGGTCAAGGGCGCTGTCCCGGGTGCCAAGAATGGTCTCGTCGCCATCCGTATGGCCTAAGGGCCCAGCCCATTTAGCCCAGCGTCATACCAAGGAGAACACTTAAATGGCAAAGTTTGAAGTAAAGAACAGCGAGGGCAAGAAGGTCGCCGAGGCCGAGCTCGCCGCTGAGGTGTACGGCATCGAGCCGAACATCCACGTTATGCACCACATCGTCAAGTGCCAGATGGCCTCTTGGCGTCAGGGCACCCAGTCTGCTAAGGGTCGCTCTGAGGTTTCCGGTGGCGGCAAGAAGCCTTGGCGTCAGAAGGGCACCGGCCGTGCCCGTCAGGGTTCCATCCGTGCTGCCCAGTGGCGTCACGGTGGCGTTGTCTTCGCCCCCAAGCCCCGTTCCTACGCTAAGCGTATGAACAACAAGGAGGTCAAGCTGGCTATGCGCTCCGCGCTGTCCGCCAAGCTGGCCGATGGCGAGCTCGTGCTCGTCGACGACTACGGCTTCGAGAAGCCTTCCACCAAGGCTGCCGTCGCCATGCTCAAGGCTCTCGGCCTTGAGGGCAAGCGTCTGACCATCATCGTTCGCGATGAGGACATCAACGCCTACCTGTCGTTCCGCAACATTCCCAAGACGTTCATCATCACTGCCGACGAGGCCAACACCTACGATCTCGTCAACAACAACGCTGTGCTGATGCCCGCCGACATCGCCGCTCACTTCGGGGAGGTGCTTGCATAAATGACCGCCCACGAGATCATCATCCGTCCGATCGTGTCCGAGCGTTCCTTCTCCGGCATGGAGCTGAACAAGTACACGTTCGAGGTCGCCAAGGATGCTAACAAGTATCAGATCAAGGACGCTGTCGAGGATATCTTCGGCGTCAAGGTCGTTCGCGTGAACACCCTGACGGTCAAGCCCAAGACCAAGCGCGTGCGCTATGTCGCCGGCAAGACCCGTTCTTGGAAGAAGGCCATCGTCACGCTGGCCGAGGGCGACACCATCGAGGTCTTTGGCAACCAGGCCTAAGACTCGCTGCTGTTGAGTGAGCTCATGCCTCCCAAATAGGGGAGGCGGGAGCTCAAGGTTTTGGGCGTATAAAATGGACACGCCCGGAACCGTGTATACGTCCGGTGTCATCGCACCCGAGGCAGAACCTCGAATCCCTGTCTGCGATGGCTAACGGATTCCTATTGAAAGGGATTGTAATGGCTGTAAAGCACCTTAAGCCGACCTCCGCTGGTAGGCGTTGGCAGACGATCTCCGACTTCTCCGAGATCACCTGCACCAAGCCCGAGAAGTCTCTTCTCGAGCCCCTGCCCAAGAAGGCCGGTCGTAACAACAACGGCCGCATCACCACCCGCCACCAGGGCGGCGGCGTGAAGCGTCGTTACCGCGTGATCGACTTCAAGCGCAACAAGGACGGCGTGCCCGCCAAGGTTGCCACGATCGAGTACGATCCGAACCGTTCCGCTCGCATCGCTCTGCTGCACTACGCTGACGGTGAGAAGCGCTACATCCTGGCCCCCAAGGGCCTCGAGGTCGGTCAGACCATCATGTCCGGTTCTGACGCCGACATCAAGCCGGGCAACGCTCTGCCCCTCGCCGACATCCCCGTCGGTACGCTCATCCACGCCGTCGAGTTCCAGCCGGGCAAGGGCGCTGCTATCGCCCGTTCCGCCGGTAACTCCTGCCAGCTGATGGGTAAGGAGGGCAAGTACGCTATCGTCCGTATGCCTTCCTCCGAGATGCGCCGCATCCTCGTTACCTGCCGCGCCACCGTCGGTGAGGTCGGAAACGCCGATCACTCCAACATCGTCATCGGCAAGGCCGGCCGTAAGCGTCACATGAACGTGCGCCCGACCGTCCGCGGTACCGTCATGAACCCTGTCGACCACCCGCACGGCGGTGGCGAGGGCAAGAACCACACCTCTGGTCGTCCCTCCGTTACCCCCTGGGGTAAGCCGACGAAGGGCCTTCGTACGCGCAAGAAGAAGAAGGTCTCGAACCAGCACATCATTCGTCGCCGTAAGAAGTAATTTCGGATACCGAGTTTTAGGAGAAAGCACTTATGAGCAGAAGTCTCAAAAAGGGCCCGTTCGTGGAGACTCGCCTTCTCTCGCGTATCACCGCGATGAACGAGGCTGGCAAGAAGGACGTCGTGAAGACCTGGTCCCGCGCGTCCACCATCTTCCCCGAGATGGTTGGTCACACCATCGCCGTCCACGACGGCCGCAAGCATGTGCCCGTGTATGTTACCGAGTCCATGGTTGGTCACAAGCTCGGCGAGTTCGCGCCGACTCGTACGTTCCGTGGCCACAAGGCCAAATAGGGGGTTAACCGTAAATGGCAACTAAGTCTATTGAAACTGAGGCCACCGAGGTTCGCGCCGTCGCTAAGTACGTGCGTGTTTCCCCCAGCAAGGCCCGCCTGGTGGTCGATCTGATCCGCCGCAAGCCTGTCGCTCAGGCCTTCGACATCCTCCACTTCTGCGACCGCGCCGTCGCCGTGGATGTCGAGAAGGTTCTCCGTTCCGCCGTTGCGAACGCCGAGAACAACAACGGTCTGCGTGCCGACAACCTGGTTGTCGCCGCTGCCTATGTTGACGAGGGTCCGACGCTTAAGCGCATCCGTCCCCGCGCCAAGGGTTCCGCTTCTCGCATTCTGAAGCGTACTTCCCACATCACCGTCGTCGTTGCTCCTCGAAAGGAGGCGTAAAGCTGTATGGGTCAGAAAGTCTACCCCACCGGCTTCCGTCTTGGCATCACCGAGAACTGGCGCTCCCGCTGGTTCGCAGAGAAGGATTACGCTAAGACCCTCGGTAACGATCTCGAGATTCGCAAGTACCTCGAGAAGCGTCTTTCCCGCGCAGCTGTCTCCCGCGTCGAGATCGAGCGCGCTGGCGACAAGGTGAAGGTCATTATCCTCACCGCTCGCCCCGGCGTTGTCATCGGTAAGAAGGGTGCCGAGATCGATACCCTCCGCACCGAGCTCGAGAAGGTCGCTGGCGTCTCCAAGGGCCAGCTCTCCGTCGACGTTGTCGAGATCAAGCGCCCCGAGCTCGACGCCAACCTCGTTGCTCAGTCTATCGCCGAGCAGCTCGAGGGCCGCGTTGCCTTCCGTCGCGCTATGCGCAAGGCTGTCCAGTCCGCCCGCAAGGCCGGCGCTAAGGGCATCCGTATCCAGTGCTCCGGTCGTCTCGGCGGTGCCGAGATGGGCCGTCGTGAGTGGTACCGCGAGGGTCGTGTGCCTCTGCACACCCTCCGTGCCAAGATCGACTACGGCACGGCTGTCGCCAGCACCACCATGGGCGCTTGCGGCGTGAAGGTCTGGATCTACCTGGGCGAGAAGCTCCCGGGCCAGCCTGTTCCCAACCCTGCACTCGAGGGCTCTTCCCGTCCTCGTCGTCGTAACTCCGAGAGGAGGGGTCAGTAGTGCTTGCCCCTAAGCGTATTCTTCACCGCAAGGTGCAGCGTGGCTCCATGAAGGGCCAGGCCAAGGGTAATACCGAGCTGCATTTCGGCGAGTTTGGTATCCAGGCTCTCGAGGCCCATTGGATCACCAACCGTCAGATCGAGGCCGCTCGTATTGCCATGACCCGCTACATGAAGCGTGGCGGTCGTGTCTACATCACGATCTTCCCCGATAAGCCCATCACCAAGAAGCCTGCCGAGACTCGCATGGGTTCTGGTAAGGGTAACCCCGAGGAGTGGGTGGCCGTCGTCAAGCCCGGCCGCATCATGTTCGAGGTCAAGGGCGTGCCCGAGGAGGTCGCTCGCGAGGCTCTGCGTCTTGCACAGCACAAGCTTCCCATCAAGACCAAGATTGTTGCTGCCAAGAACGCTGAGCAGCGCATCGAGAAGGAGATGGCTGAGGAGGCCGCTCTCGAGGCCAAGTGGGCTGCTGAGGACGCCGCCGCCGCCAAGGAGGAGAACTAATGAAGCCCGCAGAGATTCGTGAGCTCTCGGACGCTCAGCTCGTTGAGAAGCTGAAGGAAATGCGCGCCGAGCTCTTTAACCTTCGTTTCCAGATGGCCACCAGCCAGCTGGACAACACCGCTCGCGTCAACACCGTGAAGAAGGACATCGCTCGCGTCCTCACGGAGCAGCGCGCCCGTGAGATCGCAGCGGAGAAGTCCGCTGTCGCCGAGTAGGACCTAAGGAGAGAACATGACTGATTCGCGTAACTCGCGTAAGGTCCGTACGGGTGTCGTTACCTCCGTCTCCGGTGCCAAGACCATTGTTGTCACCATCACCGAGCGTAAGCGTCACCCCAAGTACGGCAAGATGATGACCAGCTCCAAGAAGCTGCACGCTCACGACGAGGAGTGCACGGCTGGCGTGGGCGACACCGTCCGCGTTATGGAGACCCGTCCTATGTCCAAGATGAAGCGTTGGCGCCTCATCGAGGTCGTCGAGCGCGCTAAATAAGCAGTCGCTCTTACGACTTGTACGTTTCCGAAGATGTGCGTATGCCTGGCTTGCATACCACGGGCCGCATAAAGGCTGCGCACCTCTCTTCGGTTCTTAGTTCGGAGGAACATCTACCATGATTCAGATGCAAACCATGCTGAACGTCGCCGACAACTCCGGCGCTCGCAAGATTCGCTGCATCAAGGTGCTTGGCGGTTCCAAGCGTCGTTATGCAGGCATCGGCGATGTGTTCATCGGTGCTGTCCAGGAGGCTACCCCTGGCGCCAACGTCAAGAAGAAGGACGTTGTCCGTTGCGTCGTCGTTCGCACCGTTAAGGAGATCCGCCGCAAGGATGGCTCCTACATTCGCTTTGATGAGAACGCCTGCGTTGTCATCAACAACGATGGTTCGCCCGTCGGCACCCGTATCTTCGGGCCCGTCGCTCGCGAGCTTCGTGACAAGAAGTACATGAAGATCGTCTCGCTCGCTCCCGAGACCCTGTAGTTAGGGGAGATATATGTATATCAAGAAGGGCGATAAGGTCCAGGTTCTCTCTGGTAAGGATCGCGGCAAGCAGGGCGTTGTCCTGCGTGCTCTCCCCGCCGAGAACAAGGTCGTTGTCGAGGGCGTTTCGGTCGTCAAGAAGGCCGTCAAGCCCAACGCTGCCAACCAGCAGGGCGGCATCGTTTCGCAGGAGGCTCCCATCGACGCCTCCAACGTCAATCTCGTTTGCCCCGAGTGCGGTAAGGTTACCCGCGTCGGTCACGAGAAGGACGGCAAGAACAAGCTGCGCGTCTGCAAGAAGTGCGGCCACAAGTTCTAAGCTGCCCGCAACATCAAGTTGCTAGCAAAGGCCCGGATGCCACGGCACCCGGGCCTTTTTCTATCCCCACTCATTGGGGACAGACTTAAATGAGTAGTCGTTGGGGACGTTCTTAAACGGCTAGTTGACGGGGACAGCCTTGCCACTAAAGCGTCACATGGGGACAGTCCCTTCAAGTGCCGGCAGCTGGGTATAGTCCCTATGTGCCGGTAGTTCGGGGCGGTTCATTGATACCTGATGCCTTCTCAGAGGGGTGGAGTAATACAGCCCGCTCTCTCTTAGGCTTTGGTGTTCCGCCTCTTTATGTTTCGTAAGAATCGTCGTATGCGCATTTACGCGCGGAGTCTTGCGCGATAATGCGCATAGCCGCGCAAACATCTGCTAACTATGGTTAAATAATGACCGATAAACAAATAAACACGCAAATACAAGCAAATGCGCGCGTAATCGTGCGAATATAAGGCTGTTGGAAATGAAGAACCTTCGATGACTCAGGAGGCACATGATGGCAGATTCCAAACAGGCTCCGCTCGACGCCGAGACAGCCGCAAAGGCGGCGTTTGCCTCGGTCCAGGATCAGCCGTTCCCCGATGATATCTTTACGGCACCCGAGCTTCGCTGGGCTGTGGTCGGTTGCGGCGTTATCGCCAACCAGATGGCCCAGTCTCTCGCCCTTGCCGGCCGCAAGCTCGCGGGTGTCGCCAACCGTACGCTGTCCAAGGCCCAGGCTTTTGCCGAGCAGTATGGCGTCGAGAAGGTGTACGAAACGGTTGAGGACCTCTATGCCGATCCGGACATCGACGCCGTCTATATCACCACGCCGCACAACACGCATATCACCTATCTGCGTGCCGCGCTCGCCGCCAGCAAGCACGTGCTCTGTGAGAAGGCCATTACCCTTAACTCTGCCGAGCTCGACGAGGCCCGTGCCATCGCCGACGAGCACAACGTGGTCCTTATGGACGCCACCACGGTGCTCCACATGCCGCTATATCAGGAGCTGCGCCGTCGCATGGACGCGGGAGACTTTGGCCGCATGAACCTTGCCCAGCTCAACTTTGGCAGCTATAAGGAGTACGGCGACCTGACCAATCGTTTCTACAACCGTAGTCTTGCCGGCGGCGCCATGCTCGACATTGGCGTGTATGCGCTCTCCGTCATGCGCCTGTTTATGGCCAGCCAACCCGCCGAGGTCGTGTCTCTGGGCAACACCTGTGAGACCGGTGTCGACGTTGCGGGCGGCATTGTCTGCCGTAACGCCGAGCAGCAGCTGGGCGTGGTGAGTCTTACGCTCCACTCCAAGCAGCCCAAGCGCTCGGTCATCAGTTTCGATAAGTGCTATATCGAGGTCAACGAGTATCCGCGCGCCGACCATGCGACCATCGTGTGGACTGCGGACGGTCACCGTGAGGAGGTCCACGCTGGCACCGAAGCCTACGCACTGTGCTACGAGATGGCCGACCTGGAGAAGGCCGTTGCCGGCGATGATTCGAAGCGCGAGCTGCTGGGCTATGCTTCTGATGTTATGGAGCTTATGACCAAGCTTCGCGCCGACTGGGGAGTCGTGTACCCCGAGGAGGAGTAAGCGATGCTTGCGGAAGATAGGCTCAACGCAATCGTGTCGATGGTGCAGCAGGCCGGCTCGGTTACCGTACCGGAGCTTGCTGAAGCCCTGGGCGTGACACCGTCCACCATTCGGCGCGACTTGCAGACGCTCGACCGCGCACACCGTATCGCCAAGGTGCACGGAGGCGCGACGAGTCTGGAGCGCGCGCACGTGACGCGCGACCTGACGATCAACGAGCGCAGCGATCTCCATAACGATGACAAGGAGCGCATCTGCGCCCGTGCTGCGGCCCTGGTGGAGCCCGATAGCTTTGTGTATATCGATTCGGGCTCCACGACCCTCAAGCTCATCGAGCATCTTCCGCATCTCGACGGCGTCACCTATGTGACCGATTCTGTGCTCCATGCTCAGCACCTCGCTCTGCGCGGCATGCGCACCGTGGTGCTAGGCGGCGAGCTCAAGCCCGAGACCGAAGCACTCGTTGGCCCCGATGCCTTGGCAACCCTGGACCGCTATAACTTCAACTGCGGCTTTTGGGGTTCCAATGGCATCGCCGCCGAGCAAGGTCTCACCACACCGGATATCGAGGAAGCGCAGGTCAAGCGTATCTCGATGCGCCATACCGCCAAACGCTTCGTAATCTCGGACGCCAGCAAATTCGGCATGGTGGCGCCCGTTAAGTTCGCGGACTTCCGCGACGCAACGATTATTACCGCAGGTGAGGTCCCCGCCAAGTATCGGGCGATGGATAACGTCATCACGGCCTAGCGACAGGGGACAGGACAAGGCCAAAGCCGCCACAAAGGTGCCTGTCCCCATTGTGGTGGTAAGTAACGAAAACCGAGTAGTTTTCTCAATAGAAAAGCGGCAACGTCCATTACGGGCGTTGCCGCTTTCGTTGTCTGCCGGTTTTGTCTAAGTCTGTAACAACTAGACCGTTAAAAGTGGGTTAGATGTTACAGATTGAGATACTTCCGAACCGCGCCGTCCCTTTGTCTCAATCTGTAACATCTTGGGGTGATTTTGCCGAGTTGTTGTTACAGATTGAGATTTTCCCTTAAGGGGGATTCGAATGTCTCGATCTGTAACAGATAGACCGGAAAAAGGGTTCTAACTGTTACGGATCGAGACGTTTTGGGATCGCGGCTGAGCCATTGCGGCAAAACCACCACAAAGGTGCCTGTCCCCATTGTGGTGGTTTAGGGCTCCCAGGGGCAGGGGGCTTCGATGTGGATGTGCTCGCCGGTTACGGGATGCGTAAAGGACACGCTGTGGGCATGGAGCATCAGGCCGCAGGGACGCGGCGTGCCGTAGAGCTCGTCGCCCACCAGGGGATGACGCTCGCTCGCCAGATGCACGCGGATCTGGTGTTTGCGGCCGGTGAGCAGCTCGACATCGATATACGAGCGCGTGGGCAGGCCACGACGGCTCTTAAGACGCTTGAGCACCTTCACGCGCGTTTGAGACGGCTTGCCACTGGCGCCGACGCGCATCTTGCGGCTGTCGTGACGGTCGCGGGCGATGGGCTTGTCGATGAGCTTCTCGTTCCAGTCGATCTTGCCCTCGGCGAGCGCCAGGTAGTGCTTTTCGAAAACGTGGTCGATGACCATCTGGTCAAAGGCGGGCTGCGTCTGCTTGTCGAGCGAAAACAGCACCACGCCGGTGGTGTCACGGTCCAGGCGGTTGAGCGGCTGCATGTCGGTTGCGGCAAAGCCGTCGCCCATCGCCAACAGCAGGTCGCTGGCGTAGTCGGTAAGCGTGCGCTCGCCGGTGCCGTCGCCGTGGACGATCATGCCGGCGGGCTTGTCGATGGCCATGAGCCAGGCGTCGCAGTAGAGGACTTGAGGTTCTTCGTTCACGTGTAAGCCTTTCGGTTAGCTGATTCCCACAAACATGCAGCCCGAGGTCGCCCCGCGTAGGCGGGCGGCGGGCTTGCGGCCGGCTTGCGCGGCCTCGACGGCGCGACGAACGCGGGCGACGGCGCGGCCCACCTCATCCGTCTCGAGCAGCGTTCCGTCCACCATGAGACGACGCACGCCGGCATCGAGCAGCTGAGGGACCTGCGGCGTGAGGTCGATGGGATGGGCATCGTACAGGCGAGAGCGGCCGTGGATATCGGTGCGGACAGGCATGACCTTTCCGTCGATATTCTTGAGCGAGAGCTTGCGGGCGCGCAGGCGGCAGTTGGCGCAATCGTGGATGCAGCCGTTGGCAACCTGCAGAATGCAGTGCTCGCTTGTCATAACGCGCGGGCGGCCAAAGACGGTGATGCCCAGAGCCGCGGGCGCGGCGGCGCCGAGCGAGACAATCTCGTCGAGCGTGATCTCGGGCGAGAGCCAAAACGCACCGGCTCCACGCTCGGCAAGCGCCTCCATGCAGGGCGTGTTGTGCACCGGCAGGCAAGAGCGAATCTCGGCCGTGGCGCCGGTCTGCGCGGCTACGGCGAGCTCGGAGATATTGCCGACGGCGACGGTGGCTCCGGCATTGATCCAGGGGTCAACGCGCTCGTGGTCAACAGCACGGCAGACCTCGTCGAGTACGGGCACGATACCCTGCTCAAATGCATCGGCAGGGGAGAGTCCGACAGCCTCGAGCACGTCGGTGGTCATGTAGAGGCGCGTTGCACCCTCCGCGCGGGCTGCCTCGACGGCCTCGAGCGAGGTGACGGTGGCGCAGATCTGCGGCTCATCGCGGTAATGCTCGGGTATGGCGTGCGTACATTTGTCGAGCCCCGGAATCTCGAGCGTTTTCGCACGCTTCTCATACGGTGCCAGAATGGCCTCCTCCAGCGCCTTGCAGGCGGCAGCGCGCACCTTGTGCACAGCGGAGAACCCCATGCCGCAGCCCTCATCGAGCGTCACATCAAAGCTCGCAGCCTCAAAGGGCGAGGAGCCCATGCGGCCCACATGCTCAACCAGGTCTGCCGCCTCGACGGCGCGGGTCTTGGCGGCCTCGACGGTGAAGCCCGTGGCGGTGGCGATGAGCGCGGGGTCGTCGCAGCAGGTGAGCGTAACGGTAAACGGCTTGCCCAGACGCGCCACGACGGACACATCTACGGCGCGGCGGCGCAGCACATCGCGCTTGAGCGCGGCGCCGGCGGCGTCAATGGCACGCTGACTGCGAATCACGCGGACGCGGCAGCCCTCGGGCATGCTGCGGGGCACGCGGCACTCAATGATGTCACCGGCGGCGGCATCATCGGCGGCAATGGTGGTCAGGAACTGATCAAACTCGTTATCGTGGCGAAGCTCCAGCAGGTCGCCCTTGCCCACGGGCTCAAACAGCTCAATGCGGGCGATGGCGGCGCGGCGACGGCGGTCGTCGGGTTTGAGCCCACGCACGTCGCGGTTGGCCAGACGGCTGCCCAGCACCGTGCCAACGATCTGGCCGCGGTTGTTGGAACGCTCATAGCTCATCATCTCGTCGCCCGAGGTGCCGTCCTGATAAGCGTGCGTAAAGTCGCGGTTGAAGCAGCGCTTGAGCTGACGCTGGCGGGCGGCTTCCTCGTCCTTGGCAACGGTGGCTCCGGATAGCATGTCGTCAATTTCGTGACGATACACGTCGACGATGGAATACACGTAATCGGGGGCCTTCATGCGGCCCTCGAGCTTGAGCGATGCGGCGCCGGCGTCATACAGACGGCGAACAAGCTGCGAAGTGTTGGTGTCGCGCGGGCACAGCGCGCGCTCGCGACCGGCAAGGGAGAGCACGCGACCGTTCTCGTCGATCAGCTCGTAAGGCAGGCGGCAGGGCTGGGCGCACATGCCACGGTTGGCCGAGCGGCCCGCCATGGCAAAGCTCGAAAGCAGGCACAGGCCCGAGTAGCAAAAGCAGATGGCGCCATGGCTAAAGACCTCAAGGTCCACATCGGGTGCGGCGTCGTGGATGGCAGCGATCTCGTCAATGGAGAGCTCGCGCGAGAGGGTCACGCGGTCGGCGCCCTGCTCGCGGCACCAAAGGGTTCCACGGTCGTCGTGGATGTTCGCCTGGGTTGAGATGTGCGTCTCGATGCCGGGCATCGTGCGCTTGACCTCAAAGAACAGGCCCCAGTCCTGGATGATAAAGGCGTCGGCGCCCAGCGTGGAGCAGCGATGGATGAGTTGCAGCGCATCGCCCATCTCGGACTGCTTGATGACGATGTTGACCGTGACGTAGACGCGCGACCCGGCCAGGTGTGCAGCACAGCAGGCCTGCTCAAAGGCCTCGTCGGTAAAGTTGGTGGCCTTGCGGCGGGCGTTGAAGCTGCCCATGCCGCAGTAGATGGCGTCTGCCCCGGCAGCGAGTGCGGCGGCAAAGGGCTCCGGGCCTCCGGCGGGGGCCAAGAGCTCGGGTCTGCGGTTGGTGGTTCGACTGGCGATTGCGGTCATATCCTGCCTTTCAAAATGCTCAGATACTCAAAAGTATAGTGGCGCTGTTGCGGCGGACGAGCCCTGTGGCCCAAGCAGGATAAAGTCTTCAGCAGCCCTTGCAGCAAAAATGATCCGTTTCCCTCCGTCCCCCATGGACCGCCTGATCCGCTGGGGACGGAGGGAAACGGATCATTTTGAGCTTCACCGTCCGGTCGTGCCGTTCAGCGGCCGACAGGCGCCGTTGGGCGATAAAATATTCTCGCAAGGTGATAATAATCTTGCATCGCGCGGGAACCTTGGGTACTATCCCAAATCAAGCGCGGTGTTCAGACCGAATTGTGCCTCCCGGTGTGAACGCCGCGCTCACGCTCTCTCAACTAATCGTAAGGAGATAAACATGAGCAAGACCGTCGTGTCTTCCGATAACGCACCTGCAGCCATCGGCCCGTATTCCCCCGGCATCCAGACCGGCAACATGGTGTTCCTGTCCGGCCAGCTGGGCATCGACCCTGCAACCGGCAAGATGCCCGAGGGCGTCGAGGCCCAGGCTAAGCAGTCCCTTGCTAACGTCGAGGCCCTGCTGACCGCTGCCGGCGCCACCTTTGCCGATGTCGTCAAGACCACGGTCTACCTGGCCGACATCGCCGACTTCGCTGCCGTGAACGAGATCTACGCCTCCAAGTTCGAGGCTCCGTTCCCCGCGCGCAGCGCATTTCAGGTTGCCGCCCTTCCGGCTGGCGGTCTGGTCGAGATCGAGGTCGTCGCCGCTCTCTAAGGCGTTGGCAACAACTAAACATGACATGCAAAAAGACCCTGCAGTGCGAGCTGCAGGGTCTTTTGTCAAGCGATGCGACAAAAATGATCCGTTTCCCTCCGTCCCCAAGGGATAACGTTTAGCCCTCCTTGCGGACTTTTTGCAGGTAGCGGTAGACGCTGGGCTCCGAGATGCCCAGCGCGGTGGCGGCGCAGGCCACGGCGCCCTTGAGCATGAACACCCCGTTGCCGTTGAGGTGGCGAATGACGTCCACGCGGTCGCTTTGACCAAGCGATGCTACATCCAGCCCGCGCGTGCTCAGCAACTCGGCAATGCTGCGGTCGATGAGCTCCTGTGTAGACTCCGAAAGGCTTTCGACCTCGATAGGGGCGGGCTCCGTGCGCGTCGGCGCCGCGTCGAAGCACGCCATGAGCTGCTGCGCCATGGCGTTGATGGAGCGCACGGTCGAGAGGTCGGTGTTGACGCAGAGCATACCGACGATCTCGTCATTCTCGTGGATAAAGTACGTCGCTGACTCCAACGTCTTGCCGCCGGCACCGCGCCCCTCGTAGCCCGTAATAAACGGCAGGTCGCGATACTTGGCGTCGTGCATGATCTTGAGTGCCAGATCGGTGGCGGGACCGCCGACCTTGCGGCCGCTTACGATGCCGTTGCGAATATCGACGATGGCGTGGTCGGGATCCGAGAAATCGTGCAGCACGATTTCGCTGTTTTTGCCGAGTATCTGCTCCAGAAAATCGACCATCGGCAAAAAGCGACGTACGGTCTCGTTCACGGGCAACTCCTTTGGGTGAAATCGGAAATGTTCATAACAATTTTTTCTCATGGTAACACGTTGCCCATCATCTCGTATATCCGCAGGTACATTGCGTAATGCAGACGAACGGTAGGAATTTAGCGGTAAACGGTTGACCAAAAGAAAAGTTAGATGTTATTTTGACCAGACACTTTCCTGACCTGCGGAAATGCGTTATTTCAGCTGAAGAATAGTCTGATAACAAAAAATTATTATTGAGAATGAGAATCATCTTTAATACGATATGCAATGAAGGCACAACCTCAACCCCGCACTGCGTCACAATAGAGCGTTAGATGCGAAAACAACTACTTCGAGGATTGGTGGTCAAATGACCCAGGAGACGGTTACGAACGGCACTGAAGCCCTGTTCACTCGCGAAGGCATGCCTCCCGTTAAGGAAATGATCCCGTGTGCCCTTCAGCACGTACTGGCATCGTTTGCCGGCATCATTACCCCGGCGGTCATCATGGCCGGCGTCTACGGCTTTAATAGCCAGCAGAGTACCGACATCATCCAGGTCGCGCTCATTCTTTCGGCGATCGACACGGCCCTTCAGGCCTTCGCTCCCTTCCGTCGCATCGGCGGCGGCCTGCCCATCGTCATGGGCGTTTCGTTCGCGTTCCTGCCGGCCCTGCAGGCCATGGGTGCCTCGGGCTTTAGCTTTGGTGCGCTGCTGGGTGGCGAGATCGTCGGCGGCGCCGTCGCGGTCCTCTTTGGTCTGGCCTACAGCAAGATCAAGTGGCTGTTCCCGCCCGTCGTGACCGGTACGGTCATCTTCTCCATCGGCGTTTCGCTGTATCCCACGGCCGTCAAGTATATGGCCGGCGGTATGGGTACGCCGCTGTGGGGCACCCCGCAGGCCTGGTGCGTCGCTCTTATCACCTTCGCCGTGGTCTTTGCGCTCGCCAACTTTGGCAAGGGCACGCTCAAGCTGGGATCCGTGTTCTTTGGCATGATCGTTGGCATGATCGTCTCCATCCCCTTTGGCATGATCGACTTCTCCAGCGTCGCCACCGCTCAGGTCTTCGCCCTTCCCAAGCTCATGCCCTACGCGCTCGAGTTTGATCCCGAGGTCTGCATTACCCTCGCCGTCGTGTTCCCCATGGTTGCCATCCAGGTTATCGGTGACGTCTCCGCCGCCTGCCTGGGCTCCATCGACCGTATGCCCACCGAGCGCGAGCTCTCCGGCGCTATCGTGTCCCAGGGCCTCACCTCTATGGTCGGCGGCCTGCTGGGCGGTCTTCCCACCAGCGCCCTTGGCCAGAACGTGGGCATCATCTGCTCCAACAAGGTCGTCAACAAGTGGGTCTTTGTGATCATCGCGGCCGTCTTTGCCATCGCCGGCCTGTTCCCGCAGCTCTCTGCCGTCCTTTCCGCTATCCCGCAGCCCGTCATCGGCGGCGCGACCGTCGGCGTCTTTGGCACCATCACCATGAACGGCGTGCGCATGTTCACCCGCGAGGGCCTCACGCAGCGCACTACCACTATCGTCGGCACCTCCGTCGTCTTTGGCCTGGGTATCTGGATGGCCAGCGGTTGCCTTGCCGGCGAGGGTATGCCCGCCTGGGTGTCCACCGTCATCGGCTCCAATGCCGTAACCCCCACCGCCATCATGGCCATTGTCCTTAACCTGATCCTTCCGCAGACGCCGGTCGTGGCTCAGCACATCGATGCTGCCAAGGACGCTGCCGTGGATCTGGTCTTGCCCGAGAGCAAGAAGTAACCAATTCGGTGCTATTCGTCGGCGGACGCATCGCCTCGTCCGCCGACGCCATGCGGCGCCAAGCCGCACTTCAAAGGGCTTGTCCCTTTGGTGAAGCGTTGACGGGAGAGGGCCCGTTTCCGGTGTAGGCCGGCGCTTCGCACTCCGCCATGTCAGAGGTGTCAAACCCCGCCTCTGATGTTGAAGGGAGCATCCATGCTTCTGGTCGCTAACGGTTCCGTCTTTACCCGCAACGCTCAGACCCCATTCATTCCAAACGGTGCGGTCGCCATTGACGGAGATACGATCGTCGAAGTGGGCCCCGAGCGCGAGCTCAAGGCCAAGTACCCGGATGCCGAGTACGTCGATGCCCGGGGCAACCTCATCATGCCTGGACTCATCAACTGCCACACCCACATCTACTCGGGTCTGGCCCGCGGCCTTGCCATTAAGGGCTGCAACCCCACCAACTTCCTGGAGAATCTTGAGCAGCAGTGGTGGAAGATCGACGATAACCTGACGCTCGACGGCACCAAGGCCAGCGCCTATGCCACGATTTTGGACTCCATCCGCGATGGCGTCACCACGATCTTCGATCACCATGCGAGCTTCTGCGAGATCCCGGGAAGCCTCTTTACCATTAAGGATGCAGCTCAGGAGCTGGGCATGCGTTCGTGCCTGTGCTACGAGGTCTCCGATCGCCGCGGCCAGGAAAAGTGCGACCAGGCCATTGCCGAGAACGCCGAATTTGCCCAGTGGGCCGCCAAGGAGCGTCGCGATAACGACAACCACATGATCGCCGCCATGTTTGGCGGACATGCTACCTTTACGCTTTCGGACGAGACCATGGATAAGATGGCCGAGGCCAACAACGGCCTGACCGGCTTCCACATCCATGTGTGCGAGGGCATGAACGACGTGTGGGATTCCCGCCTCAACCGCGGTGGTATCAGCCCCATCGAGCGCCTGCTGCAGCACAACCTGCTGGGCCCCGACACCATGCTGGGCCACTGCATCCACGTGACGCCTGCCGAGATGGATATCGTCAAGGAGTCCGGCACTTGGCTGGTCAACAACCCCGAATCCAATATGGGCAACGCCGTGGGCTGCGCCCCCGTGCTCGAGTTCTTCCGTCGTGGCATCCCCGTGTGCATGGGCACCGACGCCTACACCCACGATATGCTCGAGAGCCTTAAGGTCTTCCTGATCATTCAGCGTCACAACGCCGCCATGCCCAACGTGGGCTGGTGTGAGGCCATGACCATGCTGTTCGAGAACAACGCCAAGATGGCGAGCAAGTACTTCGATCGCAAGCTCGGTGTGCTCGAGGCCGGCGCTGCCGCCGACGTTATCGTTATGGACTACAAGCCCTTTACGCCGCTGAGCGAGGAGAACGTCGACGGTCACATGCTCTTTGGCATGATGGGCAAAAACTGCCGCACCACCATCATCAACGGCCGCGTCCTGTACAAGGATCGCGAGTTCGTTGGCATTGATGAGGAAAAGATCAACGCGTGGACCATGGCCGAGTCCAAGAAGCTCTGGAGCACGCTTAACGATCGCGCCTACTAATTCACAAGTAGATTCACGCGCGTCGGGTGTTTCGCCGCATCCGGCGCGCGCATAGGCGGCCTCCGCGGGGTCGCCGGCGCTGTGCTAGCGCTACACCGTATTTGCGCCCGTCGCGCGGTCTCGCCGGGCGTTACAGAGAGGAGCTCATTATGAGCGACATCATGAGGCCGATCCCGTTTTCGCAGCTGATGAACTGGATCATCGAGGAGCACAAGACTCAGGGCGCCGTCTTTGGCGTGCGCAAGATGGTCACGACCAACCAGGAGGGTGCGCTTCCCATTTTTGACGAGCGCATCGAGACTCCGTTTGGCCCGGCCGCCGGTCCCAACACGCAGCTTGCCCAGAACATCGTGGCCTCTTATGTGGCCGGTTCCCGCTTCTTTGAGCTCAAGACCGTTCAGGTTATGGACGGCGAGGAGCTCTCCAAGTGCGTCAACAAGCCCTGCATCGTGGCGCAGGACGAGTGCTACAACTGCGAGTGGTCGACCGAGCTCGAGGTTTCGCAGGCTTTTGCCGAGTACGTGAAGGCATGGTTCGCCTGCCACCTGATCGCTCGCGAGTACGGCCTGGGCAGCCCGGACGGCTTTGTCTTCAACATGTCGGTGGGCTATGACCTGGAGGGCATCAAGAGCCCCAAGGTCGACGCCTACATCGAGGGCATGAAGGACGCCAGCGGCTCCGACGTCTGGAACGAGTGCCGCGCATGGGCGCTCGTCAACCTGGACAAGTTTGAGCATGTCGACGCCGCGTTCGTCGAGTCCATCCCGGCACGCGTCTCCAACTCCATCACCGAGTCTACCCTGCACGGCTGCCCGCCGGCCGAGATCGAGCGCATCGCGACCTATCTGATCACCGAGAAGGGCCTCAACACCTACATCAAGTGCAACCCCACGCTGCTGGGCTATGAGTTTGCCCGCCAGCGTCTGAACGAGCTGGGCTTTGACTACATCGTCTTCGATGACACGCACTTCCGCGAGGACCTGCAGTGGGCCGACGCCGTGCCCATGTTCGAGCGCCTGATTGCCCTGTGCGCCGAGCACGGCCTGGAGTTTGGCGTCAAGCTGACCAACACGTTCCCCGTCGACGTGACGAGGAACGAGCTGCCCTCTGCCGAGATGTACATGTCCGGCCGTTCGCTGTTCTCGCTGACCATCGAGGCTGCCCGCCGCATTACCGAGCAGTTTGATGGCAAGCTGCGCATCAGCTACTCCGGCGGCGCCACGGTCTACAACATCCGTGCTCTGTACGATGCCGGCATTTGGCCCGTTACCTTGGCGACCGACGTGCTCAAGCCCGGTGGCTACGAGCGCTTTAGCCAGATGGCAGGCGAGTTTACCGACCTGGATGGTAAGCCGTTCGCGGGCGTCTCTCTCGAGGCCGTGACTGCGATCCAGACCGACTCACTCACCAACCCGCTCTACAAGAAGCCGCTGCGCCCGCTGCCCGACCGTAAGGTCGCCGGCAAGAGCCCGCTTTCCGACTGCTTTACCACGCCGTGCCGCACGAGCTGCCCCATCCAGCAGGATATTCCCGCCTATCTGGCGGCTGTTGACGAGGGTCGCTACGAGGACGCGCTTAACATCATCATCGAGCGTAACGCCCTGCCGTTCATTACCGGCACCATCTGCCCGCATCCGTGCGGCCGTGCCTGCGAGCGTGCGTTCTACGAGCCCGAGGGCGCCCAGATTCGAGCCAGCAAGCTCAAGGCCGCCCGCGAGGCCATGGCAGCTGTGCTGCCCAAGCTGCGCGCCCAGGCTATCGCCAATGACGGTGAGCGCAACGTTGCCGTTATCGGCGGCGGTCCGGCCGGCCTGGCGACCGCGTTCTTCCTGACGCGTGCCGGCGTGCCCGTCACCATCTTCGAGGCCCGCGATTCTCTCGGCGGCGTGGTCCGTCACGTGATCCCCGAGTTCCGTATCGCGAGCGACGATATCTCCCACGATGCCGAGCTCTGCCTGGCCTTTGGCGCCAAGGTGCAGCTCAACGCTCGCGTTGATTCCATCGACGAACTCAAGGCTCAAGGCTTTACTGACGTGGTCGTGGCCACCGGTGCCTGGATGCCCGGCTCTGCGGGCTTGGGCGAGGGTGCCGAGCTCGATGTGCTGGAGTTCCTCGAGGCCGCCAAGAAGGGCGAGAAACTCGAGCTGGGCGAGGACGTCGTGGTCATTGGCGCCGGCAACACCGCCATGGACGCGGCCCGCGTGGCCAAGCGCCTGGCCGGCGTGAAGAACGTGCGCCTGGTGTATCGCCGTACCAAGAAGCAGATGCCCGCCGACGAGGAAGAGCTCGATCTTGCTCTTGCCGACGGCGTTGAGTTCTGCGAGCTGCTGGCGCCCAAGGCGCTCAACGGCTCCGTGCTGACCTGCGACGTTATGGAGCTCGGCGAGCCGGATGCAAGCGGCCGTCGCAGCCCCGTCGCCACGGGCGAGACTGTCGAGCTTTCCGCCACCACGGTGATCTGCGCCGTGGGCGAGGGCATCGATGCCAGCCTGTACGATGCCGCGGGCGTCGAGCACGACCGTCGCGGCCGTCTTGCCGCCACCTCCACCGGCGTTGAGGGCGTCTGGGCTGCGGGCGACTGCCGTCGCGGTCCTGCCACCGTGGTCGAGGCTATCGCCGACGCCGCCGAGGTCGCCCGTGCCATCGCCGGCGTGGACTTTAACAAGTACGCCGACTGCAACGAGCAGGCCGGCCGCGAGGATACCTGCTACGAGCGCAAGGGGTCGCTGTGCCGCGACAAGCGCAACTGCACCAAGACCCGCTGCCTGGGCTGCGGCTCGGTGTGCGAGGTCTGCTGCGACGTGTGCCCCAACCGCGCCAACGTGGCAATTAAGGTGCCGGGCCTGGCCAAGCATCAGGTCGTCCATGTCGACGGCATGTGCAACGAGTGCGGTAACTGCGCCGTGTTCTGCCCCTACCAGGAGGGTCGTCCCTACAAGGACAAGCTCACCCTGTTCTGGAGCGAGCAGGACATGGAGAACTCCGAGAACGAGGGCTTCCTGGCCGTGGACGAGGACCACTTTAAGGTCCGCGTCGCCGGCACGGTCCGCACCGTCTCGGTCGATGCCGTCAACACCGGTCTGCCCGAGGCCGTCCGCCTGACCATCAGGGCCGTGCGCGACAACTATTCGTACCTTCTTAAGAAATAGGCGAGTCTCTTATGGCCAAATCCATTCAACATCACGTGGCCTACGTTGCCTGCGGAAGCGGCTGTGCTTCCGCAGGCGGCGACGCCCGCTGCAGCGAAGGCTGCATTGGCTGTGGCGCCTGCGTTACGGCCTGCCCCCACGGTGCCATCGCGCTGGTCGACGGCGTCGCCCGTGTGGACCGCTCCAAGTGCACGGGCTGTGGCCTGTGCGGCATGGCGTGCCCGCAGCGCGTGATTGCCTTCGTTCCCGGCTACCAGAACATCCTGGTGCGCTGCAACAACACCGATAAGGGCGCCATTGCGCGCAAGATCTGCGACACCAGCTGCATCGGTTGCGGCATGTGCGCCAAAAAGTGCCCTGCCGGCGCTATCCGCATCGAGGACAACTGCGCCCATATCGACGGCACGGACTGCCTGTCGTGCGGCATGTGCGCCGTCGTCTGCCCGCATGGCGCCATCCACGACCGCACCGGTATCGCCGCCGGCGTGTAGAGGGGAATCACCATGGCACAGGAATTCACTTTTACCGTTAACGGCGTCGAGCACACGACGACCCAAAACAAACCGCTGCTGCGCTATCTGCGCGACGACCTGCACATTCACTCCGCCAAGGACGGCTGCTCCGAGGGCGCCTGCGGCACCTGCACCATCCATGTGGACGGTGCGGCCGTCAAGGCGTGCGTGCTGACCACCGCCCTTGCCGCCGGCCGCGACATCGTGACTGTCGAGGGCCTGCCCGAGAACGTGCGCGAGGCGTTTGTGTACGCCTTTGGCGCCGTGGGCGCCGTGCAGTGCGGCTTTTGTATCCCCGGTATGGTCATGGCGGGTGCAGCGCTCATCGCCGAGGATCCCGAGCCTACCGAGGAGCAGATCAAGTACGCCATCCGCGGCAATGTCTGCCGTTGCACCGGCTACAAGAAGATTATCGAGGGCATCTCGCTGGCAGCTGCGGTGCTCCGTGGCGAAAAGCAGATCGACGAGGATCTGGAGCGCGGCGATGACTACGGCGTGGGCAAGCGCGCCTTCCGTATCGACGTGCGCAAGAAGGTGCTCGGCGAGGGCAAGTATCCCGACGACATCGACGAGCTCGATCAGCCGGGCCTGACCTACGCCAGCGCCGTGCGCTCCAAGTATCCGCGTGCCCGCGTGCTCTCCATCGATACCTCCAAGGCCGAGGCCCTACCCGGTGTGGTTGGCATCCTGCGCGCCGAGGACGTGCCGGTCAACCAGGTCGGCCACCTTATCCAGGACTGGGACGTCATGATCGCCCAGGGCGACATCACCCGCTGCGTGGGCGATGCCATCGTGCTGGTGGTTGCCGAGGACGAGGCGACGCTCGAGAAGGCCAAGAAGCTCGTAAAGATTGATTACGAGCCGCTAGAGCCCGTGCGTAACATTGTCGAAGCCAGGGCTGCCGACGCCCCGCGCCTGCACGACAGCTTCTTTGCCTTTGGCAACACGGTGGAGCTCAAGGACAACGTGTGCCAGAGCCGTCACGTGACGCGCGGCGACGCCGCCAAGGCGTTGGCCGAAAGCGCGTTTACCGTGACGCAGCGCTTTGCCACGCCCTTTACCGAGCATGCCTTCTTGGAGCCCGAGTGCGCCGTCGCCTTCCCGTACAAGAACGGCGTCAAGGTGCAGTCGACCGATCAAGGTGCCTACGATACGCGCAAAGAGTGTGCCCACATGTTTGGCTGGGATAACGAACCCGAGCGCGTGGTCGTCGAGACCATGCTCGTGGGCGGCGGCTTTGGCGGCAAGGAAGACGTGTCCATCCAGCACCTGGCTGCGCTCGCCGCATACAAGTTCCAGCGTCCCGTGAAGTGCAAGCTCACGCGTGCCGAGTCGCTTGCCTTCCATCCCAAGCGTCATGCCATGGACGGCACCTTTACGCTGGGTTGCGACGCCGAGGGCAACTTTACCGGTCTGGACTGCGAGATCAACTTTGACACCGGCGCCTACGCGTCGCTGTGCGGTCCGGTGCTCGAGCGCGCCTGCACGCATGCCGTTGGCCCTTACAAGTACCAGAACACCGACATCCGCGGCTTTGGCTACTACACCAACAACCCGCCCGCCGGCGCGTACCGAGGCTTTGGCGTGTGCCAGTCCGAGTTTGCGCTCGAGAGCCTGATCGACCTGCTGGCCGAGAAAGTCGGCCTGGATCCGTGGGAGATTCGCTACCGTAACGCCATCGAGCCGGGCGAGGTTCTGCCCAACGGCCAGATTGCCGACTGCTCCACGGCGCTTAAGGAGACGCTGCTCGAGGTCAAGGATGCCTACTACGCGCATCCCGGACACGCCGGTATCGCCTGCGCCATGAAGAACGCCGGTGTGGGCGTGGGCCTGCCCGATGCCGGCCGCTGCAAGATTCGCGTCGAGGATGGCCGCGCCGTGGTCTATGCCGCCACGTCCGACATCGGCCAGGGCTGCAACACCGTCTTTTTGCAGGACGTTGCCGAGGCGTGCGGTCTGCCGCTGAGCTGCATTGCCAATGGCGAGTGCTCCACCGAGAACGCTCCCGACTCCGGCACCACGTCTGGCTCGCGTCAGACGGTCGTAACCGGCGAGGCCGTGCGCGGTGCCGCCTTCCTGCTGCGCGATGCCATGCTTGACGTCGAGGCCGGCAAGCATGCACCCGATGCTCCTGTGAGTGCCCATGGTGATGGTGTCAAGATCGAGTACGACGACGGTCGCGCCTACCAGCTGCGCACACAGGAACTCGTTGCCGGCCAGGGTATGCATCCTCAGGATCCCGCGGCCGCTATCAAGGCGCTCGAGGGATGCGAGTTTGGCTACGTGTACCTGGAGCCGACCGACAAGCTGGGCGCCGACGTTCCCAACCCCAAGAGCCACATCTGCTACGGCTTTGCCACGCATGTGGTCATTTTGGACGACGACGGCCGCGTGAGCGAGGTCTATGCCGCGCACGATTCCGGCAAGGTGGTCAATCCCATCTCCATCCAGGGTCAGATCGAAGGCGGCGTGCTCATGGGTATGGGCTATGCGCTTACCGAGGATTGGCCGCTCAAGGACTGCGTGCCCCAGGCAAGGTACGGCACGCTCGGGCTGTTCCGCGCGCCCGAGATTCCGGATATCCACGCCATCTACGTGGAGAAGGACGAACTGTTGCCCGTGGCATACGGCGGCAAGGGCATCGGCGAGATCGCAACGATCCCCACGGCGCCCGCCGTGCAGAACGCCTATCGCGCATTCGACGGCAAGCTGCGTCCGGATCTGCCCATGGTGGATACGCCGTACAGCCGCGCCCGTCACCGCGGGTAGGGTAGAGCGCGGACGGTCATTACTGACGGGCTGTTCGCGCTCAGCATCAACTGCATACGCTGCGCCTTTGACCCCAGCTCCATCGCGAGCTGGGGCCTTTTGTTTGGAGCGGAAACTGCATCCCGGAATTGGCGCTCAGAGTGGGATGCGCTTTCCTTTTGAGCCTCTAGCGGAAAGTGCATCCCGGAATTCGGCTCCAGAGTGGGATGTGCTTTCCGGTTGGAGCTTCAAACGGAAAGTGCATCCCGGAATCCGCGTCTGGAATGGGACACACTTTCCGGAACAGCCCTCAACCGGAAACTGCGTCCCAGAATTTCGCTTCAGAGTGGGATGCCGTTTCCGGCTGAACCCTCTGGCGGAAAGTCCATCCCAGAATTGACGCTCGGAGTGGGACACGGTTTCCGGATGGAACCTCAGCGGAAAATGTATCCCAGTTTGAGCGTCTATTCCGGGATGCCGTTTCCGTTGAGTGCTTCATCCGGAAAGTCTGTCCCGTTCTGAGGCGGGATTCCGGGACACGCTTTCCGCTAGGCCCGCCATCCGGAAAGTGCATCCCGTTTTGAGCGTCCAGGCTGGGACGCGCTTTCCGTTGGCGTGGCCGTTGGGAAAACGCGGCCCAGATAGGGGGGGATGCGATCCGGCAATGCGTGGCTCAGCAGTCCCTACAGGTCAACCTCGTTGAGCCATGTCGGCAGCGCGGTCTGCCGGATGCCTGCCGTCTGCAGCTTTTTGGCGAGCATTCCTGCCGAGCGGACCTCGTTCATGGTAAAGCGCAGCAGAGGGTGACCGTAGAGCGATAGATGCGCCTCGCGCTGTCGTTCGGCAACGAGTGCCTCGGCGGTGGTGCGCCCGGCTAGCATGGCCTGGTCGGTATACTTGACGAACCCGTCGAGTTCTCCCAATGTGAGCTCCCGCGCCTGGCGCTCCCAGGCAAAGTCCGTTCGCATGGTCTCGGTCGAATCGAAGGGGTCCGTCAGCTTATATTGGAGCTGGTCGGGTGCAAAGCCCGTTTCGATCATGACGGCTCGAGCGACCGATTCCCCACCGCTCTCGGCACGCGCGTCAGCATATTGGAGCGTGGTGAGCGCAGTGCGCACCGCGCGACCGTTGCGAGCGCCCGCTCGTTTTTCGACTGCTCCCATCAGCCGCTCTCGCGTTAGACCAAGCTTTGAGATCGCCGAATCGGCAATGGGCATACCATCGGCAAAACCAGTTTGCAGCAGGCAATCTGTGACCGTTTGGATGGGCGGCGTTATCGATATGCCAGCTTGATTTGTTGCTCCGGCCGGCTCGACCTGGTGCCGCTGAATATGCGTGCCCGGACGAGCCGACGGCTTTGTCGAGCTGCAGACATGTACAACGTTCAGATGCCGCCACGAGACCTCGAGCCCCAGCAGGCAAGCTGCCGAAAACGAGCAGAACGTCCAATCGGGGTGGATGATCGCAAGGGCGCGAATAATCTCGCAATGACGCTGCGCCCGGTCGAGTTCATTCCAGCGCATTTTGCGCGCGAACAGTCCCTGCATGGGCGAGACGACCGTGCTGCCGGTGCGCCGAAGGAGCGCTTTTCGGATCGCCGCGCTCGGGGGAATCAGACAGCGCCCCTCTTGTTCGGCTTGGGTTAGCAGCTGATCGATGAGTTGGTCATTGCGATGGGTCATGAGCTACCGCCTCCTTTTTGGTAGCAAAAACGTATCAGCCGGAACTTGCCGCTCAACTGACCAAAAGCTGACCAAAATCTAACCATGCAGGTAGATGGCCTGCTTTTGGCGACGTATTTCTTGTTTGAATCGGTGGGCGGTAATCGGCGCCCTTGAACGGTAGCTAGTTATGAAGCCTTGGTAAGTTTCGGGACGTGTACTTTTTTGAAAAAGAGCATTCTATCTGCTGTTTTGTGGTTCTGGATCGCATATTTGAAGGCATGCGATAAGGGCTGCGGATCGTCATCTTGTATCTGCGAAAACTGCGTCCTGGAATTGCCGCTCGGAATGGGATACATTTTCCGGAACAGCCCTCAACCGGAAACTGCGTCCCAGATTTCGGCCCCAGAGTGGGATGCCGTTTCCGATTGGGACCTCTGGCGGAAGCAGTGTTCCAGATTATGGCTCCAAACCGGGATGAACTTTCCCAACGAGGCTGCATGCGGAAACTACGTCCCAGAATCCCCGCTCAGAATGGGATTCGCTTTCCGGTAGAGGCCTCAAATGGATCATGCGTCCCAGGACCCGCAGCGGCGCCGCCGCGCAACTTTGTGTCCGCGCGGGCGGCTATGTTTACTGCAACGTAGTCATTCGTGGAAAGGACGGATGTCATGGCAACGGATAAGACCGGCTATGTGAGCGTTGGTGCCCGGATCGAGGATAAGGTCATGCCCGATCGCGTGATCTTTAGCATTGGCTTTGGCGGCCGCTTTGATACCAAGGAGGCGTGCCTGGACGATTACAACGCCGATCGCGCCAAGGTCGCCGCTGCGCTGGCGCCCTTTGGTCTAGATGACGAGTTAACGTGTCGCCGGTACACCTGCTATGCGCAGACGACGCGCAAAAGGGCAACCATCGTGGGCTACGACTACTATGCGTACGGCGCGGTTGCCGCGCCTGTCGATTCGATTGACTTTGCGGCTGTGTGGACGGCGCTCAACACCTGCGGATCGCATGCCGACATGAACATTCGATTTGAACTTGCGGATGAGCGCGCGGCGGAGGACGTCCTGATTGCCCGCGCTGTCGAGCGCGCTCGCGGTAATGCGCAGGCGCTTGCTGCGGCGGCGGGGACTAAGCTGGGCGGCATCAAGCATATCTCGTATAACAGCCGGCCGGGGGATTATGGTGGGGTGTACTGCGCTGCCATGGGCGCTCCCGATGGGGCATCCGGAGGCCTTGGGGAAACGGTGCTGGATCCGGAACCCATCGAGGTCGAGTGCTCCGTGGATGTTGAGTGGTGGCTGGTGTAGTGGACGAGCCGGGCGAGCGTCGAGTCTTCATGACTGAAAAACCATTTGTTAAACCTGGCAACCGTGGGTAGAATAAGGTCGACGGCAGCCCAAGGGTGATAGCTGGGCAGCGCCGTTACTTCGATTAAGGGGTCAATGCCTTAGTGGCGTCGACCCCTCTTTTTCTGCTTCGTACGCTGCTTGAGTGCCTCGGTAAGCCCGATAAGCGCCGTGAGGAGCGAGGCCAAAGCGGTCAGGAGCTTCACGAAATCAGTCAGATCGGTTATGGGCATCACCTCCCGTCGCATGGAGGGCGCTGCCCGGCACATGAAGCTGCCGTCAACAATAACTAGTCTATCAAACTGCAGTCATAAATACGAATATATGTTCGCTAATAACAGCGACGTGGCCATCTCAAAGCGCGGCTTTACGCAAGGGTGCCGGGTGGCCGCGCTGGGCGATTTCATGTCCGCGCGGGCGCCTATCCTTACGGCAATATAGCCGCCTATGTAGCTATGTAGCAGGCGGCAGGCGACGGAGAAAGGCCATAACCGTGTCAGCTGAAAAGACGCCGTGTATCTCGGCTATCGATACGACGAACTTTGCGCGCCAGATTGTGCTGGACTTTGAGTTTGCGCCGGTGCCAAAGCAGCGCCAGCGCCGTGGACTGCGCAATGAGATTATTGAGGTCGGCGCGGTCAAGCTCGATTACCACGGCAACGTTATGGGCGAGTTCTCGCAGTTTGTGCAGACGGAATTTACCGAAGGCGTTGCGTTTCCCGTCCGCGAGCTTACGGGGATATCGGCCGTGGACACTGCGATGGCCGATCCGCTCTGTACTGTTATCAAAAGGCTCGGCGATTGGATTGGTCGCTACTCCGCCCAGATAGTTTGCTGGAGCGGGACGGACCGTCGACAGCTTTTGACCGAGTGCCAGGCAAAGCGCATCGATCTTTCCGCATTTCCTACGGACTGGGCCGACCTGCAGGCGTTTTACACCTCGATCATGGACGTTGGCAGCCACGGGCGCGTCTCTTTGAGCGATACGGCAACGTGGTTCGGCATCGAGTTCGACGAGTCGACGGGCCACGCTCACAGCGCCCTTGCCGATGCGCGCGTGACCGCCAAGCTACTCAAACAGATGATGGACGGGGACTACCGTGTGAGCCCGCACGCCCAGGAAGTCCGCCAGCGGTGGGGGATGGGCGAGCGACCCCAGACGCGCCTTTCCAGCAAGTGCCCCGAGCTGGGCGACCTGCTGCTGAAGCTGAAGGCGGAGGGGAGGTAGGGGGGCGACTATAACTGATGGGCGAAGTGTGCGGGGCGGTCGCTGCTATCAATGTCAATTTGATAGAACTAACGCATACAGATCAACTGCCTACGGCGTCCCCGGGAATGACCTCAGATCCAAGTCATCGGGGCTCAATTTGTCGCATGAGTTTAGGCGTAAACGTGCGCTTGCTTTATACATTCCATTGAGGTGGGCTACTCCGTTGACATTGATTGGTGTCCGGAGCGGCAGAAGCGGCTCCAAAAAGCCCTGTCAGTCAATTTAGAGGGCCCGGGCAATCCCGGGGAAATGGCTGCGGGACCTATAATGTTTGAAATAAGTAAAAAACGCTTTTTGCAATTTCGCAGATAGGTTTTGCCATGGTTTTCGATAAAGAAGCTTCGTTCGAAGAAGCGGTTATCGCTGTGTTGAAGCAGCACGGTTGGGACGATGCAGAAGGTGTTCTTCGCTACCCTACCGAACAGGACCTTATCTGCAACTGGGCGAAGATCCTGTTTAACAACAATGCCGGCATAGACCGCCTGAATGGCTGCCCACTCACGCAGGGTGAGATGGCACAGGTCATCGAACAAATCGAAACGCTTAAGACCCCGCTGGCGCTCAACGGGTTCATCAACGGCAAAACCATTGCCATCACCCGCGACAACCCTGATGACGTCCTTCACCTGGGCAAGGAAGTCAGCCTGAAAATCTACGACCGTCAAGAGATTGCTGCAGGTCAAAGCCGTTACCAAATCGCCCAACAGCCAATCTATCCCGCAAAAAGCAAAATCCTTAACGATCGTCGCGGTGATCTATGCCTGCTCATCAACGGCATGCCCGTCATCCATATCGAGCTTAAGCGCAGCGGCGTGCCCGTAAGCCAGGCAACCGGCCAGATTGAAAAATACGCGCACGAAGGTGTGTTCACGGGACTCTTCCGCCTGGTGCAGATCTTCGTAGGAATGACCCCTGACGAGGCGCGGTACTTCGCCAACCCCGGAGCGGGCGCGTTCAACCCCAACTTCTTCTTCCACTGGGAAGACTTCAACAACGAACCCGTCTGCGCGGGCGACAAGCCCGGTACTGACGAGTGGAAGCGCTTCACCTCTTCGCTGCTCTCCATTCCCATGGCACATCAGCTCATTGGGTTCTATACCGTGGCCGACAGCTCGGATGGCTGCCTAAAAGTCATGCGCAGCTACCAGTACTATGCCGCCGCGGCCATCTCGGACAAGGTTCGCAGATGCAAATGGGACGAGCCGCGGCACAGCAGCACGCCCGGTCGTCCCGGCGGCTATATCTGGCATACCACCGGCTCCGGTAAAACCATGACTAGCTTTAAATCGGCCCAACTTGTCGCCGACTCCCATGATGCCGACAAGGTCGTATTCCTCATGGATCGTATCGAGTTAGGCACGCAGTCGCTCTCGGAGTACCGCTCCTTCGCTGATGACGCCGACGACGTGCAGGGCACTGAGAATACGCAGGTCCTCAAGTCCAAGCTCGCTAGTGACGACCCCAAGAATCGCCTTATCGTCACCTCTATCCAAAAGATGAGCAACTTGAAGGCCGGCGAGACGGGGATCACCCAAGCTGAGCTCGACCGCCTGGCTGGCAAACGTATCGTATTTATCATTGACGAATGCCACCGATCCACCTTCGGCGACATGCTCCAGGACATACGTCGTGCCTTCCCCAATGCCCTCTTCTTCGGTTTCACGGGAACGCCAATCCTCGACGAGAATCAGAAGAAGGGATCGACCACGGCCATGGTGTTCGGCGAATGCTTGCACCGATACAGCATCGCCGACGGCATCCGCGACGGCAATGTGCTGGGCTTCGACCCCTACATGGTGACGACGTTCGATGACTATGACGTGCGCGAAGCGGTTGCCCTGGAGCAGGCGAAAGCCGCAACCGTCGCCGAAGCCATTTCCGACGACCGAAAGAGCAAAGTTTTCTACTACTATAAGGACTCGGCAAAGGTTCCCATGGGGCCGATGGTCGACGGTGCCGGTAACCATATCAAGGGAATCGAGGATTTCCTCACTCCTGCCCAATACTGGCCCGACACCCCGCATCACGGAAAGGTTGTCGAGGACATCCTGCGCCGCTTTCCGGTGCTCTCCCACGGCAACAAGTTCCATGCAATCTTGGCGACAAACTCCATCCCAGAGGCAATCGACTACTACCGAGCCTTCAAGGAGCGCGCCCCGCAGATGAAGGTGACTGCCCTTTTCGACCCGAGCATCGACAACAACGCCGGCTCCACGGTAAAGGAAGACGCTTTGGTCGAGCTCATAGAAGACTATAACAAGGCATACGGCCAGGAGTTCACTATCCCCACATGGCCCGCCATGAAGAAGGATATCTCGGCTCGTCTGTCCCACAAGAAACCCTACGCCAACGTCGACACCAACCGGGATTCCCGCATCGACCTGCTCATCGTGGTTGATCAGATGCTCACGGGCTTCGACTCCAAATGGCTTAACACTCTCTACCTCGACAAGGTAATCCACTACGAGGGCATCATCCAGGCGTTCAGCCGCACGAACCGCCTGTTTGGGCCCGACAAGCCTTTCGGCACGATTCGCTATTACCGTCGACCCCATACTATGAAGGGCTATATCGAAGCGGCGGTGAAGCTGTATTCGGGAGACCGCCCGCTCGATATGTTCGTCCAGAAGCTACCGGAGAATATCGCGTTGATGGATACGCGCCTCCAGGAAATACTCATGGTCTTCGAAGCAGCTGGCGTAGGAGACCTCTCCAGGCTCCCCGCATCGCAGGAAGCCAGGCGCAAGTTCGCCAAGGAGTTCGTTGAGCTCAACGAGTTCCTTGAGGCCGCGAAGGTGCAGGGCTTCACATGGGAGCAGGACACCTACGAGTTTGAGGAGGAGCCGGAGGAAGGCGAGCCGAGGGGCAAGTCCTTCTTCGTGCAACCGGTCATCGACGAGCGGACCTATCTCATTCTCGTGCAGCGCTACAAGGAGTTGTTCGCAGGAGGGGGCGGGCCTGGCGACGCGCCCGAAGCGCCCTACGAGCTCGATGGTCATATAACCGAGATCGACACGGGGCTCATAGACAGCGACTACATGAACGCGAACTTCGAGAAGTGGCTGAAATGCCTTGAGCAGGATGACGAGGGTCTTGCCGCCGCGCGCGAGGAGCTCCACCGATCGTTCGCGTCCCTAAACCAGGATGACCAGCGCTTCGCCGAGCTGTTCCTTCACGATGTCGAGCGAGGGGACGTCGCCCTGGAAGACGGCAAGACGTTGAGGGATTACATCACGTCCTATGCCCGCAAGGCGAAAAACGCTCAAGTCGAGCGAATCGTCGAGGCGCTCGGCATAGACGGCGGGCTTCTTGCCACCATGGCTGCGCTTGACCTGACGGAATCGAGCATTAACGAGTTCGGACGCTTCGACGATTTGAAGGACTCGGTGGACAAGGCGCGCGCCAAGGCCTTCTTTGAGCAGAAGGAAGGCAGGACGCTTCCCCTGTTCAAGGTGAACACCCGTGCGGCGGCACTGTTGAAGAAGTTCATCCTGGAAGGCGGCTTCGACATCGACGAATGAGCGGCTTTTTTGAACAGGCGAAATCGAAAGTTTGTCTATCTGAGGGGACGCATGCGACCATGCGCCCCCTCGTTTCAACTTGGGAACAGCGTAAGCTTGGTGAATTCAGCAAGAAGATAACCACCAAGAACGCTGACAGCGGTCTTTCGGAGACGTTTACAAATTCTGCAGAGCAAGGCGTCATCAGCCAGCTCGACTACTTCGACCATGACATTACCAACGACGCGAATATCAGTGGTTACTATGTAGTTCAACCAGACAACTTCGTCTACAACCCAAGGATTTCTGTAACGGCGCCTTGCGGTCCGATCAATAGAAACCGCCTGAACAGAGCGGGTGTCATGTCCCCGCTGTATACAGTTTTTTCGGTAGATGAGAGCGTGGACAAAACCTACTTAGAGCACTATTTCAAAACGTCCAGGTGGCATGATTTCATGTTCCTCGAAGGCAATTCGGGGGCGAGGTCTGACAGGTTTTCAATCTCCGATGCAACGTTTTTCGAGATGCCTATTTGGTGCCCAAAAATCCCGGAACAAAGGGCGATAGCGAAGCAACTCGAAACAACGGATTCCCTCATCACCCTTCATCAG